>SFOB01000061.1 GCA_004554075.1 Treponema sp.
TGGAATTACAAAGCTGCCAAAAACAACAGATGAGTTTATCCAGGCATTAAAACTCATCAAAGAAAAAACAAATGCAATTCCTCTGTATACAAATTATGCAGCTGGCTGGACAATGGGTGCCTGGGATGCATATCTTGGTGGTTCTGCAACAGGTGATGCAGATTACATGAATAATGTTCTTCTTCATACAAAAAATCCATTTAAGAATTACAACGATGGAACACACGCTTATGCAGTTTATAAGGTTCTCTATGATGCTGCTGCAAACAAGCTTATCGAAGATGACTATACAACAACAGACTGGGAAGGCTGTAAAGGTATGATTAATCGCGGTGAAATTGGAACAATGGTTCTTGGATCATGGGCATTTACACAGATGCAGGGTGCTGGTCCTAATCCAGATGATATTGGTTATATGTCTTTCCCTATTACTATTAATGGTAAACAGTATGCTTCTGCAGGTCCAGATTATTGTTTTGGAATTAATGCAAAGGCTTCAGAAACTAATAAAAATGCTGCTATGATTTTTGTAAAATGGTTTACAGAAAAATCTGGCTTTGCATATAACGAAGGTGGAATTCCAATTTCCGCAGAAGATAATAATTATCCGGCAGCTTATGCTGCTTTCTCAGAGAATAATGTTGCATTTGTTTCTGATAATCCTGCTGCAGCCGGCGAATCAGATTTGTTCAATGCACTTAATTCTGAATCAGAACTTAATATAAATGCAGGTGGAAATCTTAAAGTACAGCAGATAATTGAACATGCTGCAAATGGTACAAAAAGTTTTGACGCAATCATGGAAGAATGGAATGCTGCCTGGTTTAAGGCACAGACAAGTGAAGGTGTTGAAATCAAATATTAAGCATTTTATATAAATACACATTACTGAAAGGTATTTTGGCTGCGGCTGTTTAGTCACGTCTGCCGCAGCCATTTTTTAATAAAGGATATATTTTATGAATATCAGAAAAATCAATCTTCGTTATTCAAAATGGGCAATAATTTTAGCTTTTATAACGCTTCCATTATTTTTGCTGTTTACTTTCACGTATCTTCCTTTTGGAGAAATGGTAACATACAGCTTTTATAAGATGAAATATATAGGGGAGCGTACTTTTGTAGGGCTAAAAAATTATAAAGATTTATTTACAAGGGATGATATTTTTAATTCTCTAAAGCTTTCTCTTTATTATATGGGTGGTTCTGTTGTTCAGCTTGTTTTAGCTTTACTTCTGGCTACACTTTTAAGTTTTAAAACAAAACTTGGTAATCTTTTTAAGGGAATATTATTTTTTCCATTTCTTATAAATGGTATTGCGATAGGTTTTATATTTAAGTTTTTCTTTACTCATGGCTTTGTCTTTGATACAGTGCTTAGCTGGGTTGGTTTTCCAGTGGAAAGTCTTCCATACTGGCTCAAAACTCAGGGATTAAATAATGTTTCGCTCGTAGGAACTTCTGTATGGAGATATTTAGGCCAGAATATGGTGCTTTTTATAGGTGCAATTATGTCTGTTGATTCAGAACTTTATGAAGCTGCTGAATTAGACGGGGCATCAAAAGTTCAGCAGTTTTTTCATATCATTCTTCCAAGTATAAAAACAATTGTTACATTAAATATTATTCTTTCAATTACAGGTTCTTTGAGTGCTTTTGAACCTCCGTTTGTAATTACAAAAGGTGCAAACGGAACCGGAACCTATTTTATAATTATGGATCAGGTTGCGCATACAAGTCAGAAGGTTGGACTCGCATCTGCAATGGCAGTTTTCTTACTGCTTATTATTTTTGTTGTGACAATAATTCAAAAGCTTGTCCTTAAGTATGCTTTCCGCAATGCGGATACAGGAAGTGGAAAAGGGGATATACTATGATGGTAACAAGAAAAGTAAAAACTGCTTCAATACTTCAAATCTTTTTGAAATATTTTATTTTGATTTTTTTTGCCTTCTGGACAATACT
Source organism: Treponema sp. (assembly GCA_004554075.1). GTDB lineage: Bacteria > Spirochaetota > Spirochaetia > Treponematales > Treponemataceae > Treponema_D. The sequence goes on from SFOB01000061.1 coordinate 1,966, forward strand.
TCCTCTGGTATCCTGCATTATAACCTCACTTAAAAATACAGAAGAATATCAGTCTACATCTGTAATGGTATTGCCAAAGTTATTATATTTTAAGAATTTTTTGGAGGCATTCACACTTGCTGGGATGGGGCGTGCCTTTTTAAATTCTTTTGTTGTGCTTGTATTTGTGCTTAGTGGTTCAATCTTAATAAGTTCCCAGCTGGCATATATATTGAATAGATTTAAGTTTCCTGGAAATACTTTGATTCGAAGACTATTTCTTTTTGCAACCTTGTTGCCGGGTGTTGCAATGCAGGTTTCTGTTTATTCGATAATGGGAAAACTTGGATTAATAAATCATCTGTATGGCTATATCATAATGATGATGGGAACAGATGTTATTTCTATATATATATTCATCCAGTTTATGGAAAATATTTCTGTTTCGCTGGATGAATCTGCCGTTATAGACGGAGCTTCGTATTTTAAGATTTACTGGAATATTATCCTTCCTTTGCTAAAACCGGCCACAGTTACAAGTCTGATACTGAAGGGTGTAAGCTGTTATAACGAGTATTATTGCGCAAATCTTTATTTACAGGATGTAAAAATACGTACGGTTGCAATTTCTTTGTATACTTTTACAGGTCCGCTCGGTAATAAGTATAATCTGATTTGTGCCGGAGTAATTATTTCGATGATTCCAGCTTTTATTGTGTTTATACTTTGTCAAAAGCAGATTTATTCAGGAATTACAAGTGGAGCTGTTAAGGGGTAAAACCCTTAGCAATTCTTCAAAGTAATATTTATCATCAATTTTTTTACCGCCGCAGGTATGGCCAAGCTTGCGGTCTGCCCGAATTTTTTCGCCGTGAAAATCACTGCCGGCTGTAATTACAAAGCCGATTTTTCGGCCTAATTCTTCAAGGCGAAGACATTCTGTTACTCGGGCACCAGGATGAAAAGCTTCTATGCCCACAACGCCTTTTTCGTAACAGTCTGTGAGGAAGTCGGGGAGGCGGCCCCAGGAAAGGTAAAGTGACATTGGATGGGCAAGGACAGGAACTCCGCCACTTTCCCTGATTGCAACAATAGCTTCATCAAGATTTGTACAGACACGGGGAACATACCATTTTCGGCCACGCGCAAGATACTGGTCAAAGGCCTGCTGCCTGGTTTTTACCACTTTATATTTTACGAGTTCTGCCGCAAAATGCGGGCGTCCTATAACTGTGTCTGGAAAATCTTCTTCAAGTTCTGCTAGTGAAAGAGGAACACCGTCGGCATTTATTTTTTCAATAATCTGAAGATTTCGTTCGGTTCGATTTTTTAATACATTTTCTACTATATTATTAAGGGATTTTGATGGGTTTTTAAGTCCTAATCCAAGAAGATGAAATTCGCCTGTAGGAAAAGTGATATTGATTTCAATTCCTGGAACTACTGTAATTCCAAGCTTCTTACCGGCCTCTTTTGCTTCTTCAAGGCCTGCAGTTGTATCATGATCTGTTATTGCAATTACTTTGATGTTTTTTTCTGCTGCTTTCTGGATAATTTCAGCCGGCTTATACTGACCGTCAGAGGCGGTTGTATGGACATGTAAATCAATCATAAGATTATAATAGCATTTTTTTTAAATGTATGATAGAATATATAGATAGTAGGAATACTATATTCAAAGGGGTTGTATAAAAGTATGCCAAAAGCGATGCAATATACAAAAGGGTCTATCATCTATTTCGAGGGAGACCACGACGAGCGCATTTTTATTATGCAGCAGGGAGCCGTTCTTTTAACAAGTACCGATATTGAATCTGGTCAGCCGGTTGCTGAACAGGTTAAAAGCGGCGAGTTTTTTGGTGTAAAATCAGCTCTTGGTCATTTCCGTCGAGAAGAAACTGCAACTGCTCTTGTTCCTACTGTTGCTGTTGCTCTTACAATTCAGGAATTTGAAATCCTCTTTAGTAACAATAAAGCTCTGATTATGAAAATGCTTCGTGTATTCTCTAATCAGTTGCGTCAGATTCATAAAAAGACAGAATCTATCTTGAATAATATTCAGGAAGATCAGCAGTCTGGTATGCTTGCTGTTGCAAAAAGTTTTTATGATGAAGAACAGTACCGCTCTGCCTGTGATGTTTACATGAAATTCATGAAACGTTATCCTAACAGCCCTCAGATTCCGGAAGTTCAGAAAATCTATAACGATGCAAAGCTTCATGCCGATAAGCTGGCTGCTACTAATAGAAATGCTGTTGTTGATTATGAAGATGACAGTGGAAATGCTTCTCTTAAGCTTTTCTCTCTGCCTGCTTTTGAACGTTTTGCAAAAACATACGAACCTGGTGAAGTTATCATTGCCGAATATGAACCTGGTGACAGTTTCTATCTGATTCAGAGCGGTCGTGTACAGCTTGTAAAGTGTGTAAACGGCAGCAAAAAGAATCTTGATGTTCTTAAACCTGGCGAATTCTTTGGTGAAATGGCAATTCTTGATAATTCAGCCCGCTCTGCAACCTGTATGGCAGCTGGAAAAGTTAAGTGTCTTGAATTCAATAAAGAAAACTTTGAGCTTTTGATTACTGGTAACCCTCAGATGGCCCTGCTGCTTCTTAAGCTTTTCTGTAAACGTATTTATGACCAGAAACGCCGCTTTAAGATTCTTGTTATTAAGGATTTGCAGGCCCGCATTGCAGATGTATTTATGCTTCTGGATGAAATGAATCCTGTAATGAACGAAGCTGAAAAACAGAGACGCTTTAATGTAACAATTTCTGATGTTGCACACTGGGCTGGCTTAAATGCGGATGTTACCCGCGATGAAATCAACAAGTTTGTTGAGCGCCGCAAGATTGAGGTTTACGAAAACTACATGATCGTTCTTAATATCAACGACATGAAACGAACTGTAGATACCCGCGGTGGAGCAAGAAGCGCCGGTCTCTAAAATCTCTTCCAGCCCCAAAAAAATCCCAAAGTAAATCCGCCGACTTAGCTCACCCGGTAGAGCAGCACCCTCGTAACGTGCAGGTAGTTGGTTCAAGTCCGACAGTCGGCTTTAATAAGGTACCGTGCCCGAAAATGTGCACGGTTTTTTATTTCCTGCTAGTGTTGTTATATTTCGAATTTTGAGGTAAAGTTATTCCATGCAGTTTACAAGTACAAGAAATAACAATTTAACGGTGAGTTTTTCTCAGGCTGTTCGGGATTGTATCCCTGATGATGGCGGCGTTTTTGTACCATCTTCTATAGAAGATATGCGCCGCTGGATTTATTATATCGATGAAACTACGCCCTTTGCATCTATTGCGGGCTCTTTGACTTCTGCTTTAATGCACGAAGAATTTTCTCCAATTATCTGCGAAACTATCGCTACTGCGGCTTTCCCTGTTGAGCCTGTTGTCCGCCAGCTGGATGGCAGTCTTTTTATGACAGAGATGTATCATGGCTTTACCGGCTGTCACCGCGACTACGGAGTTTCTTATCTGGTTTCATATCTTGAAACAACCCTGCAGCTCAAGGGGGGAAAGGCTGTCTTTGTTGATTTTACACACGGCGGTCTTGGTGCCCTGATGTCCCGCATTTTAAAGGGTAAGAAAAATATTAAGGCTGTTCTGGTTTACAAAAAGGGAACTGTTCGTGGTCTTGATGAGGAAAGCCTTGCCTGGAACGGTGGAAACATTTACCCGGTGGAGATGGAAGGCAGTGAGGCAGAAATTAAGGCTGCTATTTCTGAAGTTTTTGATGACCGTGAATTTGTTCAGGCAAACGGACTGACTGTTGCAAATACAACAAATGTATGCCGCCTTCTCGGCCAGATTTTCTTTTATCCATATTCTTTTGCTCAGGTTAAAAACAAGTTTAATGGAGAGTTATATTATGCAATGGGAGCCGGAAATTACGGTTCTCTTATAGCAGGTCTTTACAGCTGGCGCTTTGCTCTTCCTGTAAACGGATTCTATGTTCCTTCAACTCCGGCTCTTGCCCGCAGTGCAAACGGAGCGCCAGTTGTTCTTGATTCTCTTGTTGATATGAAGGCTCGCGGGGAAGCTAATCCTGCAATCCCGGCAAACCTGGAACGCCTTGAATCTTTCTTTGGTAAGAACGCAATGATGATGCGAAACTTCATTTATCCTTGTGATGTAAGTGAGGCTCAGCGTGACGCAGCAGCTAAAGAACTTTATATGAAGTATGGCATTTTTGCGGATAAGGATACAGCCAGCGCCTATGCAGTTGTAAAAGAAAACTGCAGCGAAGTCTATGATGAAGATGGAGCTTTTATTCTGACAGCTTATAATCATCCTTCTCTTTCTTCTGATTATTGCCGTCACGTAATTGGTGAAGCTCCAGAAATGCCGGAAGAAATCAAAGAAACTTTTGTGCCTGTAGAATTGAAGCGTCCGGTTATAAAGGCTTCTGCAGATATCAGAAAGATTGTTGAAGGACTGTGGAAGTAGAGTTTCGTTCAATTCTTGTAAATCTCTGTTATTTGATGCCACATTCCCGCTGGTTATTATAGCCTCATGGAAAAGAAGAATCTTGTAAAGCGCATTTTGATGTCGCTTTTTGGTGTAATTATCTGTGCAATCTCTGTTGGTATTTTTAAGATTGCAGCTCTTGGTGTAGATCCTTTTCAGTCATTTATGGCAGGCCTGGATGCTCTTGTCCCTATCAAGTTTGGAACTCTCTATGTGATTGCGAATGCTGTGTTTTTTATTTTCATGCTGATTTTTGACCGCCACTACATAGGAATTGCAACCTTTATCAATTTGTTCCTGCTTGGTTATATCACACAGTTTACTTATGAGTTTTTGCAGACTGTAATTGTGGATCCTGCTTTGTGGGTTCGCATTGTCTGTCTTGTTGTTGGTGTTGTAATTATCTGCTTTGGTTCTGCCTTCTATATGACTGCAGATCTTGGAGTTTCAACTTACGATGCTGTTGCCCTGATTATTGTAAACACCTGGCATAAAGGAAAATTCCAGTATGTCAGAATTATTACAGATGTGATTTGTGTATTGCTGGGAGTTGGTCTCTTTTTGATTTCCGGCGGGGCAGTAAGGGGAATTATTGCGATTGCCGGTGTTGGAACTATCATTACTGCGTTTTTTATGGGTCCGCTTATTGAGTTCTTTAATGTGCATTGTGCGCGCCCGATTTTAAATTCCGATAAATAAATCTTTTTTTGCATTTTCTTTCATGCATGATATAATTAAAGAGTGCGGCCTGCAGTGTTGTACTCTTTTTTTTATCAGGTAGTTTATGAATGAATACTCAAGTGCAGAGCATCTTCGCCCCGTGGTTTTTGTAGACCCGGAAAAATGCTGTAACTGTCATCGCTGCATCAGCGTTTGTCCCGTTAAGATGTGTAACAATGGTTCGGGAGATCATGTATCTGTAAATCATGATTTATGTATTGGCTGCGGAACTTGTATAGAGGCCTGCGTACATGGAGCAAGATCAGGAATTGATGATACCCAGGACTTTTTCTACGATCTGAAAACAGGAACTTCAATGGTTGCCATTGTTGCTCCGGCAGTTGCTGTAAACTTTGCCGGCAGAGATCTTGAATTGAATGGCTGGCTTAAAGCTCTTGGTGTAAAGGCAGTTTTTGATGTTGGCTTTGGTGCGGAGCTTACTACAAAAAGTTATGTAGAAGAACTTAAAAGAGATGATCCACCAATCATGATTTCTCAGCCATGTCCGGCTCTGGTAAGTTTTATCGAAATCTATAATCCGAATTTAATTCCATATCTGGCCAAGGCTGACAGTCCTATGGCCCACACAGTTGAATGCATCCGCCATTTCTATCCCCAATACAATGACTGTAAGATAGCAGTTATTTCACCATGTTATGCTAAGCGGCGTGAGTTCGATGAGAACGGTCGTGGTGATTACAATGTAACAATGAAGAGTCTGGAAGACTGGATTAAATCAAATGGAATTGACCTTTCAAAATATCCAAGAGTTCCTTATGAAAATCCTCTGGCAGAGCGTGCGGTTTTGTATTCAACTCCTGGTGGACTTATGCGTACTGCAGAAAGGTTTGTTCCGGGTATTTCTTCTGTGACACGAAAGATTGAAGGGCAGCCTGCTGTATTTGAATATCTGGATGGTCTTGATAAATTGTTGTCTTCTGGCGGTAAGCCCCACTGCAAGCTTGTGGACTGTCTCAACTGCGAAAAGGGCTGTAACAGAGGTGGAGGAACTCCGATAAATGATCTTCCTCTGGATGAGTCAGAAGCTCTGGTTGAGCAGCGAGCCATTGACCGGCGAAAGGAATGGAAAACGGCCGGTAGAAAACCGGGATATTTTGCACTCAAAAAACTTGAGAGAACTGTAAACGCATACTGGAAGCCGGATATCTACAACCGACAGTATCAGGACCGCAGTGAGGCAACAAGAAAGTTCATCAGAATTCCAAGTGAAGAAGAACTGCAGCAGATATACTACAGCATGGAAAAGCATTCAAAATCAGATCTTTATGACTGTTGTGCCTGTGGATATAACGGCTGTAAGCAGATGGCTATTGCCATTTTTAATGGACTTAACCGCAGGGAGAATTGTCATCACTATGTTCAGAACCTTGCAAATCAGGATCATGAGAAGGAGATTCGCGAGGCAGTTAATAGTATTACCGAAGCTGTTCGTTCCGGTAGCGAGGCCTTAAAGAGTAATGTACACGACCTTCAGGAAATCAGAAATATGAACACCCTGACAACCGAAGGTATTAAGGAATTAAATAAAAAGATTGATGGTATCTGGGATATTGTTGGTATAATCAACAGTGTTGCCGATCAGACAAAAATCATTGCCTTTAATGCAGAACTTGAAGCCTCAAGTTCTGGTGAAGCGGGAAAGAACTTCTATATTGTTGCTACAGAAATACGCCGTCTTTCGGATACAATCATAGACAGTATCAAAGAGATTAAGAGCAATATTGATGAGATTCAGCTGGCATCCGACCGCCTTATTCTGGACAGTGAGAAGGGGACAAAACAGATAGATGTCAGCTGCGAAAATGCGAAGTCTCTCGAAAGAGGCTTTGGAAGTATTATGGCTACTTCACAAACATCATCTTCCGAGGATGGCATTTTTGCAAGCATTCAGAATATTGCCCAGGGTATTGAAGAATTTTCTAAGAATACCGCCGGGCTTGGTGCTTCATAAAGAATTACTTTTTCTGAGTCTTCTTAGCCGGTGCCTTTTGGGTTTCCGGCTTTTTTGTTGCTGATGATTTTGCAGCAGGCTTTGCTTTTGCAGCTTGCTTCTTAGCAGCAGTCGGTTTCTTTGTGGCCGCAGGTTTCTTAGCAACCGGAGCTTTCTTAGTTGTTTTCTTTGCAAGCACCTTCGGCTCAAACTCCTTCAGCATGTTTTCGCACTTATAAGCGGCCTTGGTCTTTGCTGCAGACAGGAGCTTGTTGAACTTCTGGATATTTGCGAAGTCGGCGGTTTTGCCGGCCAGAGCGAGCAACAGGATAGTTTTGTTCAGACTGTCGTCACTGAGTTCTTTGTTGAACCAGCGGATATTGTCAAAGTTGTTAGTTCCAGACAAAAGTCCGCACCAGCGGCCCTGCATCATAAGCTTTGTTACTTCGAAGGCGGACAACTTTGAATCTTTCTTGATTGCGGCAGGACTTGTGGCTGCGGCAAGAACAAAGAGCTTTGTAAGATTCCATCTTTCGTCTTTATCAGAAAGTTTTTCTTCGCGAAGATATTCGTTGAACTTGCGGCCAAAGGCGAACTCTAAAGCACTTCCCTTTTCTGCAAGTGTGCCGCAGAGAGCCCAGCACAAAAGTTGTTTTTCGAGGCCGGCATCGCAGACTTCCATGAGGCCTGCAAAGGCACTTGCGTCTGCTGCCTTGAGTAAAGCCTTCTGTAAATCTGCAGGGGCCTTTGTCTTTTTGAGATTGTGGATTGCAACCAGCTTCTTGAGGCGGGCAGTAATTTCTGCTGCTTCTTTTGCGGCGTCGAGTTTTACATTTTTGTCTGAAAATTTGCTTGCAGTTTTTACAAAGGCTGTAAGCTCTTTATTTGAGGATGTCATTATGTCTGTAACTTTCTTTGCGGTGAGGGCAGCAGGCTTTTTAGCGGCTGTCTTTGATTTTGATGATTTCTTTGCAGCGTTCGCAGTCTCAGCACTTTCTGCCTCACTCTTATCCTTTATTTTCTCATAACCAAAGGCTTCAAAGAGAGGCGCAATAACCTTACCGGCATAAGCGTGCAAATCAGCATAGAGGTCTTTGTAAATCAGTTCCTGCCATGCAGTTTCAATGTCTTCGCAGCCACGGCCTGCCAGGAAGTCACACAAAATGCGGTAACGACCATCGGCTTCGTCGCTTACCTGATGAACATTGAGGTAAACCTGATACTCAAAGCCGTTGAGCATTACGAAGAGACCTTTTTCGCAAACCTCGCTGCTCTTGCGGATAAACCAGAGGCGGCTTCTATGCTCCTGGAAGATACAGTACTTGTCGTCTTCGGCTGTCAAATTAAGTCCCTCGGAGATGCTGCGACTCTTCATCACAACTTCATCACCATTACCAGTCTTTACTGCATAAGGATCTGACTGTTTAATCCAGCCGGCAGCCCGGTCGTATTTGTTGTTGTAGAAAACAACAGCACGTTCATCATCGGCTCCGTTAGAGTAGGCAAATACGTTTTCGTTTACGTGGCCGTCTTCCCAGAGGTCGTAGAAAAGGAAGTTGTCTACGCCGGAGAAGAGGTAGCGCTTTTTCATAAGCGGGAAGATGTCGTGCCAGTGGCGGTCTACAAGGTACTGGCTAGGCTTTTCGTCCTTGTAAGCCTTGGTGTATTCCATTCCGTATTTTTCGGTAAAGCCTTCAATCTGGCCGTGACCGAACATAGGAAGGCCTGGCATTGTAATCATCAGAGTACATACACCAAAATATTTGTCGCCGTCGCCGAACTGGGCAATGGCAGTTTCCTCATCCGGGTTGTTCATAAAGTTTACATAGCGCTTAAGAACCTGTGGATCAAAGGTGATTGTATTTTTTACGGTCTCACGGTATTTCTGATTTTCCTCTTTCTTGAGCATGTTCATAAAGGCCGAGTTATAAACGCGGTGCATACCTAAAGTACGAACGAAGTATCCTTCCATCATCCAGAAGGCTTCTGCAAGAAGAAGTGTGTCCGGGCACTCTGCCGCAACACGGTCTACAACTTCACGCCAGAACTCGTTTGGAATTGCGTCATTGAACTGCTGGGTGCTCAGTCCTGTTTCACTGCGGGTTGCAATATCTCCTGATTTCTTTGCCAGAACCATAGCCGCATCAAAACGGATGATAGGGAAGTTCTGGGCAACATGCAGAATCTCCTGCATAACAGCCTCGCGGGCAGTCGGATTCAAAAAGTCAATCTGAGCAGTGTCGTTCCAAGGAAGACCTGTACCGTCGTTTCCGTGGTAGATGTAGCGGGTATCCCCTGTCTGATTATCAACACGCTTGAAAACTACAGAACAGTCGTTCTTGCTGTAGTAGTGGTCTTCCAGGAAGAGGGAAACGCGTCCATCCTGCGAAAGGTTTTCTCCATTATAAGTGTACTGAGGGAAAGGATTATCGCGGCGCTGAATAAAATAATCCGGGTGATTGATAACCCAGTCGCCGTCCATACCCGTGTGGTTCGGAACCATGTCAGATGCAAGACGGATTCCCCTCTGCCAGCAGCGCTGACGAAGATTTGCAAGCGCATCCCAGCCACCGATATTCGAAGCAATATTATAATCAAAAAGAGAATAGGCAGATGCAGCCGCCTCAGGGTTACCGCAAATCTGTTTGATGCGGCGGCTGGCCTTAGAGCGTTCCCAAAGGCCAATCAGCCAGAGGCCGGTAAAGCCCTCGTCGCGCAGCTTATCAAGTTCAGCATCCGGAATCTGGTCCAGTCTTGTAATAGGGTAGCCATACTGCTTTGTAAGCTGATCCAGCCAGACAAGAACAGTCTTGGCAATCAGGATAACCTTTGGCATCCACTCGCTGTCGGCGCTGAAGCGTTCATATTCATTCATCAGGTTTTCAAAACTGTATGGCTGCATGTCCGGAAGGTCGCCGCCTCCAAAGCCATGCCAGGCAGCCTTTTCTTCTTCGGAAATTGTATCCATTCCGGCAAGAATGCGCTTGAGCCACTCGCCAAGAAAATCAGCCCAGTACTTCTGAAGGTACTCAAGCTGGCCCCGCAGACTGTCCGGTGCAAATACCTGAGGCTCTCGGAGAAGGGTAATCAAATCATGATTAAAAGGACCAAAAAACGGCTGACCGGCAGCGTATTTCTGAATGATCTTCCAGCTCTTAGCGTAGAGCTTATTTTTTGCAAGCTCCTTGTCGGAGAACATAATCATAAAAGGCTGGAAGGCCTTGTTTTCATTTGCAAGATGAAGGAGAATCAGTTCTTCAAGAGTCTGGGCACGGTTTGTACGTTCAACGCCGGTACCCGCATCCAGCTCGGTGGCGGCAAGATATTCTTCCGGTCTGATTTTTTCCTTATAAACCGCAACCGGCGGAAACTCGCGGATAAAATCCAGCAGAAGCCCGTCCACTTCATCGCGGCCGAACTCCTTATCAAGCGTTGCCAGCAGGTCGTCCATAAAGGTCAGCACCTTGTCGCGTCGGTAAAGCATACACACATAATGAAGAATCTCATCAATCAGACCCATAGCATTGAGCTGTCCGGCCGAAAGTTTTTTATTCTCCTCGCCACGGCTCTCAAACACATTGTTTATTAAAAGCTGAAAGGCGCGTACATTCTTCATGTTTGCGAAAACCACGTTTCCGCTGGAAGCAAAAAGCCCGCCGTCAAAATTACAAAGGTCTCGTATCTTCTTTGAGATGTGAAATTCGTTGTGTGAAATCTTCATTATGTACTCCAACTTTTAGTTTATAGGTAAGGAGGGGGAAGTCTCCCTCTCGCTCCAGCCCGCTTCGCGGTCTTTCGCTACCCCTTCGCCTAGGGGTTGCACCCCTAAGCCCCTGCTTTACATCCATTCAAACTTGACAATATGTCTAGTAGAATAATTATATCACGGTTTTACTTAATATGCGAATAATATAGAAGTTATAAGCTCAAAAGAATTAAAAATATTCATAAAAACATTTGTTTTATGTGATAAAAAGCATTTAGCGTGGTATAATTATTATAAAAGTAAGGTATTTGTAAATGGCATCATCTTTTGATTATTTTGAAAAAGAATTTCCAGTACTCACAAAACTTGGTAAATTAGCAGAGTCCTATTGTGAAACAGATCCGAATAGTGCTTTATATAAAATTCGTAAAATTGGCGAAACCATTACAACTCTTATATATCAATATGAAGAATTTCCTGTAAAGTATACAGGTGAGGTAAAAGATATTCCTCAAGCTACGCGAATTTCAACTTTACAATCTAGTGGTATTATAAATTCATTACTTGCAAAATCTTTCACACGTCTTAGGAAAATCGGAAACGAGGCTGTACATGAAGATTTGGATTCTTCAGTTTTAGTTAGAGAACTTCTTCCAATCGCTTATAGTCTTTGTTTGTGGTTTGCAGGAACGTATGGTACAAATAAAAATCCGGAATACAAAGAATATGTAACTCCTGAAATACTAAAAGTAGTTGCGAAAAAGAAATTCATTGTAAAAATAAAGATCCCTTCTGATTTTACTCCACAGGAAAAACTGGATGATGAAACAGAAAATCAGCTTATAGAACAGGCTTCGGCTGTAGCTGCTCAAGTTCCAAAAATTTTAATTTCTGAACGTAAAAATCGTTCCTATAAAGCAAATCGTGCGCGTCCTCTTACAGAAGCAGAAACTCGAGAACTTATTGATGACCAGCTTCGGAAGGTTGGCTGGGAATGCGACACAAATCTTCTTAATCAAAAACTGCATGGTACGAAACCCCAGAAAGGTCATAATATGGCCATTGCAGAATGGCAAACTGATTCTAAAATCTACAATCATGGCTATGCAGATTATGCGCTCTTTATCGGTGAAAAACTTGTTGGCGTAATCGAAGCAAAAGCTGAGCATAAAGATATTCCGTGTGTAATTGACGGGCAGTGTAAAGAATATGCAAGTCTTATAAAAGATTCAGATAGTGATTATGTGCAGGGGACTTGGGGCGTTAATAAGGAATACAAAGTTCCTTTTGCCTTTGCAACAAATGGTCGTCCTTATCTCAAACAACTTGAAACAAAATCTGGAATCTGGTTTATTAATTTTACAAAACCAACAGAAGCTCCTAAAGCATTACAGGGATGGATGAGTCCTATAGGTATTGAAGAACTTTTAGAGCGTAATACCGAAGCATTCAAAAAAGAATACGAAGAGCTTGATGACGATGACTTCTTGCGAAATAAAGATGGTTTGAGTCTTCGTGATTATCAGATAGAAGCAATTCATGCAGTTGATAAAGCGCTAGAAGAGGGGAGAAGAAATATCCTTCTTGCAATGGCAACTGGAACCGGAAAAACCAGAACTTTTCTTGCTTTGATTTACCGCTTTTTGAAGACAGGTCGTTTTAAGCGAATCTTGCTTTTGGTAGATCGTAACTCTCTTGGAAAGCAGGCATTTGATGTTTTCAGCGAAGTAAAACTTAATCAGCTTCAGCCTCTTACAGATATCTACAACATCAAAAATCTTGATGAAAAAATAATTGATAAAGAAACAAAACTGCAAATCTCTACAGTTCAGGGAATGGTTCAGCGTATTCTTTATAATGATGGCGAGAGAATGCCTGCTGTAACAGATTTTGATTTAGTAATTATTGATGAAGCACACCGCGGTTATATTCTTGATAAAGAAATGGCAGACGAAGAATTATTCTTCAGGGACCAGCTGGATTATCAGAGTAAGTACAGAAACATCATAGAATATTTTGATGCAGTAAGAATAGGATTCACAGCGACTCCTGCTTTGCAGACAACTCAGATTTTTGGGGAACCTGTTTATACTTATTCATATCGCCGCGCAGTTTATGAAGGTTATCTTTGTGACCACGATGTTCCATATATTATTTCCACAGATAAAACTCGTAACGGAATCCATTTTGAAGTTGGAACTATTGTAGATAAATATGACCCGAATAATAAAACTGTTGTAAAGGCCGAAGTAGAACCTGATGAAGTTGATTACGATGTAGAAAAATTCAACAGAGATATTATTACCCGTCCGTTTAATGAAGCTGTTTTTTCTGAACTATTTGAAAATGGATATCTTATACTTGATGCACCAGATACACACGGAAAAACTCTGATATTTGCAGTGAACGATGAACACGCAGATATGATTGTTGATATTATCAAAAAGATTTGCGAAAAGAATGAACTTCCAGAACAGGCAGTAATGAAAATTACAGGAAGTGCTGGTGGTGGAAATCAAAAGAAAATAGAAGACCTCATAAAACAGTTTAAGAACGAAGCCTTCCCAAGTGTCGTTGTAACTGTAGATTTGCTGACAACAGGAATTGATGTTCCTTCAATCACAAATCTTGTGTTTATGAGATGCATTAAGTCTCGAATTTTGTTTGAGCAGATGCTCGGAAGAGCTACACGCCGCTGTCCAGAAATCAATAAAACTCATTTTAATATATATGATCCCGCCGGAGTTTATGACCATATCAAAGATAAAATTGATATGCAGCCAGTCGTTCAAAAGCCAAAAATTAAAATGACGGAACTTATAGACTCAATGGTTTCTGTTCCTGATACAGAGCCAAAGATAATTCAATATCAGATTGAACAATTACTCGCAAAGGTGAACCGCAAAAAGAATAATCTTACTCCAGAGGCTGTTTCAAATTTCAAAGTATTGACCAGGGAACCGAGCATAGAATCATATCTCAAAAAAATAGAAGAACTAAATCCAATTGAAGCTAAACAGCAGATTATTGAGGACAGAAATGTTTTTGAACTTTTGGAAGATGATAAAGCGGAACTTCGTAAAATCATCATCGACACAAAAGAAGACAAAGATGTTCAGATAACCCGCGGATACGGTAAACACAATTTACAGCAGCCTGAAGATTATATTGAAGAATTTACAAATTATATAAAAGAAAACCGCAATAAGATTGAAGCCTTAAAAATTGTCTGCACCAGACCTGCCGCACTTACACGTGAAGCCCTTAAAAATCTTGCAGTTATTCTTGCAAATGAAGGGTATGACTTAACAAGTCTTAACACTGCCTGGAACAAAGTTACAAATGCAGACCTTACAGTAGACATTATCAGCGTAATCAGAACCTGCGCAATCGGCTCTCCTATGCAGAGTCACGAAGATAGAATTAAAAAAGCTATTGCAAAACTAAAGGCAAATCATAATTTTAGTCCGGTTGAACTTGGCTGGCTTAATGTAATAGAAGCAAATCTTTTACAGGAAAATGTACTCGAAGAGTCTGTATTTGATAATGAAGTTATTTTCCGCAATAAGGGTGGCTTTAAGCGTATAGATAAAGACTTTAAGTTCCAGCTCCGCGCATTGATTGACGAATTGAATAAATATCTGTATGAAGATGCAGCGTAATTATCATTTATTATGGGATAATGATAATAATCCTTAAAAAGATTGTCAACGTATTGACAATCTTTGTCTATTGATATTATCATTAAGATGTATTAATTGACAATTATGGAGGCAAAATATGAGTTATTTTTCCGAAGAAAGTATTTTAAATCTCCTCTATTCATATAATCCCTGGTGGAAAACCGGTATTGTTCAGAAAGATTTTGACAAACCGATGAAGCGAATTGCTTTTTACGAAAGCTGGAATGCTTTTAACAATGCAGAAATTCGTCGTACAGTTTTGTTAAGTGGTGCAAGACGAACTGGAAAAACCACAATTATGTATCAGACGATTGCAAAGCTCATAGAAAATGGAATTAATCCAAAAGATATCGTTTTCATTTCGTTTGACCACCCGTTATTAAAGCTTTGCAGTATAGAAGATGTCCTTGCAATTTACAAAAGCAATATAACTACGTCTGAAACTCTTTACTGTTTCTTTGATGAAATTCAATATTCAGAAAACTGGAATTCCTGGCTTAAAGTTCTTTATGACACAAATCCAAAAATCAGAATAATGGCAACAGGATCTGCAAGTCCTATTCTCGCCGATAAAACCAGAGAAAGCGGACTTGGAAGATGGATAACAATTCTTGTTCCCACCTTAAGTTTCTACGAATATTGCAAGCTTTTAGGTATTGAGGTGGGAGAACTTCCTGCTGGAATCAAACCAACACAAATTTATCTTCTGGAAAAAACAAAACAGAATGAAATATTAAATAAACTGTCTTCTTTGCAACCACACTTTATAAGATATCTACAGGTAGGAGGCTTCCCGGAACTTGCTCTTTCAAAAGATGATATTTACGCTCAGAGAATATTGCGTGAAGACATTGTAGATAAAGCTTTAAAAAGGGATTTGCCGGCATTGTATCCGGTTCGAAATATTGGCGACATCGAAAAAGTATTTCTATATCTTTGTTACAATTCTTCTAATATTATTAATATGAATACAATCTGCAAGGAACTTCAGGTAACAAGAAATACATTAGAAAAATATGTTCTCTACCTTGAAGGAGCAAATCTTATTTATATTAGTCCTCTTGTAAATGTGGGACCAAAACAGGTTTTAAAATCGCAGGATAAAATTTATATTGCAGATGCCGCATTAAGAAACGCAGTCTTAATGAAAGATGATATTACAAACGACGCTCTGGAACTTGGAATCATTGCTGAAACAGCTGTATACAAACATGTTAAGGCTTTTAATTATAAAGCAGTAACAAAAGTTGGATATTACCGCGCCGGAGATAAAGGCAAAGAAATAGATATAGTTGTTCAGTATGCACAGAATACAAATCCAATAATGATAGAAGTAAAATATCGTGATAATTCTCCAATATCAGAAAAAGATTTAATTGTTGATTTATCACAAGCAGAGCATCCAAATCTGGTTATTACAAAAACTATTGATGATTTTGGCTTGCATGAATATAAAAACGGAAAAAAGATTTTCAAAATACCAGCTCCTGTTTTTCTCTATTTGTTGGGATATGTAGAAGCTAAGGGATATGAGAGTAAATAGGAGAATTAAAAAATGACTACACAAGAAATCGTAAGCAAACTCTGGAATCTTTGTTATGTTTTGTGGGATGATGGAACTACATATCTGGATTATTTAAATGAACTTACATATATATTATTTTTAAAAATGTGTTCTGAAATTCCTGATGGAGAAGAACAAATTCCAGAAAAATACCGCTGGGCTGAATTAGTTAAAAGAGATGGTATCGCCCTTAAAGATTTTTACAAAGAACTTTTGGACTACCTTGGAACAAAAACAAGTGGCCGCGTACTTGAAATTTATGCGGGCAGCCAGACCTCAATCGACGAACCAAAAAATCTTGAGAAAATTATAAAGTCCATAGATGCACTCGACTGGTTTAGTGCAAAAGAAGAAGGACTCGGTGATCTTTACGAAGGTCTGCTCGAAAAAATTGCTACAGAAAAAAAGAGCGGAGCAGGACAGTATTTTACACCGCGAGTTTTAATAGACGTAATTACAGAGCTCGTAAAACCTCAGCTTGGTGAAAAATGTAACGACCCGGCCTGCGGAACATTTGGCTTTATGATCAGCGCCCACAAATATGTGCTGGACCATAACGACAACCTCATTCATTGTACAACCGAGCAGCAGGATTTTGAAGATATACAGGCATTCACGGGCACAGAACTTGTACACGACACCCATCGTCTTGCCCTTATGAACGCATATCTTCACGACATAAACGGCAAAATTACACTTGGCGATACCTTAAGTTCAATCGGTATGGAAATGAAAGATTATGATGTGGTTCTCACAAATCCGCCTTACGGAATAAGAAAGAGTGGTAAGCGCGCCTTTCGTACAGATATCACTTATGCCACAAGCAACAAACAGCTCTGTTTTTTGCAGCATATTTATCGCTCATTAAAGACTAATGGAAAAGCAAGAGCAGCAGTAGTTCTTCCGGATAATGTTCTTTTTGGAAGTGGTGACAGTGAAAAGGTCCGAATTGATTTAATGAATAAATGTAATTTAGATACAATTCTTCGCCTGCCAACCGGAATTTTCTATGCACAGGGGGTAAAGACAAGTGTTCTATTTTTTACAAGAGGAGAAACAGATATAGATAATACAAAACAGGTTTGGTTTTATGATCTTCGAACTAATATGCCGAGTTTTGGTAAGACAAATCAGCTCAAAAAAGAACACTTTTCCGACTTCATAAAAGCCTATGAAGCCGCTGACCGCAGTTCAATAAAGGACGAACGCTGGACATGTGTTTCTCGTGAACAGATTGCTGCTAAAGGAAATGAACTCACTTTTGGTCTTATTCAAGATGAAAATAACATAGTTCCTGAAGATCTTCCTGAGCCAATTGTAAGTGCCCAAAACTGCCTCAGCCAGCTCGAAATAGCCACCGACCTCATCAAAGAAGTTGTCCGCGAACTTCAGAAGACGGAGAAGTAGAAATGGCAAAGAAAGTTGATTTACCTGAGCCAATAATTCCAAATGCCTCCTGGAAAATTGTTGAGTTAGGAAAATATGTAAAAATACTCAATGGATATCCATTTGATTCTGGACGATTTACAAAATCATCTGAAAAAACATTTCCTCTCATAAGAATTCGAGATGTTGTACGAGGATATACTGAAACTTTTACAGATGAGGATTGTCCTGCTGAATATAAAATCAAAAAAGGTGAAATCCTTATTGGAATGGATGGTGATTTTAATATTTCAAGATGGAAATCAGATTTTGGTTTATTAAATCAGCGAGTTTGTAAGATAGAATCAGACTCAAAAGATTTAGATGAAAAATTTTTATATTATTATTTACCAATACCATTAAAGCAAATAAATGCTGCCACTCCTAGTGTTACTGTAAAACATTTATCATCTAATTCTTTACAACAATTACATTTTCCATTACCGCCTCTTGCCGAACAACAGCGCATCGTAAACCGCATCGAAACAATGTTCGCAAAACTAGACCAAGCCCAAGAAAAAACACAAGCAGTATTAGACAGTTTCGAAACCCGCAAAGCCGCCATTCTACACAAAGCCTTCACTGGCGAACTAACCGCCAACTGGCGCAAAGAAAATGGTGGTCAAAAGAATACGGAATTAGAATCTATATATAATTTTGTTCAATCACTAACTAAGAAGGATATTTCTAACATTGAAGATTTTCAAAGTCTAGCTTCTGATTATATTCTTTCAGATGGAACTTTATGGAAGAAATGTTGTATTGGAGCTATTGGAATAGTAACAAATGGAAGTACTCCGTCTCGAACGAAACCAACTTTTTGGGATGGGGATATACCTTGGGTTAGTTCGGGGGAGGTTTCCAATAATATAATTGAAACAACGAATGAATGTATAACAGAAGAAGGCTTTAATAATTCATCGGTAAAGAAATTACCAATAGGTACTGTTCTTATTGCTATGATAGGAGAAGGTAAAACTCGAGGTCAAACTTCTGTACTTAATATTGAAGCAACAACTAACCAGAATATAGCTGCAATAATAATCAATCATGGTCGAGTAGAGCCAAAATTCTTATGGTACTGGTTGCAGAAAGAATATAAAAACAATAGAACTGCAGGAAATGGATCTGGACCACAAGCACTTAATTGTCAAAGAGTACGAGAGTTACCATTTATTTTACCAACTCTATCTGAACAACAAGAAATTGTCCGCATCCTAGACACCGTACTAGAAAAAGAATACCGTGCCAAAGAAGTTGTCCAAACCGTTCTAGGCCAAATTGCCCTGCTAAAAAAAACAATCTTAGCCCGAGCGTTCAGAGGGGAGTTGTAAATGGTTAGAGCAAATTGGGATTTTTTTAATGCTAAGTTCTCAGGAAATAGAGAAGATACTTTTCAGTGGTTCTCATATTTGCTTTTTTGTCGTGAAGTAGATAAATCAAAAGGATTGTTTGGATATTTTAATCAATCTGTATTAGAAACAGAACCAGTTCTTTATAAAGACAGATGTATTGGATGGCAAGCAAAATATTATTCCGATAAATTAGGACATTATACAGATAAAATTATTGATATAATTAATAACCTAAAGAAAAAATATTCAGAAGTAAAAGTACTATATTTTTATACAAACCAACTGTGGGGCGAAGGAAAGAATAATCGAAAACCGAAAGGCTTGTATACAATTGAAAAGTTATGTAAAGAATTAGACATTTGCATTGAATGGAGAGATGCAAATTATTTTGATTCCGAAGATGTTTGTATAAAAAATGAGGACTTAGCTAAATATTTTTTTACATTAAATGATAAGGTATCAAATTGTTTTCAAAAACTTAAAGAACATACAGAGCGATTACTTTTAAATATTAATTATTCAATTCCATATAAAACTACTTCTATTAGTTTAGATAGAACACAAGAATTAAAACTATTATCGGATTCTAATTCACAGGTAACAATATTACATGGAGAAGGTGGATGTGGAAAAACGGCAATAGTAAAACAATATTATTTATCAAAAACTAATAGACCATTCTTATTATTGAAAGCCTTTGAATTAATTGGAAAATCTTTTGATGATATTTTTTATGGATGTACAGAGCAAGAAATCAATGACTTATTTAATGGTGAATCTGAAAAAGTTTTTGTACTAGATTCTGCAGAAAAATTAATTAATATACCTGATAAAGAATGCTATAAAGAATTAATAACTTTTCTTTTGAAGTCAAAATGGAAAATTATAGTAACAACAAGAAATGAATATCTGGATGCTCTAATTTTCGAGATAAGTAATATATTTGAATGTTCATATAACGCAATAGCAGTAGAAAAATTTACTGAAAAACAATTAGGAGATTGTTTTACTGATTACAAAATAGAATTACCTTCTGATTTAAGATTGCAGAAATTAATTCAAAATCCATTTTATCTCAACTTATTTCTTTCAAATACGACAACTTCAGAAAATTGTTCCTACAGTGATTTCAAGAAAAGAGTATGGATGAATATATCTAATTCAAGTATTGATTTAATTAATATTTCAGTTGCAAAAGCTAAATCTGGTGTATTTTATATTGATTCATCTGCAATAAGTAAAGAGAAATTAGACGCAATGATGAGTACTGGAGTTCTCACAAAGGAAGATGAAAAATATTTTATATCCCATGATTTATTTGAAGAAATTGCAATAGAAAAATATATAGATAAAGAATTCTATGATGCAAAGAATTATTATGATTTCTTAAATTCCTTAGGAATATCATTATCAATTCGCCGCTGCTATAGAAATTGGCTTTCTGAAAAATATTTAAGTAATGATGAAGATGTAATAACACAATCAATGAATTATGCTCTCGAAGATGATAACGCTTCATTTTGGGTGGATGAGACTCTAATTGCTATAATGCTTTCTTCGTCAGCAAATTTATTTTTTGATTTGCATAAAACTAAATTGCTTTCTGATAATTTTAAGAATTTACAAAGAATTGCAAAACTATTAGGTTTGTCATGTAAAGTATTTAATACAGATTTACTTTCTAAAATAGGATTATCAGTGTCTCTGAGAACAATAGATAATTCTCTGCTAAAACCTAATGGACAAGGCTGGAAGGATTTCATACATTTTTTACATTCCAATTTAGATGAAATAGGTATTGAAAATACTGAGTTTGTATTATCTGTTCTAAGCGATTGGACGCGGAATAATAAAATTTCCGAAACAACAAGAGATGCAGGTTTGTTGGCTCTAAGGTTCTATGAATGGATTGAAAAAAACAATAAAAGTTATAAATATAAAGATAAAGAACAAATAATTTTTCAAATAATATGCGATAGTTCAACTGAAATATCAAACGAATTGATTTCTATTTTTGATTTGATAATACAAAATCAATGGAAAAATTATAATGATCCGTATGTTTCATTAGTTGATACAATATTAACAGATTACAAATACTCTACTATTTATCAATCTCTTCCAAAAGAAATATTAAAATTAATCAATTTCTTTTGGAAAAAAGTAGATAAAAAAGACGAAGTACAAGATTATTTTCATTTTCGTTCTGATGAAGTTGAAGATTATTATGGCATTGAACGAGAATATACAACGAAATCGTTTCCTCCAAGTGCATTTAAAACACCTTTTTGGTGGTTATTGAAAGTGGATTTTAAATCTACTTTAGATTTTTTGATTTCTTTTATCAATGATTGTGTAGAAAAATTCAATTCCACAAAGAAAGAATATTTTGACGATGCAGATTTGATAGATGTATTTGTAGAGGAACAAACTGTAAAACAATATTCAAGTACATCATTATGGAATATGCATAGAGGAACAGAAGGAGGTGAACCATATCTTTTACAATCTATTCATATGGCACTTGAAAAAAAATTACTTGATGAAGCGAAATATGATAATAATGTTGAAGCAATGACTAACTGCTTATTATATATATTGAAGAAATCAAAGTCTGTTTCGCTTTCATCTATTGTAGCTAGCATTGTTTTAGCTTATCCAGAAAAATATTATTCAGTTGCATTTGAATTGTTCAGAAATAAAGAATTCTTTTTGTTGGATTTAATAAGATCTTGTAAAGAACCAGAAGCAGAAACATGTTATAAAATAGCAAGTGATACAAGAGATTTCGTATTCAGCAATGAAAGATTAGAGACCTGTAAACAGAAATGGCGAAAAACAAATCTCGAGCAATTATTTTTTAAATTGCAATTAACTAAATTATCGGACACGGAAACAGATGAAGAATTTAAAAATAGAGTAGTAAAAATGTACTCCTTATTGGATAAATTCTATAAGGATTTATCGTTGTTGGATAAACAAAATGAAAATGACAAAAAATGGAGATTTTCTCTTTTAAGAATGGATACAAGGAGAATGGAAAAAGATATAAAGGATGAAAATGGTAAAATATTCATATCTTTTACGCCTTTTATAGATGAAGATCTTATAAAATATAAAAAAGAAAATGAAAAGAAAAATGTAATTTTGAATGATAAATATATTTCTTTACGATTATGGGCAACATATCAATGGAATCATGATGTTGAGAATTTGAAGAAATATTCAGAATACGAGAATCCGACTTATGTGATAAAAAAGATAAAAGAATTATGTATATCATTAGAAGAAAATAAGAATACAGAGTATTTGTTATTTAATAGAGCATTACCGGTATTAGCAATATCTTGTCTTATTAGAGATTTCTCAGATAAAATGACATCAGATGAATTACGCTATTGTAATGAAATAGTAATTGAATATTCTTTATTACCATTTTGTAATATGTATCGTTATCAGGTTTCAGATGGAACTGAAAATGCAATTTTTGTTTTAGGCAAAGCATTTCTTAATAGTAATGACGTAGAAGAAAAACTGGATATTATAAGAATATTATTATTAAATCTTTTTAGAGATGAAGAAGTTGGAATGTCAGGTAAAGCTTGTCGAGAGGATGCAATAAACTCGATAAATATATATTTTGACGAACATGTTATAAAAAATAAGATTATTTGGGGATATATAGTTCTTGAAGCAAAATGGCAAGAAATCTTAAGCAATAATAGACAATTATTATGGCAACAAAAAATTACTAAAGAAGATTTAATTGAGAAATTTCTAAATGAAAATAAAGTTGTTTTTTCAAAATGCATAGATGAATCAGACGTTACAATTACAAAGTTAGATATCCAGAAATTATCTTTTGCAGCTTTACATGTTTTACTCTCTTTTATATATATGGAAACAGACTTTTATTCTTATTTACTTGATACAATTATTTCGCGAGCAACCTTCTATTTAAATAAAGATAAAGAGAATGAAGAACGATTGGAATATATGGATAAATACAGATTAGCGAAAGGTTTCGCATTGTATTTATTACATGCAGCTAAGAAAGAAATTCCAAATATATTGAATCAATTATTTAATCAATGTAATGATGATGATTTCTTAGAAATGCTATATCAGAATTTAGTCTATGCAGAAGACAATCTACAAAGATATGATAATTTCTGGGAAGTTTGGAAAAAAAGTTATGCATTAATATTTAATCATAAATCCAGTAAATTATTAAATGCCTATTTATTTGCTACTATTAGTTGGAAGGAAAATGCAAAAAACTGGCATTCATTCAAGAATGAGAATAAATCATTTTTCTTAGAAATTTCAGAAGAAAAAACTAACATGCAATTATTATATCCATTTACCAAATTACTTTATGGTATAGGTAGCATATATAGGAGCGAAACTGTAAATTGGGTTTTTAATATTATAGAAAATAATTCAGACTGTATTATTGAAGAAACGACAAAATTTTATGAGTTATAATCAAAAGTTGTGGATTGGCTAAAATAGCCTAAGATAGAAAAAGAGGTTTGAATCGGATAAAATGTTTTTACCGCAAAACAACAA
>SFOB01000185.1 GCA_004554075.1 Treponema sp.
GCAATTAATATTGCTTAGACCATATCAGATTCATGCTATCGAATCTATTAGGGAAGCTTCTAAGAAGGGAAAGTCAGGTTTTGTATGGCACACAACTGGTTCAGGAAAGACACTTACGTCATACAAAGCAACAAGGAACCTGTTAATGGACATTCCGTCCATCGATAAAACTATCTTTCTTATTGACAGAAAAGATTTGGATGCTCAGACTACGATGGCATTTCAGGCTTATGCTAACAATGATTTGATAGACGTTGATGAAACTGAAAACATTACAGATTTAAAGAAAAAGCTTAAATCTGAAGACAGACAGGTTATTGTTACAACAATCCAAAAGCTTCACTTACTCATTACTAAGCGATTGGAAGAGGGTTCATCAGACTATAATAAAATTAAAGGTCTTAAGCTGGCATTTGTTGTTGATGAATGTCATAGAGCAGTATCTCCAAGAGCAAAACGAGAGCTTGAAAGATTTTTTGGAAATTCATTATGGTTTGGATTTACCGGAACTCCTAGGTTTGCAGAAAATCCATATCCACAGATGGGGGATTTGCCAAGGACTACAGAGGAATTGTATGGAAACGTACTTCACAAATATACTATACAAAATGCCATTCACGACAAGGCAGTATTAGGCTTTCAGGTTGAGCACAACGGTCCTAAGAATCTTGAGAATGAAACAGATGCATCATTATACGACAATGAAAAGCATATGCTTAAGGTTCTTGAGGTTATTATTAATAAATCATATAACAAGCTAGGCTTTAATAACGGAAAGGGTCAGACGTATGAGGCAATTCTTACAACAAGCTCTATACAGATGGCGCAGAAATATTATGATTTATTAGTAAGGGTGAAAAATGGAGAAACACCACTTGTCATTGATGAGAAGATAAAGCAGGTGCTTCCTGATTTCCCAAAATTCGCTATTACATATTCTGTCACAGAAAATGAAGAAGGTTCCCAGGTTAACCAGCAAAAGATGCAATGTGCGCTTGATGATTACAATAAAATGTTTGGAACGAAGTATGAGGTTTCTCAGATTCAGGGATACAATGCGAATCTGAATAAACGTCTTGCAAGAAAGGATCCAAAGTATAAAAGTAGAAGAGAGCAGCTTGATTTAGTAATTGTTGTAGATCGTTTATTAACTGGTTTTGATGCGCCTTGCTTATCTACGATATATATTGACAGGCAGCCAATGGGACCACATGATTTGATTCAGGCTTTTTCAAGAACAAATCGTATTTTTGACAGTAATAAATCGTATGGCCAAATTGTTACATTCCAGGCTCCGAAATTATTTAAAGAGAGTGTCGATAATGCAGTTAAATTGTATTCAGCAGGAGGTACAAATGATGTACTTCCGGCTGAGTGGGACGATGTTGAACCGGCATTTAAGAAGGCATTGGCGGCTCTTAGAATTTGTGCTGAAAAGCCATCAGATATTCCAGGAATGTCAGATAAAGAAAAGACTGTTTTTGCGAAGCTATTCCAGAGCTTCGACAGATTGTTTGCACAGCTTAAATCATTTACCTGTTATGATGATACAAAGCTACCTGAGTACGGAATAACAGAAGAAGAGTATTATGACTATGCGGGACATTATAAAAATATTATTGAAGAAATGAAGGATCCAGATGTACCAAAGGACCCAGCAACTCCTATAGATGATGTCGATACAGATTATGAATTGATGGCATATAGTCATACAAGGATTGATTATGAATATATCATAAATCTTATTCAGAATATTGTAACTCCATCAGAAGATAAAGAGAACGTAACTCCTGAAGAAAAACAGAGACAGATTGAAGAAGTAAGACAATATATTGATGAACTCCGTAACGAAAATCCAAAGGTTGCGGACCTTATGACAAGCGTTATTGACGAAATCGAAGAGAATGAAGATAAGTTCATAGGACAATCAATTATGAATATCATGGAAAACATGAAGCATGATTGTATCGACAAAGCAATAACCGATTTCTGTGTCTTATGGTATGCCTCAAAGGATGACGTTATGTATGCAGCAACCCATTATCGGAATGGCGAGATACCAAATGAGAGTGCAATTAAAGCTACAATAGATTTTACCAGTTATAAACAGTCAACTGAAAATGCGCTACCTAAGTTTAAGTTCTACTCGAAGATGATGACAGAATTAAGAAAGATGCTTGATGAAGAAATAAAGCCTCTCGTTAGTCATTAATTTGCAATTATTACTTATTTTTGCATAATAAATCTTGTTTATATCAGCGTAAGTTTTTTATAAGGAGGTACTTATGCTTAATGATATGAACAAAGGAACTCTGTTCTCAGAGTATTATAAACAGTGGGTTGATGTGTATAAAAAAGGTGCTATCCGTGAGGCTACGATGGCGAAATACCTTATGACAC
This sequence comes from Treponema sp., assembly GCA_004554075.1. Classification (GTDB taxonomy): domain Bacteria; phylum Spirochaetota; class Spirochaetia; order Treponematales; family Treponemataceae; genus Treponema_D. The sequence continues at coordinate 2,401 of SFOB01000185.1, forward strand.
AAAAGTGGGTCGAGCGGCTTGTGCCAAGGTTGACTATTGAGAAGCTGACAAGAACGGCTTATCAGCAGTTGTTGAATGATTACGCCAAAGAGCATGAAAGACAGACAACGCTTGATTTTCATCATCAGCTTAAAGGGGCGATACTTGATGCAGTAGATGAGGGACTGATTGGGAGAGATCCTACGAGAAAGGCGATAATTAAGGGAAAGACTCCGAGAGCCAAGAAGATTAAGTATCTGAATCAGTTTGAATTGCACACGTTGATTGCACACTTAGACATCAAGGACGAGCCTAACTGGGATTGCTTCATTCTGCTTGTGGCGAAGACCGGGATGAGGTTTTCAGAGGCGTTAGCAATCACTCCGGGTGATTTTGATTTTGCAAAGCAGACTTTGTCAATTAGTAAGACGTGGGATTACAAAGGAGACGGGGGCTTTTTACCCACAAAGAATAATTCGTCCGTCAGGAAAATTCAGATTGATTGGCAGATAGTCGTGAAGTTTTCAGAACTGGTGAAGAATATTCCGGATGAAAAGCCAATATTTGTTGGTAATGAGAAGATTTACAATTCTACGGTAAATGACGTACTTACAAGACATTGTAAGGAATGTGGTATTTCCAATATATCAATTCATGGGCTTAGGCACACGCACGCTTCACTGTTGCTTTTTGCAGGTGTTTCAATTGCAAGTGTTGCAAGAAGGCTTGGACATGCGAGCATGACAACGACACAGAAGACATACCTGCACATTATTCAGGAGCTTGAGAACAAAGATGTGGACTTGGTAATGAGGACGTTATCGGGACTTTAAATTAGAGTAATAGAATAGATAAAATAATGCATCGCTTACGCTGATATAAGTGATGAATTTTATGCATAGGAAATTTGTCCTTAGATGAATGGAATAGCGTCCTTGACTAATTAATCATTATTTTCTTGCTTCTCTGCTAACTGTCGATTAAGTTCTTCAATCTCAGCATCCACTTTTGCGATTTCAGCGTCCAGTTTTGCAATCTCGGCGTCCAGTTTTGCAATCTCAGCGTCTTTTTTTGCAATTTCAGCGATCTTATCCTGAAGGGCTGATTCTAACTCATCATTAATTCTCTTTAACTCGTCAATCTCTTTCTGGGCGGCCTCATGGCCTTCATTCCATACAGTTTTAAGGTGGAGTTTTTTGTCATAGTATGTTAATAATGAACGCATATCATCACTCCTTATCTTTAATAGGATATCCGATAA
>SFOB01000186.1 GCA_004554075.1 Treponema sp.
CTGTATAAGCCGCCGTTTGACATAAGCTTGTCATGGTTACCCTGCTCTACAATTTTTCCTTCATCAAAAACAATTATGTTGTCGCAGAAACGGCAGCTGCTCATTCGGTGGCTGATGTAAATAGAAGTCTTGCCTTCTACCATCTGATCAAAGCGCTGGTAGATTTCGTATTCTGCAACCGGGTCCAGAGCGGATGTAGGCTCATCCATAATTACAAAAGGTGCGTCCTTATAAAGGGAACGGGCAATTGCAATTTTCTGTGCTTCACCGCCGCTTATCTCAACACCGTTTTCATCATCATACTGATAAAGAGGTGTATCCAGACCTTTTTCCATCTTTGCAAGACGTTCTCCAAAACCGGCATCTTCAAGACACTTTACAGCTCGCTCTCTGTCGTATTCAACTCCACTTCCAACATTTTCTCCAAGCGGGAAACTGAAGAGATTAAAATCCTGGAAAACAATTGCAAAAAGTTTTGCATATTCTTCGTAATCGTAATAACGGATGTCTACTCCGTTGAGAAGTATCTGTCCTTCTGTTGGTTCATAGAGGCGGCAAAGCAACTTAATAAAGGTTGTCTTACCTGCACCGTTTTTTCCTACAACTGCATTTTTTGTTCCAAGTGTAATTTTCTGATTTACATGACGAAGAGCCCATACATCAGAGTTTGCATACTTAAAGGAAACATCACGGAATTCAATTTCAAAAACATTGTCATCTCGTTTTTCTGTTGGAATTGTTCCATCGTAACGCTTATTCTTGATTTTCATATAATCATAGAAGAAGGACAGATACTGACTTTCCATTTTAAGGCTTACAAAGTTGTTTGAAATACCAGTAATACTTTCTACAAGTTTTGTATAACTTGAAACATACATAATACATTTACCGGTACTTATTAAACCAAATACTGCCTTAAGACCAACATAGATATAGCTTGAAAGCTGCATAAAGCATTGAGAAAGAATCGGGACCATAGAAATCTTAAGATCCTGATTTATCCAGGCGTTACCTTCAGCTTCAAGTTTATCATTTGTTTCCTGAACTCTTTTGGTCATGAGTTTCTGCATTTTGTAAAGGCGGATATACTTACCGATTGAATAATCAAAAATTAAATTAAACCAGTAAGTAAAATATCTGTTGTAAGAAACATTTTTTTCAAAAAAGACCATCTGAAGTTGAGAGGCTTTTTTGTTAGTCTTGTAAGACATAAAGACATGTACTGCAAGAACAAGCAGCATAATGCCAAAGCTGTACCATTTGTTTAAGAAAAATCCGAAAGGTGCAAGGCTGCCAGTCTCTGATATTGCACGAGGAATAAACAATGGAATAATAAGAACAAGTGAATAAATTATTGTCGCAATCTTTTCAATCAGGCTTGCAAGATTATCAATAAAGCTTCGGATATCTCCACCTGCAATCATACCATCTTTTGCCTTTTTATACATATCAAGAGTTTCATGTTTTTCAAGAATATCAAAATCGATATCCATTGTTTTATCCACGAGCATCTTGTTTATTCTTTGTGTAAGCTCATGCTTCTTAACCCAGTTTACCAGTTCGAGTGCCCAGCGGATAAGTACAAGAGCAGAATCAATACAGACCATTATGATTGCATTTTTGAAAATTGATTCAAAAGAATCGAGCCTGAAAAGTCCATCCAGAATCAGGCTGGAAAAATAAATTGAAACAAAAGGCTGGCCTGCAGCAATCAGTCTTACAATAAATACAAAGGTAATATATCCAGGAACAATACGGTGGGTAAGATTTAAAACCTTTGAAACTGTTCCACGTGTACTTTCTTTAGTTTTCATTTGCTGCCTCCTCTTCCTTTGATTCTTTATAGTAGTGACTCTGAATATCAAAAATCTCTCTGTACTTTCCGCCCTTTTCCATAAGCTGATCGTGACTGCCCTCTTCTACAATACGTCCACCATCAAGGAATAAAATGCGGTCACAGAACTTTGTACTAGCAAGTCTGTGGGAAATAAAAACTGCAGTTTTATTCGAAGCCATCTGATTGTATTCTTCGTAAATATGGCTTTCTGCAATCGGGTCAAGGGCGCTTGTCGGTTCATCAAGAATCAAGACTGGACCGTCCTTGTACATTGCTTTTGCGAGCAGCAGCTTTTGAGTCTCACCGCCGGAAAGAACAACCCCCTTTTCATCAAGAGTTTGTGTAATATATGTTTCTTCTTTTTTGCTGAGGGAGTTTATCTTTTCAAGCAAGCCTGCCTTTTCAAGACAGTCCTTCAGTTTTTGTCGGTCTGCATTTTCAGGCTCACAGCCGCAAACATTTTCTGCAATTGAAAGAGCAATTGGAGATGTATCCTGAAAGAGAACACTTATCATATCCTGATACTTTTCTACACCAATATCATTTATGCTTTTACCGTCAATAAGAATTTCTCCACTGGTTGGAGGATAAAGCCCGCAAAGAAGTTTAACGATAGTTGTCTTACCCGCTCCATTATTTCCAACTAAGGCAATTTTTTCGTCAGCATTAATTTTAAAACTAACATTTGTTAGTACAGGTCTTTCACTTCCCTCATAGGTAAAGCTTACATTCTGAAACTCTATTGAAGGTGCTGTAAGGTTCTGTCCCTTAATTGGTTCCTGCGCAGAGTTAATGGATGAAGTCAAAGTGTCTGTATTCTCATTATGTTCAAACACATCCTTCTGCTTCATAAAATCATGATAGTCATTGAACTGATGACTGGCATCACGAAGATCTGCAAAATGCATAGAGACATCATAAATGTACTGAGAAAAGCTTGCTATAATTCCTAAATAAATTGTGAAGGTCGCAGCATCAATCTGCCCTGTAAGAACCTTATGAATCAAAAGTGTATAAGCAAGCCAGTCACGAAGAAAATTAAAGCTTGTATCAGCTAAGGTTGGGTAATACCATTTAAGCTGGTAATGATAGCGGAACTTTTTGTAAACATTAATCATCAAATCAAAATGATAATCAAAAAGTTTTTTGAGACCAAAAATTCTAATGTCTTTCCCCGCACTAATATTCATACTGTTTCTTTCGTAGTAGTTCATTTTTCGCCAGGGCTCAGAAAAACTCTCGCGGTGAGAATCTCCAAACTTAACGGCATGATTACGAATCAAAACATCTATTACAAACATACAGAGGGTAACTGAAAGAATCTTCCAGTCCAGCATAAAAATCACAGTACCGTAACTGAAGACACCTAAAATGATAATAATAAATTCAAGGGTAAGCGTAGAAACCCGCTCGGCACCTTCATAATTACCGTTTACTCCCTGAATACCCTTACCCATAATTTTCTGCTTAGGTTGAGGTTCAATATTCAGGTAATCGGTGTTGATAGCCTTTTTTATAAAATCAAACATAAAAACACCGACTCTGGTATAAGTGTGCTTCATCTGCATTTTCTTTTCACAGAAAGTCTTTATGCCCGAAAAAACACACATAGAAAGAACTGTAATTCCAATGTAATTTAAAAATATCTTTACGCTGCCACTTGTAATTCCTTTAATTGCCATAGCAGGAATCAGCGTATTGATAAAAGGCAGCGAAACAGAAATCACGATATAAATCAGCACAAGAGGAATTGCTGTTGGATACCGCTTAAACATTGCCTTATAAA
>SFOB01000187.1 GCA_004554075.1 Treponema sp.
TATTCGTCTACCCGGTAGCGGGCGCGGGAAGTCTCAGTTTCAAAAACATCAACTGCATAAAGGGCTGGAGTTTTCTTACCTTTCTTGTAAGATAAATCCAGGCCTTCGTTTTTCAGAAAATCAATTATTCCATTGTATATATACATGGCAATGCGCTCTGCACTTGGATTCTGGTCAAAAATTGGCATATCATTTAAGTTAGTGTGATCTAACTCTTTGCATACCAGGCGCAAGGCTCCCTTCAGCTGGCTGAAATCCATCAGCATTCCGCCTTCGTTTAATTCAGGACCTTTTACATGGGCATATACTTTATAATTGTGTCCGTGAAGATTCTCACATTTACCGTTGTAATCTCTTAAAAAATGTGCAGCCGCAAAGTCTGCTTCAACTCGTACCTCGAACATTGTTACCTCAATATCAGTATTATAACACTTTTCCATTTCCTCGTTAACGGTTATAATAGAAGAATGACAAAACAACTTTCACAGATTCTGCCGGCTTTTCAAAACACTATAGTTGCAGCTGACGGAAGTAAAATAACTGATTTATCTGAAATTAATAATATACGGATTACAAACCTTGTATTTGATTCAAGAGAAGTTACAAAAGACTCTTTGTTTTTTGCCCTTCCAGGAACTCACACAGACGGAAACAATTACATTGAACAGGCTATCCTTGCCGGTGCAAATGCCGTTGTTTTTCAGGGTGAACTCACAGCTTCTCAAAAACAGGACGTAGCACAGGCCATCATAAAGCGCACAATTGACAATGCTGTTTCAAACGAGACACCAAAGTTTGCGCCAGCCCTTATTAATGTACCAGATGCCCGTTTTGCTATGGCTCCCCTTTCAGCCCGCTTTTATGACAATCCAAGCGAAAGATTGATTGTAATCGGCGTTACAGGAACCGAAGGAAAATCTAGTACAGTAAGCTTTATCTGGCAGCTTTTGCGGGCAGCCGGACAGAAGGCTGGTTTTATAAGTACAGTTGAATATTCTTTTGGTGGAGATGCTCTTCCTAACCCTCAGCATCAGACAACACCTGAAGCACCGATTATCCAGCATCATCTTAATGAAATGCTTGAAAACGGCTGTAAATATGCAGTTGTAGAAACCTCTTCTCACGGACTGTCTAGCAAGCTCAACCGCTGCGGAGACATTCTTTTTGACTGCGGCGTATTTATGAATGTAACTCTTGAGCATCTGGAATTTCATAAGAACTTTGAAACCTACCGTTCAGACAAGGCAAATCTTTTCCGTGCCCTGGACAAGCATAATCATGTAAAAACAATTGCCGGAGAAAAACAGAAAATCAACTCTATCGGAATTGTTAATCTGGAAGATCCTTCGGCTCAGTATTTTATTGAAGCAACAAAACACAATGTTTACGGCTTTACAACAGAGGGAAAGGCAGGAAAAGCAGCAGCAGAAAGCGGAAGCGAAGCTACTCCACTTCCAGCTATTCCAGACAACCTTCGTTATATGACAGCCCGCAATATTGCAAGCGCAACTTACGGACTTAATTTTGATGTTGATGCCGACGGCGAAAACGCCCTTTATCCTGAAAATTATGACCCGGTACAGCCACGTCAGCACAGCCACTTTGATGTAAAGGCAAGCCTGCCAGGAGCTTTCAACGCCTATAACCTTATGGCAGCAATTACTGCAGTAAGCAGCGTAACAGGCCGCTCATTCGAAGAACTGGCAGCCCTTATTCCTCAGCTTACACCTATCAAGGGCCGCATGACAGTAATTGACGAAGGACAGCCTTTTGAACTGATTGTAGACTACGCACACACACCTTCTAGCTTCGAGACAATTTTCCCGCCGCTTCGTAAGCGCTGCAACGGCCGTATTTTCGCCCTTTTTGGAAGCGGCGGCGAACGCGACCTTACAAAACGCCCTCTTCAGGGACAGATTGCAGCCCGCTTCTGCGACACAGTTATTCTTGCAGACGAAGATCCACGCGGTGAAGATCCGGTTGAGCTTCTCAAGATGATTGCAGAAGGAGCTCTCAAAGAAGGAAAAGTCATGGGAGAAAATCTTTTTATCATCCATGACAGACCTCAGGCAATCCGCGAAACCTTTAAGATGGCACAAAAAGGAGACATTGTTCTTCTGCTTGGAAAATCACACGAAAACAGTATTATTTATAAAGACTATACAATGCCTTATGATGAAATCAGTGAGGCAAAAAAAGCATTAAAAGAACTAGGATTTTAGGGAGGCTAGGAAATTAATGAATATAGCAGTTATATACGGAGGCCGTTCAGGCGAACATGAAGTAAGTCTGATTTCGGCAGCAGCAATTGCAAGCCACATCAAAAAGGAAAACAAGGTTCTTTTGATTGGTATTACCAAAGAAGGTAAATGGTATCTTCAGGATGATTCTGAATATGAAAGAATCTGCAAGGATTCAAAAGCAGTTCTTACAATCAAAGAAGATGAAAGCAAGGCTGTAAGTATCGTTCCAGCCGGCGGTAAGCACGCATTTGTTGCAGGCGGAAAGCCACTTGATATTGATGTAGTTTTCCCGGCCCTTCACGGAACTTACGGTGAAGATGGAACTATTCAGGGCCTTTTTGAAATGGCTGATATTCCTTACGTAGGCTGTACACCGCTTGCTTCTGCCCTTACTATGGATAAGGAAAAAACAAAACTTATCTGGCAGAGCGTTGGACTTCCTGTTGTACCTTATGTCTGCATTAAACGTTCTGTTGTACTAGACAGCATTGTATATGATTCAGTTATCGAAGAAACAGAAAAAGAACTCGGTTACCCTATGTTTGTAAAACCTTGCTGTGCAGGATCTTCTAACGGTGCTTCAAAAGCAAATAACCGTAAGGAACTTCAGTTTGCAATTATGGAAGCCTTCAACTGGGATGATAAGATTCTCGTAGAAAAGTCTCTTAATAATGCCCGCGAAATTGAATGCAGTGTTACAGGAAACTCTGTTACCTTCCCTGCAGACAGCGACGTAGAAGAAGTAACTGCTTATATCCCAGGCGAAATTGTACCAAATCATGATTTTTATGATTTTGATGCAAAATATAATGACCCGGATGGTGCAAATCTGCTTGTACCTGCAGAACTTTCTGAAAATGATCTGGAAAAAATCAGAAAAACTGCCTGCGCAGCTTACAAAGTTCTTGATGCAACCGGCCTTTCCCGCGTAGATTTCTTTATTGACCGCGATACAAAGGCAGTCTACCTCAATGAAATCAACACATTGCCGGGCTTTACTCCAATCAGTATGTTCCCTAAGATGTGCGATGCTGCAGGACTTAAGTTCCCGGATCTTGTAGACCTTCTGATTCAGGAAGCTCTTGCACGCTATGAGGCCCATGGCAAGCTGACAACCAGCCGATAGCTGCCTTAAATAAAACTAGACTTCAACATAATAATATGGTAAAATATTTCAATTATTTTTATCAAATATCATAAAAAAAAGGAAACTTTATTATGAAAAAAAATACTGTTTACACACTCGGATCATTAATTATTCTTTTGATCTGTGCATTCTGTTTTGTCGTTCTTCCAGCAGTAGAAGGCAGAACAAGCCGCAATCAGGGCGCAAACTTTGTATCTCAGTATGGCCAGATGTACCAGATGTACGGTCAGCAGCTTGACCAGACAACTTACTATCAGATTTTCAACCAGGCATTTAAGTCTACAGTAATGAATTATGCATATTCAGAGGCTGTAAAGAAATCTGGATACGTTGTTCCAAAAACTGCTATTACAAGATCTATTCTTCCTTACTTCCAGGATGAAAACGGCAACTATTCTTCTAAGCTTTATAAACAGGCTTCAGATGATATTAAACAGGATCTTCATAACTCAGCAGAAGCAGCTCTTATTGCAGACCGCTTTGCTAACGACAACTTTGCATCTGATGATGAAAAAGTTGGTTTAACTGCTCTTTATGGTCTTAAGAATTCAGAAGCAGAAAAAAAGTTCATTGCAAACATGAACAAAGAACAGCGCAGCTTCAAGGTTGCAGCTTTCTCAAAAAGCGACTACCCTCTTGAAGAAAAACTTAAGTTTGCAAATCAGAACGCAGCTTTGTTCAACAAATATGACATGTCAATTGTAACTGTAGAAGAAAAATCAAATGCAGAATCAATTGCAAAGCGCATTGCTAACAACGAAATCACATTCGAAGATGCAGTTTCTGAATACTCAGAAAAGACATATTCTTCTTCAGACGGAAAGCTTACAAACGCTTACCAGTATCAGATTTCAAACATCCTTCAAAACAAGGATGACCTTGCAGCTATCACAGGTCTTAGCACAGGTGCTGTAAGTGATATCATTCAGACAAACACAGGTTATTCAATTTTCAAGAATAATGCTGCTGTAACAAAGCCAGACTTCAATTCAGATGAGCTTCAGAGAGTTCTTTCTTCTTACATTTCTGCTTATGAATTGACTCTTATTGAAGACTATTTCACTGCAAAAGCAAATGACTTCATCAAAGAAGCAAAGGCAAGTGACTTTATTTCTGCTGCAGAAAAACTTAATGTAAAGACAAGCGATATTTCACAGTTCCCACTCAACTATGGTAACGTAAGTGTATTGAACAGTCTTGATACTTCTGCTGACGGAATGTCTAATGCAGACAAGAATGAAAACTTCCTTAAAACAGCATTCTCTCTTAAGCTTAATGAACTTTCAGAACCAGTTGTATTGAACAACAACATCATTGTATTGCAGTATACAAAAGAAGGTTCTTCAGATGATGATGATGTAAATGTAAATCTCCTCGTTTCATACGATCAGACTTCAGCTACAGATTCTATTATGAAGAGTGATAAACTTGAGGACAACTTCCTTACAGTTTATTTCGATAACTACATGAGATAATCATTGGAAGAAAAGATTAATCAAAAGCCCTGTGTCGTTCAGAAAATCGAAACGCCTCAGGGCTTTTCTCTTTCATATAAAGAACACCTTCTCTATTCAAAATATAATCCTAAAAAAAACATTGTCTCTGCTGTAGAAAACCTGCAGCTGCTTCCTGATACAATTCTTTTATGCTGCTCTCCGGTTCTTGATTACGGAATCCCTGAGTTACTTCAAAGGCTCCCAGAAAACTGCCTTTTAATTTTATGCGAAGCAGAAAAAGCTCTTTATGATTTTTCCCTTGCCCAAGGTGTTTATACTATTTCTGACAAAAGAATTATTACCTGCCCTCCAGAAAGACTTAATGACTTACCTCTTTTGATTTATGAACTTACCCAGTCAGGACTCTATAAGCGGGCTGTAAAACTTGATATGTCAGCAGGGGTACAATTTAATAAAGAATTTTATGATAAGTTATTTGCAGCCTGTTCAGATTCTGTAATGACTTTCTGGAAGAACCGTATTACCCTTACCCGCTTTGGCCGCAGATATTCTAAAAATCTTTTTGAGAATCTTCATTATCTTGCTGATTCAAAGCCTATAAGTGATTTTTTTGCTTCAGTAGAAAAACCTCTTATAGTCTTTGGAGCTGGAGAAAGCACACAGACTTTGCTTTCGTCATTGCGAGCACAAAGTGCGAAACAATCCATTCTTTCTGATTACTATGTAATCTGTGCAGACACTGCCCTGCAGCCTCTTTTGAAAAACGGAATCAAGCCGGATGGAGTTTTTGTAGAAGAAGCCCAGTCTGTAATCGTAAAAGCCTTTACAGGAACTCCAAAAGACACACATATTTTTGCAGGTCTTTCTTCAATACCAAATCTTGTACATC
>SFOB01000062.1 GCA_004554075.1 Treponema sp.
AGGTAATACCCGTTCCCATTCCGAACACGGAAGTCAAGCTCTCTTACGCTGATGATACTGGATTCGTTCCGGGAAAGTAAGTAGCTGCCGACTTTTTTTTATTTAACTTAGATGTGCGCCAAGCATGGAGGGGTGCCGCAGGCAGCCACCGCAGGCGGAGCCGAGGAGGCCGAGCGAACAGCGAGCGCTCGATAAATCTCACACCCCCATTTTGTGGATGTTCCTAAACGACAGTCCCGACGGACTGTCGTTTTTAACGGAACTTCTATTAAGGGTGGAACGCGCCTTGGACATTGTTGCTGCGCCCTTAAAACCTATTGAGTATTTATCGTTTTCATTATATTCTATTATATCTATTTTTTGAGGTGTATTATGGCAGAAGAAAAATTTGATTTTACTATAGACAACTTGGGACCTTGTACTATTCCGTCTCCAATTAAGCTTTCGACAGTTCATGGAGATTATACTGCAAATTATGTAAGCGATGATTCTTATGTGCTTGCTAATGTAAATGTTTTTGATAAGACAAAACCTGTTGTACTTGATTCTTCAAATCTTATGGAAAAGGCTGGTCCTCGTGAGAAGGTTTACTTTGACCCGACTCATGCTAAGGCTGGTATTTGTACTTGTGGTGGCCTTTGCCCTGGTTTGAATGATGTAATTCGTGCTATTGTACGCTGTTTGAATACTCGTTATGGCGTAAAAACTGTAAAGGGATATCAGTTTGGTTTCCGCGGTTTCTTTGCAGAAAGCGGATACGAACCAATTGAACTTGACCGCTATCTTATTGATGAAATCCACAAGATTGGTGGTACATACCTCGGAACAAGCCGTGGTGGCGGACAGCGTGTTGAAGAAATCGTTGACTGCCTTGAGCGTGATGGAATTAACATGCTCTTTATTCTTGGTGGTGACGGTACTCAGCGCGGTTCTTATGATATCGCATGTGAAGTTGAAAAACGTGGTCTTAAGTGCGCTGTTGTAGGTGTACCAAAGACTGTAGATAACGACCTTATGTTTATTGACCGTTCATTTGGTTTTGAAACTGCTGTTCAGCGCGCTAAGGAAACTGTTGCTGCTGTTCACATGGAAGCAGCTTCACAGATCAACGGTATTGGTCTTGTAAAGCTTATGGGACGCGAGGCTGGCTTTATTGCTGCCGCTGCTGCTCTTTCAAGCCATGAAACAAACTTCTGTCTTATTCCAGAAGTTCCATTTGAAATGGAAGGTGAGAACGGCTTCCTGGCAACTCTCGAGCGCCGTCTTGCAAAACGTGGTCATGCTGTAATCGTTGTTTCAGAAGGTGCCGGACAGGATCTTCTCCAGGCTACTGGTGCAACTGACGCTTCTGGAAACAAGAAACTTTCTGACATTGGTGTTTTCTTGAAGAGCGAAATTGAAAAGTACTTCAAGGCCAAGAAAATCGAAATCAACCTTAAATATATTGATCCTTCATATCAGGTTCGTGCATCTGTTACTACTGCAAGTGACTCTATTTACTGTGAGCGCCTTGGTAACAATGCTGTTCATGCTGCTATGGCTGGAAAGACAAAGTGTGTAATTGGTCTTGTTCACGACAAGTTCGTTCACCTTCCAATCAAGGCTGTAACTGCTCACCGTAATGCAGTTGATCCTGAAGGTTCACTCTGGCGTGATACTCTGGATGCTACTGGTCAGCCAATCCTTATGGTTAATGATATGGAAAAGGCACAGGCTAAGATGGCTGCAGCTGTTGCTGGTGCTAAGAGCAAGCCTAGTGAACAGAAAAAGGCAAAGTAAGTAATCTCTGAAAAATCAGAGTGGCTTCCGCTACGCCAGAAAAAAAGTGCTCGCTTTCCGTTTTTAGGAAAAAATCCTGCGACTTTCGTTCCGAAACTCGCAGGATTTTTTTTATGCAAGTCTGCAAATACGTCAAGAGGCACTTTTCTTCTGTCTCCGCTCACGCCACTCAGATTTTCCAAATCACCGTTGAGTTTCTGCTCATTAAGCTTGCGCTGCTTTTGTCAGAATAAGAAATTTCCTTTATCGTTAAAAATACACTACAGTGATATTCTTATACTATGAAAAGTATATTGGAAGAGTTTGGCTATTCGAAATTTGATATCGAAAACCGTGTGATTGAATGCTGGAATAATATTTTTGACCAGAAAAATCCCAATCATTTTTATTTTGAAGCAGAAGATAATACCGGTTTTATGGAAGACACCGGTAATGATGATGCACGTACAGAAGGTATGTCTTACGGCATGATGATGGCCGTTCAGATGAACCGTAAAGATATTTTTGACCGCATATGGAAATGGTCTAAGAAAAATATGTTTATGGAAAGTGGTCCGAATGCAGGCTACTTCTGCTGGTCTAACAAGCCGGATGGAACTAAGAATGCAGATGGTCCGGCTCCAGATGGTGAAGAATACTTTGCAATGGCTTTGTTCTTTGCTGCTCAGCGCTGGGGTAATGGAGAAGGAATCTTTAATTACACAGAGCAGGGCCGTGAGATTCTCCGAGTTGCAATCCACAGCGATAATAAAATGTGGTTTGAAGATAATCACCATATCCGCTTTGTACCTAACTGTCCTTTTACAGACCCGTCTTATCACCTTCCTCATTTTTACGAGCTTTTTGCTCAATATGCAGATCCTGCTGATAAGGAATACTGGAAGGCTGCTGCTAAGGCAAGCCGTAAATATCTTTTGAAGGCCTGCCATCCGGAAACTGGTCTTGCAGCTGAATATGCAAATGATGACGGACATCCGCTGCCTCCTAAATATCATGGAACCTTCTTCAGTGATTCATATCGTGTTGCAGCTAACATTGGACTTGATGCTTTGTGGTTCGGTGGTAATGCAGGGCTTGCTAAGATTGCCTTAAACATCATAAACTTCTTTGATGGCAAGGAAGCTGATGATCTTAAAGATTACATGATTGATGGTACTGAGCTTAAAAAGAATGCGCGTCACCCGATAGGGCTTATTGCTACTGTTGCCGAGGCTGCGGCGGCGGTTAAGCTTGATGACAGGGATGCAAGAGCGGCTGCAGAACGTGCAGTAAAGCGCTTCTGGGATACACCAATGCGTACTGGCCGCCGCCGCTACTACGACAACTGCTTATACTTTTTCGCAATTTTGGCATTAAGTGGGCATTATGTTGTATACTAGTGTGTAACGGTGTGATATAATAAATTTGTGTCATTGCCCGGACTCCAAAGAGGATGACCGGGCAATCGTTTTTTTGAGGTGAATATGTTCAAAATTGATGGAAAAAATGTTTTTGTTTGTGATGAAAATGAGTTTTCTGGTGTAAAGAAAATTGCTGATAAGGTATGTCTTGATGTTGAAAGAGTTACAGGAAAGAAGCCTTCTGTAACTGCCGGCGATACAAGTGCTGCAGGTGCAGTACTTTTTGCAACTCTTGGTCAGGCTCCTCTCGCCGAAAAGCTTGCATCTGAAGGCGGCCTGCAGACTGAGGTCTCAAAAATTACAGGTAAGCGTGAGTGTTACGTTTTCGCTGTAAAATCAGACAAAATCATCATAATCGGTAGCGATAAACGCGGTACCATTTACGGACTTTTCCATCTTTCTGAACTCATGGGAGTTTCTCCTCTTGTTGACTGGGCCGGGGTTTTGCCTGTAAAGCGCGAGGTTGTTGAACTCGAAGAAGGCCTGACAGTAACAAAAGAGCCATCTGTTCGCTTCCGCGGTTTCTTTATCAATGACGAATGGCCTGCATACGGTAACTTTACAACCCACAACTTTGGCGGCTTTAATGCCAAAATGTACGAGCATGTTTTTGAACTCCTTCTCCGTCTTAAGGGTAACTACCTCTGGCCTGCAATGTGGTCTGCTCAGTTCAGTCTGGACGGTCCTGGCCTTGCAAACGCAGAGCTTGCTGATGAAATGGGCGTTGTTATGGGAGCCAGCCACCACGAGCCATGCTGCCGTAACGGCGAGGAATACCGCTATGTTCGCGGACCAGGTTCTATTTACGGTGATGCCTGGAATTTCTGGAAGAACCGCGATGGTATTACAAAGTTCTGGGAAGACGGTCTCAAGCGTAACGGTAAATTCGAAAATGTAATTACAGTTGGTATGCGTGGTGAGGCAGATACAGCCATCATGCAGAACGCAACTCTGGCTGATAATATCAACCTTCTTCGCGATGTTCTTAAAACTCAGAACCGCCTTATCCGCGAGAACGTAAATGAAGACCTGGATAAGGTTCCTCGTATGCTTGCTCTTTATAAAGAGGTTGAGCCATATTTCTACGGCGATAAGCACACAAAAGGTCTTATGGATGATCCTGAACTTGAAGGCGTAACTCTTATGCTCTGCGACGACAACCATGGAAATCTCCGAACAGTTCCAACTGAGCACATGAGAAGCCACAAGGGCGGCTATGGTATGTACTACCATTTTGACTACCACGGATGGCCTTACAGCTACGAGTGGCTCAATACAAACTATCTTCCAAAGGCCCGCGAGCAGATGTCTGCAGCCTATGAGTTTGGAATCCGCGACCTCTGGATTGTAAACGTTGGTGATATTCTTACAAACGAATTCCCACTTTCTTACTTCCTTAATCTTGGCTACGACTACGAAAAATATAATTCTGATACTAAGGCTTATTGCGATAAGTGGTTTGCTGCCCAGTTCCCATACTTTACTTCTGAGCAGCTTCAGGAAGTTTCTGATATTGTTTATGAATCAAATAAGATCACAAGCATGTGTCGTACAGAAGCCCTTAAGCCGGATACCTTCCATGCTATAAACTTTGGTGAAGCTGATTATATCATCAGCCGTGCAAAGGCTTTGATTGAGCGCACAAAGGCTCTGCGTGCCCTCGTTCCAGCAGAACAGGATGCAGGTTTCTTCAGTCAGGTTTATCTGCCTGTTGTGGGAACTATGAATGTTGAGCTTATGCAGCTTTACAGTGGAAAGAACCGCTGGTTTGCAAAGCACAATGCCCTTGTTGCTAATGTTTATGCTGACAAGGTTCGTGAGTGCGTAAAGTTTGATAAAGAACTTGTTGATGAATGTGATAAAGTAGGAGAGGGCCGTTTCTATGGAATGGCCTGGTCTGAGCACTTTGGCTTTAATAACTGGTGTGAGGCTGCAAACAGCTACCCTGTATATGCTTATGTTGAGCCAACCCGCAAAAAGCGCAATATCTTCTGGATTGATGGCAACGAGTTTACAACAACCGGTCAGGATTGGACCGTACGCGACCTTTATCTTGATGCCTTCAAAAATCCGGATTGTACAGAAGCCAGAATCAAACTTGCAAACTGTAATGAGCCTGGCTGCGAATATACTGTGACACTTGGAAAATATGACAAGGATGATTCTAAGCGCTGGCTTAATGGAAAAATCATAAAGGATGAAGAAGGTCTTGGGGATAAGGTTGCTAACATTGACACAATTCTTCTTACAATTGACCGCGAAAAGCTTGCAAAAGAAAGCGATAAAACTGATGTAATCACAATTGAAGGTAACGACGGTCATGGTGCCCGTATTCTCGTTAAGGTTCATGTGGATGCAGCTTCTATAGATACTAACTTCCCGGCTGGTACTTTTGTTCAAACAACAAACTATATCAGTATTGAAGCTCCTCATTTTGTGCGTTCGAGCGGCTTTAATCTGCTGGAAGGTTATGGAAAGACTTTGGGTGCTGTAAAGGCAACTGATACAGTCAAAACTTTTGCTCCTGATGCCAAGGATGCTCCTTTTGTTGAGTATGCCTTTGCCTTGGATTCTGATTTTGTTGAAAAGACTGGCGGGGTTATGGCATTTGATTTTTATATCAATCCTTCAAACCCGGCTTACAAAGATAACAAACTTCAGTTTGTGGCAGAGGTAAACGGCGAAAAGATTCTTAAGGATGCAGTTGATCCGGAAAAATTTGCTGTAGGCGATAATCAGTTCCCATGGGGTGAGGATATTCCAAACAATATCCGTATTGCAACTGTTTACGCAGACTGCAAGGCCGGTTTGAACTCTGTAAAACTGAGACCTGTAACTCCAAATATTGTGCTTGAAAAGATTGTTATTCACGAAGCAAACAAGACTATGCCTGAGTCTTATCTGGGTGCACCGGAAACTTTCAGGGTAAAATAGCGAAGTTAAACGATTTTATCGGTTAAAATAACAGTTTTTTATAAGAAATTGTAACCTTTTCTCAATTCTCACGTGTTATAATAGCATTGGATTTTTTCATGAAGATAATTTATTATATGTGGGAATTCGCGCTATATGCCGATATTCTTATATCAGGAGGTATGCTATGAAAAAATTACTTTTATGTCTGATAATTTGTGCAGGATTAATTCCGTCTGTATTTGCAAGGTCAAGTTGGGATGATGATGACGATTTTGATTCAGACAAGATTTTCGGAATTACACCTGGAATCCGCCTTTCTATTCTTGGTCTTGAACCTACATTAGCAGTTGATATTTATCATCTTGAAATTGAAGCTGCATGTGCTTTTAATACTGGTTTTGATGGAAATCAGTTTGGATTTGCACCATCTGGATCTGTAGCTTATATTACAAATCCTTTTGAGAAGGGTGGTTCTACAGCTTTTGGTCTGGAGTATATGTACCTTACTCCTTCTTATACAGCTGCAATGGCAAAGATTTCTGAGGCAGATTCGTCGGGTGTATATCCAGGTGTTCACAGCTTGTCTTTGTTCTATAAGGGCTGCTATAACTTTAATTCAGTAGTTGGTTTGTTGTGGCGTCTCAGACTCCCTGTAATGATTACCGGAAAAGAGGGGGATAATTACTTCAATTTGAACATTACAAACCTTCCTGGTTTTGCAGGCTGTTTCCTTCTTGGAATCTGTACAACAACAATTGGTGTAAAATTTACTTTCTAAAATATTTCCGAGAGTATTTTGAATTGGAAATCAGGCAGACTTGCACTGCCTGATTTTTTTTGCTTGTAACCCTGCCTGTTTTTTATTATTTTATAAGTATGAGCAATTATTATGAAACATTGGGCGTTGCTAAAAACGCCACTGCAGATGAAATCAAAAAGGCTTACAGAACTCTGGCTTTTAAATATCATCCGGATAGAAATCCTGGAAATGCAGAAGCAGAAGAAAAATTTAAGCAGATAAGTACTGCCTACGATGTACTCAGCGATCCTGCAAAACGCCGCAATTATGATCTTGGCGGATATTCATCTGATAATTACTCATACGATACAAGTTCGCAGAATCAGTCTCAGTATCAGAGACAATATCAGTATACATATTCTAATCCATTTGGTGATGAAAACTTCTGGGAATGGTTTAACGGAGCCCAGTTCCGCTCTCGAAACCAGCAGACTCAGTATAATAACTATTATAATCAATATAATTATACACAGAATGAAAGAAAGGAACCTGAAACAAAACGAGATAACTTTTCAATGCTCGTTCTCAAAGCCCTGCAGACTCTTGTGGGCCTGATGTTCTTCAGATTCTCCTGGTACATAATTCCATTCGGCCCGATTATTTGTATCGGCGTAATTGTTAATGGTGTAAGTGGTGTAATTAAGGCATTGAAGGGATTATTCCGTCCTAATCGGTAAATTATTATTTTCAATGCTGACGATGAAGTAATATAGAGTACGGAAAATCTGACACGTAATGAAAAAAAGGTCTGCGACAACATCATTCCCGTTGGCGCAGGCCTTTTTTTCATGAGAGTGGCAGATTTTGTATAGGAACTAGATCATTCCAATATAATACTTCTTCTTACCACGACGGAAAATAATAATTTTACCTTCAAGTGCCATGTCTTTAGTGATAACCTTAGTTTCATCATTCATACTTTCACCATTAATAGAAATAGCGTTGTTCTTGATGAACTCACGAGCTTCACGCTTAGAGCTAGCCATGCCGTTGTTTACGAGTACATCAACGAGAGGAAGTTCTTCTTTGAACTGGAAGTTTGGAACTCCCTTAAGGCCCATGAGAATATCGTTTACAGAAAGGCCCTTGAAGTCGCCCTTGAAAAGCTTTTCTGAAACCATAACGGCATTATCAGCTTCTTCTTTTCCGTGGAGGTCTTTAACAACTTCCCAGGCAAGAGTCTTCTGAGCGATACGTGTTTCTGGAGCAGCCTGCTGCTGAGCGTATACTTCCTCAATCTGTTCTTTAGTAAGGAAGGTGAATACCTTGAGGTAGTCGAGAACCAGATTATCATCTGCATTGATGAGGTACTGGTAGATTGCGTATGGAGAAGTTTTTGACTTTTCGAGCCAGAGAGCGTTTCCTTCTGACTTACCAAACTTCTTTCCTGTTGCATCAAGAATGAGTGGCATTGTGAAGGCATAAGCCTGACCATCCAGCATTTTGCGGATCAAATCTACACCAGTTGTGATATTTCCCCACTGGTCAGAACCAGCAACCTGCATTATACATTTCTTTTCCTGGAAGAGGTGAACAAAGTCAAAGCCCTGAAGGAGCATATATGAAAACTCTGCAAAAGTAATTCCAGTTTCAAGACGGCGGCGGATAATATCCTTGTCCAGCATGTAGTTGAGGCTGATGTATTTACCGATGTCACGGAGAGTGTCGAGGAATGAGCGGTCTTTCCACCAGTCGTAGTTGTCTACGAGTTCTGCAGTTGGAACAAGGCGTTTAATCTGCTCACGGATTCCTCCGATGTTTGCATTTACAGCTTCTTCGGAAATAATTTCGCGTTCTGCTGTTGGGCGTGGGTCACCGATACGGCCTGTAGCACCACCGCACAAAAGAACCGGATGATGGCCTGCGTTGGCAAGGCGTTTTGCCATACAAAGAGAAGAGTAGTGGCCCAGGTGAAGAGAGTCTGCTGTAGGGTCAGTTCCCCAGTAAAAAGCGAATGGAGCTCCGTCCAGTACTTTCTGTAAATCAGCTTCTTCGCCGGCAACGTCTTTAATAAGTCCGCGCCATTTCAAGTCTTCAAAGAGTGTCATGTTGTTTTTCTCCTATATATCAATTTTATATTTTCAACCTGCAATAAAAAAAGGCTTTCCTTTTACGGAAAGCCTTGTAATTACCATTTAGTAACACAGCGCAAGCTTACTTGCGTTTTCCGTAAGGACAGAGAGAATCTAAGCTATAATAAAGGTAAGCCAACGTAGAGGAATTGATTTTCTGTGCCCAACGGACTGTGTGTTTCATAAGTGTTCTTCTTCCTAAAAAATTAGCGCTCGCGGAATACAATGCGTCCCTTGTTCAAATCATAAGGTGAAAGTTCAACTTTTACGCTGTCACCAGGAACGATTCTGATGTAATGTTTTCTCATTTTTCCAGAAAGATGAGCGAGAATAACATGTCCGCCTTCGAGTTCTACACGGAAGGTTGTGTTTGGGAGGGCTTCTTTTACTACACCCTGTACTTCAATAGCTTCTTCTTTTGCCATAGTTATCCTTAAAAAATAATAAATAAATTTTCCAAAATTCGCAAAAAAGAATTTGTCTTTTTGCCGATTTGCATTTATATTAGTTATTATATACAAAACATCACGATTTGACAACACAAGTTAAAAATCGTTTTGGGAGGATTTAAAATTGAATAAAGAATTTCTTAAAAAGATGAAAGAATATTTACTTGAGCAGCGAAAAACTCTCCTTGCATCACTTGCAGACCAGAGCGAAGATATGCGCGGTCTTATTAAAACTGTTGAATCAGGTGATGAAGCTGATGTTGCTGCCGATGTAATCGATAGAACCCTTCTAACAGCCCTTGGAACTCAGGATGCAAACAGACTTCAGCAGATAGACAGCGCTTTGGACAGAATTAATCAGGGAACTTATGGCCGCTGTGTAAAATGCGGAAAAGAGATTCCTCAGGAACGCCTTGAAGTTCTTCCTTATGCCCTTATGTGCATTACCTGTGCAAGCGCCCAGGAAAGAAAGAACCGCTAATTTTACAGTTTTACTATGTTATTTCCAGGATATACCAGTTCGGTATATCCTGTTTTTTTTGCCTGAGCTGCTGCGCGGTCAAAGGCACCATCAAGCATTGCTGTGGTGTGAGCGTCGGAATTGATGCATACAGGCACACCAAGCTCAAAAAGGATTTCCAGAAAGTATTGAGAAGGGTATGTGTCGTCCATAATACCGCGACCTATTGCTCCTGTATTGATTTCTGCAATTACTCCTGCACGTGCAATTTCCTTTGCAGTTGCCTTTATCTCTTCTTTGTACCAGCTGTCTTCTGGATTAAAAAAGTTCAAAGGGCCGTTTCTAAGCTTTATTAAATCGCAATGAGCAATAATGTCAAAATCACCTTTTTTAAGCATTTTCCTTTCGGCTGCAAAATAGTCGCAGACTGCGGCGCGACCGTCAATTTCGCCATTAGGCTTAGAATAAAAACGAATCAGATTTTCTTTTACAATTTCAGGCTTGTGGTCAACTGTGAAAAAGCCATTATCTGTATTAATGAAATGAACTGCACCAATCAGATAGTCCGGAGAAAAGTCCTGGTAGTCAGCTTTTGAAGGAATTGCAGTACCATAATCAGGTGAAGAAAAATAATCAGCTTCAAAACCAAGGTAAATATTGATTTTATCAGCATATTTTTCTTTTAAGCGGCGGATTTCTTCTGTGTATGCTTTTATATTTTCTGCAGGAATGTGCCATATATGGTCAAATGGCTTATAGAATTCCGGATTTAAAGGATGCATACAGTGGCTTGAAAAACCAAGTACATCAAAGCCCTTTTCTATAGCTGATAAAACCATTTCTTCTGCTGTGTTTTTACCATCGCAGAATTGTGTATGAGTATGAAAATTACATTTTTTTGCAGACATTTTTATTCCTTCACCTTAAGAATTGAAAGACATTTCTGGATTAAAACGTTTGGTTTCTGAGGTTTTACAAGGAAACTTGCGGCACCAGCACTTAAAACCTTTACAATAATATCCTTCTGCAGGCTCTGTGTGTAAACAACAACAGGAGGCGAATGAGGTGTGCTGTGCAATCTCTGAAGAAGTGAAAGGCCAGTCTGATCATTCAGCAGTACATCAAGTATGATAAGGTCAAACTTGCCGTCTTCATAGGCATTCAGGAATTCCTGACCTTTTGTAAAGGTAAAGCAGGTTGCTCCGGCCTGTTCAAAATAGTTTTTGGTGAGTTCAAGGCTTGCCTCATCACTATCGATAATGGCAATTGTAAGAACTGTACCAGTTTGCTTAGACACAGCTGAATCTTCAAAACCATCAGATGAAAAGCGGGTAGCAATGGATGCTGTATCTTCTGCTTCGTAAGAAGGGGTAAGGAAGCGGTTTGTGATAAGGTCCGAAATATCAGAAGTAACAGATGTATCTACAAGATCATTGAGGACTCGGGAAAGATTTGAGGTCATTTCGATTCCTGAATAATTTGTATGTCCATTAATCATTTCTCTTACAAAATTACTGAGAGAAAGGATTTTTACGTTCTTTGCGTGAATCTTCTGACAGGCAAGAACATTATCAATCAAAAATTCAAGGTTATAGCCGTCTACAAAGGTGAGCTCGAGGTTAGTGAGCATGATGACAACCTTTGGATTTTCAAGTTTTTCTCGCTCAATCATCTCAGAAAGCTTAAATTGAAGAAGGGCAATTTTTTCGCGGTTGAGGCCAAGGGCAAGCTCAATAAAGATGATATTGTTGTTGCGGTGAAGGTCCAGAATACAAGGAGTTGTGTCCATAGAAAGAGGAACGCGAACAACAGTTCCAATAGACTTAAAGAACATGTCGAACTGAACCGGCTTTTCAAAGTATTTGATTACACCGTATTTTGCGTAAGCGGCAATGTTTGAGCGGTCCTGTTTTGGTCCGGTAATGATTACAGGGATATCTGCACAGTTAGTATCAACGCGCTTTTTTTCCAGGAATTCCATTTCCATGGTATTATCTTCTTCCATATCAAGAATGATAAGATTAGGAAGCGATGTGATAACTTTAGTGTAAATATCACGGTTTTCCTGAGTTGTAATTACTTCAATCTGATCTTCCGAAAGCTTCTGCTTAAGGAAGTCTCGAAATAATGGATGACTATCTGCAATCAATACCTTTTTCATTCTTATATAATAACATAAAATTTTATAATCGAAAAGATAAAAAACAGAAGCCGGAGCCCTTCAAATTATGAGGTTCGCGATTATTCGATTTTTCTTGCCGATTTTTGTTTTTTTTTATATCTTTTAAATAAGATTCTGAAACAAGTTCAGAATGACATTGTAATTTATTTTTCGAGGTATAAAAAATGGCAAAACAGTTATTGTTTAGTGAAGATGCTAGAAAAAAGCTTTTGAGTGGCGTTGAGCAGATTTCAAAGGCTGTAAAAACTACACTTGGTCCTTGTGGACGTATGGTTATGATGGACAAGAAGTACGGTTCACCAGTAATTACAAAGGACGGTGTTTCTGTTGCAAAGGAAATTGAACTCCAGGATCCATATGAAAACATGGGAGCTCAGTTCGTTCGCGAAGTAGCAAGCAAAACTAACGATGATGCCGGTGATGGTACAACTACTGCAACTGTACTTTCTTACGCACTTGTACGCGAAGGAATTAAATCTGTAGCCGCTGGTATGAGACCAATCGAAATTAAACGCGGTATGGATAAGGCTGTTAAGCTTGCCGTTGACGAAATCAAAAAGAATGCAAAGCCTGTAAAGGGCGCTGATGATATTACAAACATCGCAACAATTTCTGCAAACAACGACCCTGAAATTGGTAAGATGCTTGCTGATGCTATCGAAAAGGTAGGAAAAGACGGTGTTATCACTGTAGAAGAATCAAAGAACATGGAAATGACTGTTGATACTGTAGAAGGTATGCAGTTTGACCGCGGATACATTTCTTCTTACTTTGTAACAGACCGCGAGCGCATGGAAGCTGATTTTGATGACGCTTACGTTTTGATTTACGACAAGAAGATTTCTGCTATGAAGGATCTTCTCCCAATTCTTGAAAAGGTAGCAAACGCTGGTAAGGCTCTTGTAATCATCTGTGAAGATGTAGAAGGTGAAGCTCTTACAACTCTCGTTTTGAACACAATCCGTGGAACAATCAAAGTTTGTGCTGTAAAGGCTCCAGGCTTTGGTGACCGCAGAAAGGATATGCTCCAGGATATCGCTATTTTGACAGGCGGTACTGTAGTTTCTGAAGAAGTTGGACTTAAACTTGAAACTTGCGGAACAGAAGTTCTTGGTAAGGCAAAATCAATTAAGATCGACAAAGACAACACAACAATCGTTGGTGGTGCCGGATCTTCTAAGGCTATTAAAGACCGTGTTGCAGAAATCAAGACTGCCATTGAAAAGTCTACATCATCTTATGATAAGGAACAGCTCCAGAAGAGACTTGCTAAACTCGCTGGTGGTGTTGCTGTAATCAATGTTGGTGCTAACACAGAAACAGAAATGAAGGAAATGAAGTTCCGTGTAGAAGATACAATCGCTGCTACACGTGCTGCTCTTGAAGAAGGTATCGTTTCTGGTGGTGGACTTGCACTTATCGAAGCTTCTAAGGCTTTGAACGAAATCCCAGCTGACCTTACAGAAGATGAAAAGGTTGGATTTAAGATTGTACGCCGCGCTCTCGAAGAGCCAATGCGCCAGATTGCAGAAAATGCTGGTCTTGACGGAAGCGTAATTGCTGAACGTGCTAAATCAGAAAAGAAGGGTGTTGGATATAACGCTCGTACTGGTGAATGGGTAAATATGCTTGAGGCCGGAATTATCGACCCAGCTAAGGTTACTTGTTCAGCTTTGAAGAACGCTGCATCTGTAGCAGGAACTCTCCTCACAACTGAATGTGCTATTACAGACATTCCAGAGCCTAAGGCACCTGCTGCTCCAGCTCCTGATATGGGTGGTATGTACTAGCCTAAAATCGAAGAACCGTTAAAAACAGGGCTGCGACAGCGGGCCTGTTTAGGTTCATCGAAAGAATGGCTCAGAGGCAAGCTG
>SFOB01000063.1 GCA_004554075.1 Treponema sp.
CACCCTTCTTAATTTTCAAGATAATGGTTAAAGAACCAGGCCAAAATTCATCCATCAACTTTCGGGCATTATCAGGAATCTCGGCAGCATACTTTTCAACCATTGCGATGGAGTTAACATGAACAATCAATGGATTATCACTTGGCCGCCCTTTTGCTAAATAAACATTCTTAACGGCTTTTTCATTGGTTGCATCAGCCCCTAATCCATAAACAGTTTCAGTTGGAAAAGCCACTAATTCACCGCGCTTAATCGCAGCTGCTGCTTGGGCAATCTCACCATGTCGAAAAATCTTCGTATCCATTCTTACTATCTTCCTTTTTTTAGATGTGTAATCTCAGTTGTTTATACTGAAAATTACACATCTTAAACAAATTTTACTCGATGCTTTCAAGTTCGATTTCGTTTCTGATTTCCTGGATAGTTCCATTCTGCCAGTCTTCTTCGTAATATCCGAAATTCTGTACAATTGCTGGAAATCCATCTGGAGCGCCTTTTGTCCAGTATTCAGTGCCGCCAAAACTGTATTCAAGTGCTGGAAGTTTATCTACAATATTTCCATCTTTGTCATAAACGTTTCCGTCAAGAAAACCGTTTACAAATCTGCACACAGTTTCTTCTTCTTCATTTTCAAACTTGAACTTCTGTTCTCCGTTAAGCAGCTTACCGTCTCTTCCGATAATCGGTACACCGATAAACTGTTTTGCCCTAGAGCATGACTGATTATTGTCATTTGTTTTAATTGCTTTGATTGTATTCATAATTAATTCCTTATTGTTGCTGTTATTTATTTGCAATTTGCAAAAGCCAAACTGTTTCTTACTTCAGAACCAAGACTTTCTAGTCTGTCTGCCTTTCTTTTTCCAGAACTTGCAAGGCGCTTAAAAACAGAAGATACAAACAGTTTTTCAGAAAGACTTAATTCAATTGTGTCTTTATTCTTTTTGTTTGTTTCTTCTATCTTGTTGATTATTTCGCAGATAGACTGAAATTCATAAGGTTCGACTTTGATTGTAACAGTCATTTTATTGCTTTCCATAAATTTTCCTTGTTGATGTATTTTTAAAAGATTTCATTCTGTTCGCCTGTATAATCTTCAGGCGTATTTGGAATGTCTTCTTCTACAGGAGCATTTTCACCCTGCTGTTTAGGCATTCTTTCTACCCAAGGATTGATACCGCCGACATCTGGAACAACTTTCAGTTTTGAATTTTTTGTACCGTCTGTACTGGTCCATGAATCCATATCAAGATGCCCCTGCACAGTGATATATCTTCCTTTGGTAAAATACTTGAACATTGTTTCTGCATAATTTCCAAAGATTGTAAAATCTACAAAAACAGGTTTATCCACATATTCTTCGCTGTCTTTTTTCTTTGTAGAACGATTTACAGCAAAAGATACATGAACAAGACTCAAGCCTTCTTTTGTTTTTTCGAGAACGGCATCTTTAGTAATGCGTCCTCCCAAGTTTACTGAATTTAAATCTGTCATTTTTTTTCCTCCGTATGACATAATTTTTTTGCAGCTTTAAGCTGACTTTTTTATGTTTAAATATTTGATTTCAAGTTCAGAAACCAAATTATCAAACTCCTTCTTTATTTCTTTATTCATAATCCATTTTGAAATTGGATATTTTTCTACAAGCTTGTCTAATTCTTTTTGATACTCCTGATACTTAGAATTATCATTTCTTTTCAACTCAAAAATTGCTTTTTCTTTCTGAATATTATTTGCATCATTGAGCATTTCTCCAGGATATTTACACTCTTCATTTGGACAGAAATAATCATTTTTATCATGTAAGCAGCCACATACAGGGCATACAATCTGACGAGCTTTTTTATCTTCTAGTTTTTGTATCTCAAGTTCTTTGGTATGTGCAAATTTTGAGATATATACAGGCTGTGTAAATGACTTAAAGAAATATGAGACAAAATTGTCTTTGTTCTTACATCTTGGTTTTAAATCTGTGAATATCCACGTTAAATATTCCTCAAGATAGTTTAATGAGAGATTACAGTTTTTTAGATTTTGAACGAAAATCGGATATGGATTTGGATTGAAACAAGGATTATAACCAAATAATTTTATAATTGTGTTAAGAAAAACTTCTTCTTCTAAATCTTTATCTTTAAGCTGCTTTGTTTGTGTCGTTTTTACAGTTTGTTTTACAGGATTAGAAGAAGTAGTAGTAGGATTATTTAAACTAGTAATAGGATTATATATAAGGGTCTGGACATTTTTGTCCACACCAACTGCTTTAGTCTGGACATTTTTGTCCACACCAACTGCTTTAGTCTGGATATTCTGTTTTTGTTCAGTATCAACATTAATATTCATTTCTTTGTGTTCAGGATTATCATTATCATATTCAAAGCTTAAAAATAGTTCTGTAAATGCAAAGTATGTGAAGTTTCCTTTTTTTCCGGCATGTACAATTATTTTTTCAAATATTCCGGCTTCAACATATTTATCAAAGCGTCTCTGAATGCTTTTAACGTTACATACACCTAAAATTGGGAAATCTCTGATTATTGCATCATAACGGACGTTGAAATAATCAACGCCGTCTATTGTTTTACACCACATTCCTTTTGATTCTGAACCGTCTTTTTTTAAAGTCTTTGCACGTGTTTTATTTGCAAAGCCTTTAAACCATGTGAATATGAATATATCAGTCGGATCTATGGCTAAATTTGGATGAGCTTCATTAAACTGAGCAATTTTGACTTGGGAATAATCCCAAACACTGAACTTCATAACTAGTTTATTCTCTTTATTTATTGTTTTATTTCTGTTGCATTGTTTTTATTTCTACTGCACTTAATGAAAGCGGTGCATCAGAATATACGCAGCTTACCATTGTGCCTGAACACTCAACAGCGGTTCCATTTGCTAAAAAGAACCTGTAGCCAGGATTGTTTGTTCCGTATGTTCCGTCTACATCAGGTGTTTCCCTGTTATTGGTTGCAGAACCAGAAAGGTATTCTGGTAATAAATAACTTTGTGTTGATGCTGGTTTTCCGTGAGTTATAAAATACCCTATGCAGTTTGAACCAATAAATATATATACATAACATACTGTATCCGGAACATTCCATCTTTTTGTCCAATCATAAATAAGCTTTCTTTCAAGAAAGTTTCCTGTTAAAGGAACTGGATATTCCTTAAAAGCATTGTATTCAAGTTTCTGCTGTACATCAGCTATAGAACCAGAATTACCGAAGAAGCTTTGTCCAAAACAACTTGTCGAAAAAACAAAAATTGCTGCACTAATTAAAATAAATCTTTTCATATCTTATTCTCCTAATAATTCATTTATATTAATCTGGTATGGTAAGTCTTGAGGCTTCCACATAGCCTTTGTATGTTTCATGCGAGATTTTGAGTTATAATCTTCAACCATATCTGTTAAGACCATTTTAATTGCTGTTTTTTCAGGTTCTTCCGCCAATAAAACTTTGGTTTTTGTTGCTTTAATAACACCATACTGGTCATAAAACCATTCATAATTGGCAAGTCTTTTTCCTGCATCCTGTCTGAGCCAGGACTCTTTTAGGTCGTTGTCAAAAGTTGCAAGGGCATCATTTGCTTTTCTTATTGGATTACACGAGAAAAATGTAAAACAAAGGCTTACTAAAAAAACAATCTTTAATATTTTCTCCATAATATTTATTCCTCCTGTTATTTGCCTTTAAGACCTCTGAAAGCTTCCATCCATACTAAGTTTTCTCCTCCTCAATATCTCGTAATTCCGAGCAGACATAATCAAGTCTCTGATTCAAGACATCTATAGTTTTTTCAATATGGATTTTTTCTTTTAGAAGCTTTTCCTTTTTAGAAATTTCTTTATTGGTCGAAAAATGCTTTTTTACCTGTTCAACGGTTTTTCCTTCTGAAATTGCTGTATTGACAGCTTCTCTTTGTGCCGGACTTTTTTTCAATGACTTTACAAGGACTTCCTGCATATCCTGCCCGATATTTTCCGTCTGAACATGTGCTGCCCCTATGCAGTTGAATACCGTCTTCTTCTGCATTTTTAGATCGTTTGTATATATATCTTCCAGTCGAACATTTTCTTCTTCTGATACTTCTCGTATTTCTTCAAGTAGACTTCCAAGTTTCTTTTTTAGGACAGCAATTTCATGGTCTATTCCTTTTGCTTCCTCAATCAGATTCTTAAGCTTTTCAGAACGGTTTCTGAAATATATGCCCTGCTTTACGGCTTTTTCAACAAGTTCATCCATTTTTGCCCAGAATTCTGTTGTATGGCTTTTTTCTCCTTTTTGTGAGGAAATACCATTTTTCTCATTTCTGACATTAATCAGATGATGAGTGTATTCATGAATAGCCGTATACATAAGCTGATTATCATTTTTGAAATTCAGGTTATGAATAAGGATTTCATGTGTTGTCGGTTTGTAAAGACCGTTGACTTTCTTACTTTCCTTTCCTGTCATGGTGACTGTAAAATCAATGTCTGTCTTTTCGAGTTCAAGAAGCATTTCTTTTATGTGTTCGTTTGTCATTTGTTATTATCCTTCTTTTTTGTTTTCTGTAGAAACAGGCTACGTATTAAACTCTTTCAAAACCTCTTCATCGTCTGTTTTAATTTCAAATTTTGGAGCAATTACTGAGAATGTGAAATCAGAGAACAAGTCATCGTTTTCAATTTCTTCAACTGTTTTACCTTCGTGCAGCATGGAAATGATTTTGTCGTAAATCTGATAAGCCCCTTCGGAAAAGCCTTTTTTAAATCCTTCGGTAAAACCACCCTCGTAAGCTCTTTTTCTTTCAAGCGTTCTTTCCGAGTCCTGCTCTGGTGTAAGCTTATTCGGATCTTCCCTTGGATGTTCCTGCATAAAACTTAATCCGCCCGGATTTCCTTCGTTGTCCTCAAGGGCATCCGAAATGTCATCATCAGAAAAATCTTCTTTTTCTTTTTTTGGTTTTGGATTTTTCTTTTCATTGATTATTTTGTCAGCCTTAGAAATAGACATTTCTCCGTTTTTTACAGCTTCAAGTGTTTCATCATCTGCGTTGTTGATGATGTTTCTCATGCGTTCAGCAGTTCGTGTTGAAACTCCAAGAACATCTGCTATTTCTTCAGAAGACTTTCCGGCACTTTCACCTTCTGCCTTTTTACCAGGATTTTTAAGCTGATCCAGTTTTGCCATTGCATCAAGTTTCTGATAAGGTTCAAGGTTTCGTCTTAAAATCTGAAGTTCATAGGCATAAATTAAGGCTTCTGTGCGGGTATCAAAGGTATGAATATAGGCAGGAATTTCTTCAATTCCTGCAATTTTTGCGGCAGCTACACGGTGGGCACCGTCACCACGGATAGGATGTTCCATTGTTTCAGGTTCTTCTCTGATTTTGAAAAGATGAATGACCTGGGTTTTATCATAACCTTTGGCTATCATGGATTCAGCAATAGACTTTGCCATTTCTTCATTGAATGGGAAAATCTCAGTGAAATCTCCCTTCGGGTCTTCAGTAATGTCTTCAACCTTTACTTTTTCAAAACCTGTATTCTGCGATACTACTGTTTTTCCTGCTGAAAATGCCTGAGCGAGCTGATTATTATCGTTTTGCTTTTTTAAGTCGTTATATGAAATCTTTTTACTTGCCATAGTTTATTCTCTTTTTTCCTCTACTTAAATTATTGAAATTACATAAGCAAATATTATTGTTATTTAATTATGCTCATAATTTTCCTCTAAATCGTTACTCAATTCTGAAATTACAGAGAGAGTTTCCTTTTTTACACCTTCAAGATACTGAAGCGGAACATGTACGGATTGAGCTTTACGGAAGCCCTGGTCTACAGGAACTATATACAATTTTGAATCAGTTGCAGCTCTGATTTTTTCAAGATAATCAGCCTGCTGAACAAGGCGTAAGTCACGACTGTTCAAGACAATTTTGTCCATTTTTGGCTTGTCAGTGTCATAACGATCTTTGAGTGAATCTATATTCTGCATGAAAGTTATAAGACCGTCTGATGAGAATTCATCAATGTTCAAAACAGTGATTGCTTCATCTGAAGCAAGGAAGCAGCTTTCTTCAAGTGCGCCAAATGACGGAGATGTATCAATAATAAGGAAGTCAAAATCTTCCTTAACTTCACGGCAGATATGTTTAACAATAAATGGTTGCTGGGTAGCAAGAGTTTTAGAATAAAGTCTTAAATCGGAATCCAAACTGGCAGTTGGAATGATTGAAAGGTTTTCAACCTGGGTAGAAATAATTGCATCTTTTGCCTGAGCTTTTTTCATAAGTACATCAGCAAGTTCAAGAGTTATCTCTTCAACTCCAAGCCAGGTAGTTGCATTTCCCTGTGGGTCTGCGTCAAGTAATAATACTTTTTTTCCATTTTCTGCCAGCTGTACGGCAGTTGATACTGAAATACTGGTTTTACCAGTTCCACCTTTTTGTAAAGCAAATGTAATTGTTTTCATAGCGGTCCTCTATGACTTTTAAGATAGTCTCTCATACGAGAAACTTATGCCCTTGATAGGAATCGAACCTATCAAGGCAAAAGCAGCGCTAACGACTTCTGCCTCAACCCATTAAGGGCAAAATGCCCTGAAACTTATCCCGAAGCTCCAGGACTAAATGTTTACGCCTTCCCACTAGTTAACTACACCACCTTCCCAGTAAACATTTTGCTTGTATCATCTATCACACAAAGACAAAGGAGGTTTGCTTTATGAATAATGAACATAAAAAAAGAGGCTCCCTTTAGGACCGGTGGGAACCTCTTTAAGATTTACGGCATTAAAGAAATTTCTTCGGTTCTAAAAAGATACGGCACAAAAGAGGTCATACTTTCTTCTCCAGAAGATTAATTTTCTTTAGCGCCTATAAGAGTGCTGTAACAAGCGAACTTTTACCAACATCCTTATAAGACGAATATATACCGATTTGTTTACAGTAGCCAAAAATCCCATTGATTACTAGATTAAATCGTGTTATAATTTTCAGACTGATTTTATAATCAAATTTTAAAAACAGGATGGAAATGTAATATGAATTTTATCCCTTTTTTGCAGGCAGGTGGAGCAGGTAGTGCTTCAGGTTCACTTGGAATGAGCCTTCTTCCTTTTCTTGCTATTATCGTAATTTTTTATTTCTTTTTGATTCGTCCACAGAACAAGAAGCAGAAAGAAACTCAGAAAATGCTTGACGCATTGAAGAAGGGTGACAAAGTAATCACAATCGGAGGAATCCACGGAACAGTTTCTTCTGTAAAAGAAAACACTGTAATCGTAAAAGTTGATGATGACTGTAAACTCGAATTCAACCGCACTGCTATTTCTTCTGTAGAGCTTACTGAAGCTGAAAAAGCAAAGCTTGCTGAAGAAGCAAAGAGCAAAAAACTTTTTAAAGGTAAAAAATCTTCAGCACCAGCCGCAGAAGAAAAGGCTGCTGAAACAACTGAAGAAAAATAAATAATTGGAGTTTATAATAAAATGAACAAGAGAACTCGTTTATTGGTTCTGCTGGCTGTAATAGCTCTTTGTTTCGTTTTCCTCTGGCCGTCAATCAGCTGGTATGGAAGAACACCAAAGGAAATGCAGCAGCTTGCTTTAGGTTCAACAGAGAATATTAAGAACTATGCTGAACTCAAAGCCGCAGAAGATGTACGCGCAATTAAAAAAATGGATTTGTCAGCAACTGTTACTGACGATTACGCATGGCTTAAAAAAGATGTAAGTAAGAGATACAAGGCTCTTGAAAAGAAAGCTCCTGCTGAGCTCACATGGAAAGATGTTCTTTCTGCTTATGACAGCGAACTTGACTTTTTGACTGTATTCCAGACACGTTATCGTGACGAAATCCTCAAGGCTAAGAAGTATTATGAAAACTCTGTAAAGCTTGGTCTTGATCTTTCTGGTGGTATGAACATCATCGTTAAGGCTGACCTTGATGCAGCTCTTGCTTCTATGGGTGATGCTGTTGCTGCTGAAAATGCTGCAGATTTCAAGAAAGAAGCTATGGCAAATGCTATTGATAACCTTTCAAGCCGCATAGATAAGTTTGGTCTTACTTCTCCTGTTATCCGCCAGCAGGGTGATGACAGAATCTACATCGAAATTCCTGGTGCTGCTCAGGCAGACGCAATCAATACATTGATTATGGGTAAGGGTATTTTGAATTTCCGTCTCGTAGATATGGATGCTACAAATGCCTTCAAGAATTACTATGCAATGAATCCTGCAAATACTTTCAACGCTCTTGGCGAACTTATGGATCCTTCTGTAATTCCTGCTGACTGCGAAGTGTTTGGTGAATATAAGAAAGACGAATATGGTCTTGATGAACGCTATGATTGGGTTGTTGTAAAGAAGGAAATCGCCCTCGATGGTCAGCATGTAAAATCTGCTATCGTTGGTTCAGATGAGTTTACAAACCAGCCTGAAGTTCACTTCCAGCTCGACGGTGAAGGCGCTGTAATTTTCGGTGACTTTACTGCTGCTCACGTAGGTGAAAATCTTGCAATCGTAAGCGACAACAAAGTTAAGTCTAATGCCCGCATTCAGACAGCTATCACAGGTGGTTCAGTATCACTTTCTGGTGGCTTCAGCTATGAAGAAGCTGACAATATCAAGAAGGTTCTCCAGACAGCATGGCTCAACGTTCCTCTCGAGGTAGAAAGCCAGCAGGTAATTGGTGCTTCTCTTGGTGAAGATGCAATTCGTGCCGGTGCCAAGGCTATTCTCCTTGGTCTCGGACTTATCCTTATCTTCATGTTGATTTACTACAAGGCTTCTGGTATCAACGCTGTAGTTGCTCAGGTTTTGAACCTCTTTATGATGTTCTCAATTCTTTCTGCTTTCAATCTTACACTTACACTTTCATCTATTGCCGGTATGATTCTTACAATCGGTATGGCCGTAGATGCTAACGTTTTGATTTTTGAACGTATCAAGGAAGAGCTTCGTCAGGGTAAGAGCCGTCCTGCTGCCATTGCAATGGGTTTTGATAACGCATTCTGGGCAATTATGGACTCTAACATTACAACATTCATCGCTGCTATCTTCCTGAGTCAGCTCGGAACTGGTGCTATCCAGGGCTTCGCTGTTTCTCTTGCAATCGGTGTTGTTTCATCTGTATTTACAGCTCTCTTCGTGTCACGTCTCATTTTCGACTTTGATACAGATGTTCTTCATGCTAAGAAAGTAAGCATTGGTTGGGGGATTAAATAATGAAAAAGACAATTAATTTTAATAAAGGCTTCCTTCCTGCTGCTATTTTAAGTTGTGTAATTATTGCACTTGGTGTCGTTGGACTTTTTGTAAAAGGAATCAACCTTGGTCTTGATTTCCGTCCAGGTCTTATTGAGGAAATTCGTGTAGCAAATCCTGTTGCAGAAATTTCTTATTCAGGTGCTGCTAATGTTTCTATGGATCTTTCTGCTGGTCAGATGGATATCATCATTTCTGGTACTGGTGCAGATAACGAAACTCGTTCAATCAACTTTGCAGTATATAAGACTGTTGCTGAAGTTGCTGCTGAAGTAAACAAAATCAGCAATGTAAACATGACTGTAAAGAATGGTTCATACGATTCTACAAAATTGTTCCTGAACTCTGCTGTTACAAATCAGCTTTCTTCAACACCAATTTACATCTATCCTGCAGGAACTTCTGAAGTTACTACAAATGATATTCGTAACGCTCTTGGTGAAGCTGGTGGAAACATCAAACAGCTTGGTACAGGTGCTGACGCTTCTTATCAGATTCGTATGGGTGTAAGCGAAGGCGATGCACAGAATGATATACAGACTTCTATTAACGAAAAGCTTTATAAAGCATTCGGAAAAGAGAAGGTTGCTATCGTAAAGACAGACTTCATTGGTGCTGGTATGTCTAAGAACACAACAATCAAGTCTATCATTATGTTCATTGCAGTAGTTGGACTTATCTGGCTTTATGCAACAATCCGCTTCCACTGGGACTTCGCTCTTGGTTCGGTAATTGCATTGCTTCATGATACAATGATTATGTTCACATTCATCATCTGGACACAGATGGAATTCTCAACAACTGTTCTTGCTGCAGTTTTGACAATTGTAGGTTACTCTATCAACGCTACAGTCGTAATTCTTGACCGCGTTCGCTATAACCTCAAGATGATGCCTGAAGCTAAGACCTTCAATGAGATTTTGAACAAGTCTCTTTCTGATACATTTACACGTTCTGTTTTGACAACAGTAACAACATTGTTCGCAGTAGTTTCTTTGTTCGTTTTCACAAGCGGAAGCATCAAAGACTTCTCACTCGCAATGATTGTTGGTTTGATTTGTGGTATGTATTCTTCTATCCTTATTTCAAGCGGCTTTATCAGCGCTTCAAGAAAGAACTGGAAACCAGAGTACGGTGTACACCACTCACTCAAACATGTACATGCTGATGAAGAATAGAAAATAATTATTCGTTTTACTTAAAAAACGGCCAAATAAAAAACCTGCGGTCTACGCGGCTTTGATTATGCTGACAATTGGACAAGCCAATTGCAGCATAACAAAGAGTGTATCCCGCAGGTTTTTTATTTGACCTTTCGTTTTCTGGATGAATAATTTTCATAATTCTATAATCAGCACGTACATGTTTGAGTTATAAACGAATCCCCAGGAAGAAAATACCCGTGGACCACACTCTTTTTTATTCTGCAAGCAGTTTGACTGATTGTCAGAATAATAAAAGCCGCGTGGGACATGGGTATTTTATTTCTGGGGATTTTTTATGAACTCTTAAATTTAATATATTTTTGTGGTATTGTAGAATCATGAAAATTATTCGTGCATCGGTTCTGGGGTTCTGTTTTGGTGTTCGTCGCGCTGTAGAGCTTGCTGAAAAAGCCCTGGCAGAAAATCCTGGTAAAAAAGTTTATTCTCTTGGACCTTTAATTCATAACGAAAATGCACTTCGTTCACTGGAAGAAAAAGGTCTTCATATTGTAAATGAATCAGATGTAGAAAGTCTTGAGCAGGGCAGTGTAGTAATAATCCGTGCCCACGGAGTTGCCCCAAGCGTAACAGATGCACTCGAAAAACAGGGCTGTCAGATAATAGACGCAACCTGTCCTCGTGTAAAAGCCAGTCAGAAAATGGTTGAGCGTTATTCCAGCCAGAACGATTACGTAGTTCTCACCGGTGACAGAAACCACGGAGAAGTAATTGGCATTGCAGGCTACGCCGGAGAAAACTTCAGCCAGCTTCAGGACTTTGAAGAAGCACAAGGTTTTGAGATTCCTGGTAGTGAAGAAAAAAATATAATTCTCTTAAGTCAGACAACCTACAGTCCCAAAGAATTCGAAAAAATAGAAAATCTCTTTAGAACTAAGTTTCGTAATCTTGCCGTAATGAACACAATCTGTCCGGCCACAAACGAAAGACAGCAGGCTTTGCTGGAACTCTGCTCTCAAGTAGAAGGCGTTTTAGTAATTGGCGGCAAAACATCTGCCAACACCAAGCGTCTGTATCAAACCGCCGCTGCAAATTGCCGCCATGCCGCCCACATCCAGAGTGCATCAGACATTCCAGAAGAATTCTATAACCTAAAAACAATAGGTATCACCGCCGGCGCCTCCACCCCCGACGAAATCATCGAAGAAGTTGAACGAAAATTAGAAGCAGGGTTTTAGGGGTGCAACCCCTAGGAGAGAGGGTAGCGGACAAGACCGCAGCGAACGAATGTGAGCGAGGACTTGGTAGCGAGGGAGAGCCCTCTCCCTCCTCCCGTGTACTTTTTCTGCGGAAGTGTCTCTGCTTATGACGTATCACCATATATTGAAAAGACTTCTTACTTCCTATATAATAAAAAAATTATGAGTAGATGTTTTACAATGTTAAAGCCCGGCGTAGTAAACCGCCGTTTAGTAGGCGAAGTTATTGAGCGCCTTGAAAAGAAAGGTTTCAAACTCGTAGGTTTGAAGATGATGCACGTTAGCGAAGATCTCGCTGGCAAACACTATGCAGAACATGATGGAAAACCATTTTACAATGATTTAGTTTCTTACGTAACATCAGGTCCTGTAATTGCAATGGTATGGCAGGCAGATGACTGTGTAACTCTTATGAGAAAGGTTGTTGGTGCTACAAAACCTACAGAAGCTATTCCTGGAACTATCCGTGGAGATTACTGTATCCACACTGACAGAAATATTATCCACGCTTCTGACAGCGACGAAAGTGCAGAGCGCGAAATTAACCTCTGGTTCAAGCCTGAAGAACTTTACGACTGGGCTGACTGCGAGGACGGCTGGTACTAGGCTAAAATTAGCGGGAGCAAAAAAATGTCAGAAAAAAGTGTAGGCGTAATTGGTGGTGGTGCCTGGGGAACTGGTCTTGCTCAGGCTTTGGCACGCGGCGGTCACAAGGTTCAGATCTGGGCCCTGGAAGATGATGTTGTTGAATCAATTAATAAAGAACACGAGAATAAGAGATTTCTTGCTGGTTATAAGCTTAATGAACGTGTAACCTGTTCTAATGATATTATAGAAGTTGCAACAGGAAAGGAATTCCTTATTATTGCATCTCCGTCTCTTTATCTTGCGTCTACACTTAAAAAAATTGTTGATGTTCCAAACATTGCGGATGGCTCAACAGTTATCGCTGCCCTTACAAAAGGTTTTGTGCCTTCTCCAGATGGTCCTAAACTTGTTCTTGAGACTATGGAAAGCGCACTGCCAGAAGTATACAAGGACTGTACTGTTTATGTTGCAGGTCCTAGTCATGCAGAAGAGGTTGCAATGGGTAAACTTACAGGCCTTGTTGCAGCTTCTTTAAATCCAAAAAATTCTATCCGTGTACGTGAACTTTTACGTGTACCTGGACTCATGGTTTTCTCAAGCTTTGATGTTATTGGTGTTCAGATTTGTGCTGCTGCCAAAAACGTTATTGCCTGTGTTTATGGCGCTTTGGATGCCATTGCAGAGAATTCCGATGTATTTGGTGACAATGCAGAAAGTCTTCTGCTTGCTGCCGGCTTAAACGAAATCCAGACTATTGGTTTTGCTATGGGGGCTACTCATGCAGAAACCTTTACTTCTATTTCTGGAGTAGGTGACCTTGATGTTACCTGTAAATCAAAATATGGCCGTAACCGCCGTTTTGGTCAGGATCTGATCAAAACTGATATGCTTTCTAAATTCAAGAATATTGATGATTTGATTGCAAATGTTGGAAAAATCGGTTACCTGCCTGAGGGAGCAATTGCCTGCAAGTATGTTCACGAAATTGCAGTAAAAAAAGATTTGAAGCTTCCTCTTTGTAACGGACTTTATTCAATTCTTAATAAAGAAACTACAATAGAAAGTTATTTGTATCAGTTGATGCACTTATAATACAACAGTCATTCCGAACTCGTTTCGGAATCTTTTTTATAGATGCTGAAACAAGTTCAGCATGACTACGAGGTAAACATGCTTGAAAAAATTACAAGTACCTTCAGTGGAATTGTAAAAACACTGAGCGGTAAATCAACTATCACTGAAAAGAATATTGAGGATGCCGTTGAAGAAATAAAAATGGCTCTTCTCGAAGCAGACGTAAACCTTCGCGTTGTACGCCGCTTTGTTAATTCTACTATAGAAGAAGCCAAGGGTGAAAAGGTTCTTAAGTCTGTAGACCCTGGCCAGCAGTTTACAAAAATCATCTACGACAAGATGGTTTCAATGCTGGGTGATACTAAAGTTGATTTACACCTTAAAGGCCCGGATACTCAGTCTGTAATTTTGATGCTGGGTCTTCAGGGTGCCGGTAAAACAACTGCGGCGCATAAACTTGCTGCTCGTTTAAAGAAGGATGGAAGGCGGCCTTT
>SFOB01000064.1 GCA_004554075.1 Treponema sp.
CTGGGTGTCAAGGAATCTGTAGCCAAGGTTGCTGACTCGACGGTCGCTCTTTCTCTCCCGCAGGATTCTCTGACCGCGGTTGGCCAGCGTTACCAGCAGAAGCATAAGGACTGGATAAAGCAGCCATGGGAAATTGCGAAGATTTGAAAGAGTTGAAATGTCGCGGTTGATAAGTGAACCCCAGCTTACAGCCGGATCACTGATACCAAGGCCAAGATAAGAAAGTGTTGTTTCACTCATGATAAAGCCCGGAACACTCAGCGTAATGCTGACGATCAGGAGGCTTGAGATTTGAGGAATTATATGGCCGAAAATTACAACAAGAGAAGGAATTCCTTCCAGCCTTGAATTGATGATGAACTCTTCACGTTTTACTGAATGAACAATTCCTCGTATTGTTCTTGCACTGCCCGGCCAGCCGACCAGCGAAAGAATCAATGTGATTATCATGTAAGAAGTTCCCGAATCCATGCGGCTGTTTAAAAGTGAGCGAAGGAAAAGTATAAAGTAAAGGCTTGGAATCAGCATGAAGAATTCTGCAAAGCGCATTATGAACCAGTCGGTTTTTCCGCCGAAGTAACCGGAGATGCCTCCAAAGATTATTGCAAGTATCATTGAGATTGCGGTTGCCACAAAACCGATTGTAAGAGAAATACGGCTTCCGTAAATTATACGGCTGAAGAGGTCACGGCCAAGATGGTCTGCTCCCAGCAGATAAACAGGATATGCCTGATTTTTTGTTCCGTAGAGATGGCGGTTGCAGGGAATAAAGCCAAGCAATTTATATTCGTAGCCTTTTGCAAATAAAACAAAATCGTGAGTGTAGCCCTCGTCTTTTACGAAAGCATACTTCCAGTTGATTTTACTTATTGTGCGGCATTGGCGAACCTTTAGCCCGTGCGAAGTAAGCTGGAGGTTTGCCGGATGATAGGTGTTATTTTCAAATGTCTGTGTCGGCTGATAAGGCGCAAAAAACTCTGCAAAAATCATTATGAAATATACGAGGGCTAGGAAAATCAGAGATGTCAAAGCAAGTGGTCGTTTCTTAAAGTACTGTGCTAACTTTTTCATATGTGCCCCCTACTCGTTTCCATAACGGATTCTTGGATCTACAATGGCAAGCAGAATATCACTGATTACCATGCCTACAAGAACAAGTGCTGAAATAAACATGCTGTTTGCAAGAACAAGATTTATATCTTCCTGAAGAACTGCGTCGTACATAAGGCGGCCGATTCCAGGGTAAGCAAAAATAATTTCGAGTACGAGAGAACCGGAGAAAAGACCCGCAAGAAGATTTGCACTTCCTGTGATGTAAGGATTCAAAGTATTGCGGAAGGCATGATTAAGATAAACTCTTTTTTCGCTGATGCCTCTTGAACGCAGAGCAAAAATATAAGGCATTCCCATCTGGTCCAGCATTGTAGCGCGGATCATTCTCATGGTGCCGCCTAAGCCTCCAAGGAAAGCTGCTAGGAGCGGCAGGAAAACATGATGTGCATAGCTGAAGGTAAACTTCATCGGCGCATCTTTAAATGGAAAATCCGGATATGCTGTAACCGGAAAAAGATTTGTGATGGATGCAAATAGCTGAAGAAGAATCAAAAGAAGGATTCCCGGAAAGGCGTGAAAGAAAAGCGCAAAGAAGGTTGCGCCTACATCCAGCCTTGTTCCTGCCTTACTTGAGAAAAAGACTCCCAGCAGGAAGGAGAACGTGGTTATAAATACAAGAGAAATAAGATTAAGCAGCACTGAATTCCAGAGCCGGGATTTTATTAAAAATCCTACAGGTGCTTTGGATATAAGGCTTGTACCAAGGTCGTGATTTACAATTACCCTCTTGAGCCATTTAAAGTATTGAACGTAAAAAGGTTTATCAAGGCCGAGTTCTGCACGCAAAGCCTCCATCTGTTCGGCAGAAAAATTTTTATCCTGCGAGCCGTTTGTGGCTGAAGCTGTATTTTTAGCTCCCGGATTTTCTGTATTTGTAAGGAGCTGTTGTGTCATCATCTGGTCTACAATGTCGCCCGGTGCAAGTTCCATGAGGCCAAAAAGTGCAAAGCCTAAAAGGAAAAGCAGAAAGAGCATTGTAATGATTCTTCCTGTAATAAAGGCGGTAAGCGGTGCCTTTGTCTTGAAGGCTTTTCCAGGTGCGGTAAGAGTTGCTTCCAGTTTCAAAATAAAGATTTTGATTTTATTCATATTTATAACTTTCCTGTCTTATCTATTTTCTTTCAGATATACATTTTCCAAAAGTGCACCATTCTTATTGTCATAATACACGTTTGTAAGATTCCATTTATTTCTGATTGCAAAGAAGCTTTTTGAACGCATGAGATAAATAACAGGGCACTGTTCAAGAATGATGCTCTGATATTCATCCCAGATTTCTTTTGCCTTGTCGTGGTCTATTGTATAACAGCCTTCGTTATAAAGATAATCTACGCGGGCTTCCCATTCGGTTTCAGGCTTTTCCTGCAGCGGATACCAGAGATGAAGATTGCCGTAGCTTGGCCATACATTGGATCCCTGTGAAGGAAAAAGATTTGAACCAAGTCCGATAAAGACTGACTGCCAGTCATAAGTTGCTGTAAGCATTTCTACAAGCTTCTGAAAGTCTATCTGACGAACATTTACAGTGATTCCAATTTTACCGCATTCATCTGCAACAATTTGAGCCATGTCGTTTGCGGTAGTTCCACCACTGGAAATTAAAAGATCATATTCTACCTTATTTCCCTGATCGTCATAATAAAGGCCGTCTTTCTTAACAAAGCCAGCATATTGCAATAACTCCTCTGCCCTTTGCGGATTATATTTGTATTGCAGGGTGATATCAGGATTATAATATGGATTTGCTTCCGGGAAGAAAGAATACTTGGCTTGTGCGAGGCCGCGGTAAGTTTGAAGGGCAATACGGTCGCGGTTGAAAAGGCAGCTCATTGCCTGGCGGAATTCTTTTTTGGTAAACCACTTGTAATAAGGTTTATCTTTATTCTGGGGATTTTGATTGAAGCTCCACATTGAAGAGCCCATTGAACCTTCGGCATTGAAAACTGTGTAATCTTCTTTTTGATTTGCAACAAGATTTTCTACCTGTTCTGGTGTCGGGCTGTAAACTTCTGTCTGGCCCTGTTTGAAAAGAAGATAGTCTGTATTTGTATCACCGACAATCTGATAAATTTTTTGTTCAGGGTACGGAATTGAATTTCCTTTTTCATCCTTTTCCCAGTAATAAGGATTTCGTGTAAATACCAGTCTTTGAGCAGGAATATATTCTGTGATATACCACATGCCGCAGGAAGGAATTTCTTTCGGATCTTTGTCTACACTAAACAAAGCTTTAATTCCATCTGCACCACCCTTTTCCTTTGCAGGCTTAAAAATGAAGGATGGACATAGCTTCATATTTGTAGAAAGTAAAGGATCTGCCACTATACGGGGATAAACAAAATCAAAGTTCTTATCATCGATTTTTATACAGTCGATATGGGCATCAGAACCATCTTCCATTACTACCCACTGAGAGCCATAGCCGCTGGAACCCATAGTCGGGTCTCCGTCTATTTCATTATACCAGAAAACAAAATCATCAGAAGTAACAGGGACCTTCTTGTCTGAACCATACCAGGTCCAGTAAAAATCATCACGGATGGTAAAATGAACTGTAAGTGTATTTGCTTCTTCATCAGTTTCTATTTTATAATAGGCTGCGCGAGGTTTCCATTCGCGGGCCGTCATATCATAATCGCTGAGATACTCTAATGTCATACCGATAATAGAAGCACTTGTACCATCACGTTCGGCAATTAACTGATTAAAGGTCTTAGGGTCCGAAAGAATTGTATCATACCAGATACCGCCGATATTACCAGCCTTAAAACTTTCGCCTTTCCAGGGCTTTGTAACTGTTTTTTCAATTAATTGATTATTCAGATTCTGGGAATAAAGTTCGATTTCTTCCAGAGTCATTTCTGGAATCTTAGAACAAGATGCGAACAGAAAGCAAAACAGACCTGCTGCTGCGCATATAGTTTTTGTTTTCATAAATTTTCCACCCATATATAGTTTACAATACTAAGGTGGATTTTTAAAGATGAAAATAATAAAAACAGTTTTTAATTTTTCTTTTTCTGCTTTATAATAAAACAAATATAACAAGTATGAAAAAGTACAGTAAATTACCAATTGAATTTCTAAAGAAAGAATTAAAATCTCTTGAAAAGAGCTACGGGCAGTTTAAGGAAATCTACGAGTATTTTCGTTCTGAAGCAATCAGTGCAGAAAATGAAAAACAGGATGAGACTGCCCTTTCACCTGAAAACTGCAAATATATTTTTATAAGATTATATGACCCGGTTTATAATGGTAATTTACCTGCAGAGCTCTTAAAAAAAAGGTCAATACATTACAAATGTTACTAAGATTCCTGCAGCACATGCCGCTATTGGTTTTGATCTGACTGATAACTTTTACGGACTTACAATAGGTGGAGATTATGACCTTAAGATAGAACATTGCTGCAATATAGACACCTGTGCCTATATGAAAAGCTGTAATCCAGAAAAATCTTTTCAATACACCTATGCAATAAAAGTTTCTGCAGAAGAATATGAAGCAGCTAAAAAGAAAACTCTTGGCTATTATGAAAGTAACGAAGTAAAGTATGCAGTTCTTCATAATTTTCCGGTTGCAATTTATTGTATTAAAAAGAAGTTGAATATTCCCAGTCTTCCAAAAGTACCTATTCCCGAAGCACACCGGGAATTCCTTTCCAGCCTGAAAAAGACTCTTAGAGCCTTTAAGGGCTTTAGAGAAAAAGACCGTTTTGTCTGCTCGACATTTTGCAGTTATATTTTACTATCTTCAGTTCCCCGTATTGCACTTTATTTTTGTGAACGTGATTTTAGTTATGATTATACAACACCAAGCGAGCTTTCAATGCTTCCTGGAATGAAACTTTTATTTTCAGGAAACTGGCTCAACTTTAATAAAGATGCAGAAACTTTCGCCAAAGAAAATCCGGAGTTTAAGAAATACCTTTAAAGAAATTTTCCTTCCGCTTATACTTCTAGAAGCTCTCTTTTTTGTATAATCTTTCTTACTCCGCAGAAGATTCCAAAGCCTCCGTAAACAGCAATTGCCTTATCAAAAAGATTTACCGGCAGTCTTGCAAGGAAGGCACTCAGCTGTACTCCAAGATTCTGCATAATCAGAGTGTAAGTCAAAAACATCACTGTTGAATTTTCATTGTCGCCGACAGCTTCTGCAAAGAAGACAGAATAAACAATTGATCCTTCTAAGCTTATTATTACAGTTGAAAGGAAAAATAAAAGTGTAAGCCGGATCCATGAAAAATCTTCATGACGTGTTACAAGAACTTTTGTAAGTATAGTGCCGGTTATACAGCAGATGACGTAAAAAAAGTATAAGAAATTATGATGAAAAAA
Organism: Treponema sp.; assembly: GCA_004554075.1. Taxonomy (GTDB): domain Bacteria; phylum Spirochaetota; class Spirochaetia; order Treponematales; family Treponemataceae; genus Treponema_D. Next base: position 5,451 of record SFOB01000064.1, read on the forward strand.
TATGCCCCAGATTGAATGAAGAATCCCTACAATCAGGCCACATGGAAGTCCTATAAAACTACCTGCATATACAAAAATCATGTCCATAAAAAATGGCCATTGTAAAGCTTGAACTATATATGTTACAAGAATATTAAGTACTGTAAAAATGAGCCCAAGAATCATTTGTCTTTTTATGGAATATTTCTGAAATGTCATAAAAATATTATAAATAAAAATGAGGGGTAAGTCTTCCCCCTCATTTTTTATTTGTCTTTTTTATTTTTTTATTTTATTGATGATTTACTGACAGCCTTTTCAATTGTTAAGGCTGGAGTTCCAGCATGACGTAATTCATCGTAAGAAAGCTGCAGAATGAACCAGTTTTTAGCATCTGCAGTAACATTAAATGTTAAAACTTTATCAACCTTCTGACCTGCTTTTATATCCTTTATTGATTGTGCCTCCGAGAGATTGATAATATTATCTTTTCCCTGAGAATCATCAATTGGCAAAACTTTTAATTCTGGAATGTCAGTATCAGCTGTAAACTTCATAAGAACTGTGATTTTATCACCTGCTTTCGGCAAGTTTGCTTTTGTCAGGCTGGTAAAATCTGCACCTGTAGATTTTGCCCATGTAGCAGGATATTTGAGAACCCCGCCGATTGCTCCGTCATATAAGTCCATATCATAAGTTGCAGGATGAGAAGCTTTTCTGAAGGCATCAGTTTCAAGAGGATCTCCCGGTAATTCTTTTATCCAGAGTTTTATTTCAGTGTCTCCTCCAAGAGAAGCATAAGCCCATGCATAATATTTACCGTCTTTGAAACAGATTCTTTCATAGCAGCTGCCAAATCCATATGAAAGTCCTTCAGAATTGAGACGCCAGAATCTGTAAAGTTCACTTTTTATGTCAGCTTCATTTTCACAACCTATAGTTCTGTAAGAAGTATACGATTGTTTCTTTTCTTCAAAGCGGTAGAAAACCCATTTCATTCCCTTATATTCAAATTCATAATATCCATTTTTACATTTGTCACCGTAAGGAGTTTTCTTTGCCTGTACAAAAATTCCAGGAACATTAAGATATCCTTCTTTATAATTTCCATTCTGGAAATCAGTTTCTGAAAAACAGGTTCCCCATGGAGTATGGTATGTATCTGTTGCAGGTGGATTTATTTTAGCTTCTGCTGTTGAAACAGAAACAACTGCATTATTATTTGTTTCTTTTGCAGCTTTTGCTTCATCAACTATTCCTTCCATATCTTCAAAATAGTCATAAGCCCATGCATGATAAATACCATTTGAATTTGTTGACTTCCATACTTCATTCCAGCTGCCACCTGCAACTTCTGCTTTGAAAGTACCTGTTAAATTACTTCCATTCCAGTTCTGGTAACAATAAAACCAATTTACAAGAACTGCAGCTTTAGTAGATTTTTTATCAGGAGCAATATTCTTTTCCCACCAGTCTGAAAGAACCGCATTTTTTGCAATATTTTTGTACCAATCCGGCATTGTGTCTGGAACTGTAATTTCAATAATTCTTCCGTTTGATTCAGAATATCGGTGAGCTACATGAACTTTTTCTCCCCCCTGAACAGAATTGCCTGTTGCAGTATTATCTACTTTACAAATTTCAGTTTTTACTGGATTTACAGATTCATCAACCATGCCAGCCCACTCTTCAAAGTTGTTCCATTCATAGTGATTATTTCTTGTTTTTCCGCCTTCAGCCGGCCAGTAATCTGTATAACGGGTACCGGTCATAATGGAATTAATAGTGAATGCAAAATTTTCTTTGAATTTATTTTCTTCCTTATTCCATTCCCTTCCACAAGAAATTGCGTTTACAAACAAAGGAACTTTTTTACATTCTGATTTCTTGTATGGTGAAATCTTCTTCCACCAGTCACTGTCTGTATCCATTGACACTTTTGTAGATAATTCCTTAAACCAGTCTGGAGCACGGTCATCTACCAGAACTTCAAGAATAACACCGTCTTTCATTGCAACTCTGTGTGTTACAACCCATTTTTTACCATCAATGATTGAGCTTGCAGCGAAAAGTTTTCCGCCTAAAGCAAAAATAAACATCAGAATGCTTATTCTCATGATTTTATTAAATTTAGTCATTTAAAATCCTCCTTTAATTACTCTTTTATAAAATGACTTAATTCTTATTCAATTTTGGAAAAAACGAATTTTCCGCTTATAGTAACGCTGGCCCCAGCTGTTATCTGGCTTGGATAGGAGCCTGATTGCATAAAGAGCTTAAAAAGAAAATATGTTCCGGCCTTTTCTTTTGGTATTGTGACAGTTTTTTCAAAACTTTTAGTAGATCCGTCAAAGCCTTCTTCATAATGCCATCCGTAGTCTTCAAGACTAACCCAGTTATTATTTATTACAGCCTGTGTTCCCACGCTTTTTATGACTTTTTCTGAAGGGTTGTTTTTCTGAGGACTTACCGTCAATTCAAAAGAACATCTAACCTTATCTCCCTCTTTTAAAATGAGACTTTCGTCTGTTGGTGGAAAATAAAGGTTATATTGATCAGTACTTGTCAGCTGAACTTTGTTGAGGGTTATAGTTAAGGTATTGCCGTCACACTCAGAAGTCATTGATTTACTGCTTTCATGATTTTTCCACATGACATAGGACTTCTTTCCGTTTGACCAGTAACTTTTGAAATCAGGTCCTCTTTGTGAAAAAGCAGAAATATAAAAATCTTTCATTTCTGCTTTGTAAGCCTTGTCTTTGCTGCATAAAATCTTTTTAGGGGCATAACAGATTTCAAAATACCCCTCCTGACTATATCTGTCTCCATATTGTTTTTTTATGGCAGTTAAATCTGTGTTTGCTCCAAGGACCTTAAACCATTTTGGTGCAGTCCTATTAACCAGGATTTCAAGAACTTCATCTTTTGAATTTGGAATTCTTTGCACGATAAAAAGATTATCAGGGTCATTTTCTGTAGTTTCTGATTTTTCGGGATTTTTTATTTCATCATTTACTTCAGCAAAGTCTGCAATTGCATTGTAAGACAGACTGTTTTTTCTTGATTGACTTGTTTCATCAGTCCAATAATCTAAGAAAGGAGAGCCCAGAAATGATTTGATTTCAGAATGAAATAATCCTGTAAAGTCATTGTTTTCATTAAACTCTGCAGTACATTCCAGCTGATTGACTACTATAAAAGCCTTTGAAGCTTTACCGTCCTTGTAAGGAGAAAACTTCTGCCATGTAGAAGTATCTGAATCCAAAGAAGCCTGGGCCGCCGCAAGCTTAAACCATTCAGGGGCTTTAGCTTCAGTACAGATTTCCATGATTACACCGTCGTTCATTACATAACGGTGAACTACCTCGTAGTCTTTAGCTTTTAGGCCTGCTGCAAAAACAGGAATATTAAAAACAAAAAGAGAAAGTACAATAAAAGAAAAAAGAGATTTTTTCATTTTCCCTCCGACTATAAATTGTACATCAGAAAAAAAGATTTGTAGTGAGAGAAGATTCATTAAATTATGATGAATTTTTTCATCATTCTGGAGATTTATTCATCACCGAATTTTCTTAAGAGTTCTTTTTTACTTGAGACAGCCAGTTTAGAAAGAATACGGGTCATATAATTATCAACAGCCCGGGGTGTAATTCCCATCTGATTTGCAATTTCTTCTTCATTTTTATTCTGGAAAAATAAACCGGTTAATTCTTTTTCCCGCTTTGTAAGGCTTTGAAAAAGATTTGTGTAAATAACATAATCAGATGTAAGGCTTTCTTCCATAAAGAAGGTACCGTTACCTGCCTTTTCCATTGCCTCAAGCAAAACTTCTAAATCGGCATTTTTAGAAACATAACCAACAGCCCCTGCCGAAACTGCCTGCTCTACAATACCAGCCCCTTTGAACATAGAATAGCAGATGCAGTAAATCTTAGGATAATTATCTTTTATAAAGCGGATAAGAGAAAGTCCATCTTCTTCTCCAAGATTGATATCAACAATGCATAGAAGAGGCTCATACTCTGACTCATAAGTGCTGCCACTCTTACAATAATCTGCCAGAAATGCTTTTGTCTGGCTTATACCTGCAAAAGTTCCAGCACAGCGGAAATCACTCTTTTCTTCAATAATTTTACTTACACCCTGGCGCACAAGGTTGTGGTCTTCAATAATTATAAAGTTCGACATATACCCCTCTTCCTATTTTCCAATTCTTATCTCAACTTCAGTTCCTTCGCCTTCTTCAGAAACAAATTTTATGCTGCCGCCGATTTCATTCAGGCGGAGCTTTATGTTCTGCAAACCAAAGTGTAGATTCTTTATACTTGTGATTTTTTTTGAGTTCATTTGTTCAAGCAGTTTAGGCTCAATTCCTTTTCCATCATCAGAAATAAAAACCATAAGTCCCTTATGCATTTTGTCAGCGGCTGATGGATTACGAATTAAAATTGTTACCTCGCCTGCTCCACTGTGCTTTTCTATGTTTGCAAGCAGCTCCATTATGATTCTGAAAAGGTGATGGAAAGTAATTTGCGGCAGAGAATCAAAATCTGCATCAGCAGTTATTACCAGAGAAGTTTCAATTTTGGTTCGCTTCTGGTAATTATCTATTGCATTTTTAAGGGCCTGAGGAAAGTTTCCTTTATCCATATTAATTGATGAGAGCGTGTAACAGGTGTTGCGGATATTTTCTATACATTCGCTCTGATTTGTTTTGATTTCTTTTGCAAGCTTATCATCATCAATTTTTTCTGCCAGAATAGAAACATAACGCATCTGCTGGGCAACTGAATCATGAAGTTCCAGCGCTATACGGCGGCGTTCTTCTTCCTGGCCTTTGTTTGTTGCTTTAAGGATCTTTTCAATTTCTATTCGGCGGGCATAAGTAAGCTGATAGAAAAACAAAAGTGCAAGCACAAGCAGAATCAGAGCACCCATCAAAATAATCATCTGCATAAAAACTGCACCGCTTTTCTGGTATATCAATCCTTTGGAAATATAAAAAGCAGTAACAAGTCTTGAAAGTTCCTGGGCATCCTTATTTCTACAGGCCTTTTCCATATCAGCAAGCTGATTTTGAATTCCAAACATGCTGTTTTCAATCTTATAAGATTTGATATGTTTTTCCTTTTCCAGCTCATCCAGGAACTCTTTTTGGGCAAGGCTGATTCTTACTCCTGATCCCCCAGACTTAAGAGCATCATCCAGTTTAATCCAGGCATTGTAAAGGGCAAAATCAAGGCTTTCATAAATATATGACTGATTAAGAAAAATGCTGTCTGTTGTACCAAGCTCAGTACGGTCTGATGATTCTTTCTTACTGTCTGATTTAGAAACAATAGAACATGAGAAGAAAACAAAAGAAATTAAAAATGCAGCCAGAAGCGTAATCTTTTTTGACATTAAAAATATTATATCATGAGATTTTATATATCGAAACATAAAATATGAGGATGTTTTCTAGCCTTTCAAACCGCCGGTGCTTACGCCGTTAACTATGTATTTTCTTGTAAGAATGAAAAGAATAATCATTGGCAGAACGACTATGGTTGAAGCGGCCATTAAATATTCTGAATAGCTTGCAGCTTCGGTTGTGAAAACCTGAAGTCCGTAAGGCAATGTGCGGCTCTTTGCATCTGAGGTAACGTAAAGAGGCCACATAAAGCTGTTCCAGGAAGAAAGTGCATTCAAAAGAATGATTGTAAAAATTGAAGGCTTTGCAATTGGCACCATTATTCGCCAGAGATAAGTCCAGTTGCTGGCTCCGTCAATTCGGGCTGAATAATAGAGACTGTCTGAAATCGTATCAAAAAAGTTTTTCAGAATGTAAGTGTAAAAGATGCTTGCAATAAAAGGCATTACAAGAGCCGGTATTGTATTATAAAGTTTGATCTTTACAATAGTTGTATAGTTAGTGATGATTAACATTTCAAAAGGAATCATCATAAGGCTGAGCAGAATTGAAAAAATAAGACTGCGGCCCGGGAACTTCATTTTTGAAAAGGCAAAGGCTGCAAGAATTGTAGTGGTAGTTGTTGTAAGAACTGAAAGCACCATTACAATTACAGAGTTTATAAAATATTTTCCAAAGGGAGCCATAGAAAAGGCTTCGCGATAATTTACAAATGAAAAACTTGCCGGCCAGAATTTTGGCGGGAACATTATGGCTTCTGCATGAGTCTTAAAGGAGGTGAGAATCATCCAGATGAAAGGGAAAATCATGAGGAGAGAGCCGAGAATGAGGAAAAGGTAAACTGGAGTTTTACGCAGGATTTCGCGCCAATCGACTTTTGCGCCTGTATTGATTTTTTTCATTTCAGCCCCTTCCTTCCCATTCGCTTTTTAAGATAAAGCTCAAGCAGGGTTACTAGAAAAATACAGAGGAAGAGAATTACTGCTGCTGCGGCGGCGTAACCATATTTTCTTTTTTCCATCATTGCGTAGCGGATGTAATAAACAACCGTGTAGAGATTATAGTATGGGCCGGGTTTGCCGTAGAAAAGCGGATAAAGCTCACTGAAAACTTTAAAGCAGCTTATTGTATTTACAATACAGACTAAGAAGATTGTCGGTGAAAGCAAGGGCACTGTAATGCGGAAGAAAATACGCATTGGCTTTGCTCCGTCCACTCTGGCAACGGTATAATAAAGCTCATTGATATTCTGCATGCCTGAAAGGAGAATTATGATTGTAAAAGGCAGAATATTCCAGGTTCCGAATATGATAAGGGCCAGAAGTGACCAGCGGGATTCTGTCACCCAGCCTATTTTTTCAATTCCAAATTTTGTAAGTACCCAGTTGATGATTCCGTACTGCTGGTTATACATAAGGCGCCAGATAAGACCTACTGCAGTTACAGAAGTTACCATTGGTAAAAAGAAAGCTGTCTGAAAAATAGCAGAGCCGCGTACTTTTTTATTCAAAAGATTTGCAAAGAAAAGCGCAATTGCAGTGCTCACCGGCACAACAAACAAAACATAGAGCGCAGTATTCTTCAGACCTGATGTAAACTTGTCATCAGTTAAAACGTATTTATAGTTTTCAAAATTAAATGCTTTAAAAGTGCCGCGAAGGTAGCTGTAGTTTTCCTTAAAGGAAATTGTGAAAACGTTAATTACAGGATAAAGAGTAAAGACAATTATAAAAATTAAAAAAGGAGAAAGATAAAGCCAGGGCTCTATTTTAGAAAATCGGTCTCTACGCTTCTGGGAAAAACTCACGAAAGTCTCCTGCCTTCTTTATCAAAAGTGAAGACACCCTTTTTCTTTAAACCGACTTTTATTTTTGAACCGCCGCCAACCTTCATATCATCCAGATTCAAAATTGCACGAACGGTATTTCCAAGGTATGTCATTGTAATAATCTGGTCTTTACCCATTTCGCTTATGAATTGAATCTCAGCTTCGGTTCCATTTTGATCAAGGGTAAAGGCTTCCGGGCGGATGGCTGTGATTTTATCGCCATCAGCAATTTTATTTGCCGGAGGATTTCCCAAAAACTCTGCTACAAAAAGAGAGTTCGGGTTCACGTATAATTCCTGACAAAGGCCGCTCTGAATCAAAAGACCGTCTTTCATCAAAAGAATTGAATCAGAAATAGACATTGCCTCTTCCTGATCGTGTGTTACAAAAACTGTGGTAACGCCAGTCTCTTTCTGAATGCGGCGGATTTCTTCCCGCATTTCAAGACGGAGTCTGGCGTCAAGATTTGAAAGCGGCTCGTCCATCAAAAGCAGATCAGGCTTTTTTACCATTGCACGGGCAATAGCCACACGCTGCTGCTGACCGCCACTGAGTTCGGATGGATAACGCTTCAATAAATTATCAACATGAACAAGCTTTGCAATTTCCTCTACCCTTGCCTTGCGCTCTTCTTTTTTTATCTTCTGTACTTCAAGCGGAAAAGCAATGTTTTCTGCCACTGTCATGTGAGGATAAAGAGCATAGTTTTGAAATACCATGCCGATATTTCTCTGGTCTGGAGGAAGCTTTGTTACGTCCTTGTCATCAAAAAAAATCTGACCCTGAGTAACCGGAATAATTCCGCAAAGCATATTCAACAGAGTTGATTTTCCGCAGCCCGAAGGACCAAGCAGACAAATCAAATGTCCGTCTTCAAGTTCTGCGGTAAAATCAGCAACTGCTGTAGTGTGACCAAACTTTTTTGTTACGTTATCAATTCGAACGCGCATTATCTTCCATTCAAAGCGTCATTACACTGCTTTTCGATTGCAGCTACGGCTTCTTTAGCAGTCATCTTTCCATCAACTACATAGTTGAGGTACTCTTCGAGAATCTTACGAACGGCAGCAGAACCAGTTACGTTAGGGAATGTACTCTTCGAGAATCTTACGAACGGCAGCAGAACCAGTTACGTTAGGGAATGAACCAGAAACAGCCATGTTAGCCTGTACGTAAGGAAGAGCTGAAGTTGAAGGAAGATTCTTAAGGTATGCAACATATTCAGGATAATCAGCTGAAGTTCCATAAGGACAAAGTGCAGAGTTAGCGATTGCCCACTTAGCAGCATTCTCACGGTTAAGGAAGAACTTAACAAATTCGTAAGCACCTTCATCAACTGCATCATTTCTGTGAAGGAAGATTGGACCACGGTTCCATGCAGTATAGAAATCACCTGCAATCCATTTAGCCATTCCAAGTTCGCCCTTTCCTTCTACCATCTGAATATACTGATCGTTTACACAAGAACCAGAGAAAGAAGCAATGTCACCGTTAGCAAGGTCTTCTGAAGAATAGCGGCCGATTGTATTGAAAGAGAAATATCCCTTCTTACAGTTATAAGCATACCACTGATAGATTTCTTCGAGTTTTGGACCACAGAAAGTAACACGCTTTTTAGCAACATCAATGTAGCCAAGGCCGTTATGCATAATCAGTTCCTGGATATTGTCTACAAGACCGTCTGAGTGGAAGCCAGGAATGCCCTTCTTTTCTTTGATTGTCTTTGAAACTGCAACAAGCTCATCCCAGTTTGTTGGAGGATTCAAACCAAGTTCCTTAAAGATTGTTTTATTATAGAAATAAACAGGACCTGTTGTACAACCTGGAAGATAGTAGATACCACCGTCTTCAAAGCCGAGTACATCAGTCTTCATTGACTCTGGGAGAGAATCAATGATGTTCTGCATTGTCTTGTCGCCCTTCTTATTATCTTTTTTGATATATTTACGGATATCAATTGCAAGACCTTCGTTAGCATAATCTACAGCTGTTGTACCATAGTTGAAAATGATACTTGGACCAATGCCGTTTGCTACTGCATTGTAAACAGTGTCTGTAAAACCTGCATAATCCTGATTCTTTACTTCTACTACATATTTTGTCTGTGAAGCATTAAAGCGGTCTGCAGCATCATTAAGAGCAGCTGCCTGCTTACCATTGTAGGTGTGCCAGATTTCAACAGTAACTTTTTTGTCTTTTCCTTTTTTGCCGGCTGCAAAAACCATGCTGCTGGCCAATACCATTGAAACTAAGATTGTGATAATTTTTTTCATGAAATACTCCTGAGTCCACGAATGTGGTAATTATGTATCGCGTTGCCATCGTAATGGCAGGGAAAGTGATGTGGAGTTCATCACTGCGGGATGTGGTATAATAACATTAACCGTTTAATTTTTCAATTAAAAGCTGAATTTATTTTTATATAAAACTTTTTCGTCATTGCGAGCCTAGCGAAGCAATTCATTTTATCTCATAACACATTTTTATTACTTTATTCCTTAAAAATCATTATATTATAAATATGAAACAGACAATCAAATTAATTTTTAGCGCAGTTCTTGCAACTTCATTATTCATTTCCTGCGCATCAAAAGACGCTAAAAAAACTAATCCCACAGGATTAAAAACTCAGCTTCGAACCGAAGTTGTTTCTGTTACCGGTGGTGATATCCGCGGTATTTATAATAAGGAAGGTACAGTTGAAATTTATGCCGGCATACCTTTTGCAGCCCCTCCAGTAGGCAACCTCCGCTGGAAAGAACCTCAGGATATTGAACCGTGGACTGGAATTTTAGAAGCAGATCACTTTGCTCCAATGGCTATGCAGAATCAGAATGGACCTGTTTATAATTTCCTTTTCAATCTTTATACCCATAGTAAATCAGACAGAACTTATGGTGCACCTAAAAGCGAAGACTGCCTTTATCTGAATGTATGGAAACCTGCTGGTAAGGCACCTCAAGGCGGCTGGCCTGTTCTTGTTTATGTTCATGGCGGTTCTCTTATGACAGGTCAGAGCTGGTATTCAAAATATGACGGCGAAAATCTTGCAGAAAACGGAATTATAGTTGTAAATATTGCCTACAGAACCGGTGTATTCGGCTATTTTGCAGACAAGGAGCTGGCAGCTGAATCAGAGCATGGAACAACTGGAAACTATGGCTTACTTGACCAGATTAAAGCTCTTGAATGGGTTCATAATAATATTTCCGCATTTGATGGAGATGCAGGAAACGTTACAATTGCCGGTGAATCAGCTGGTTCATCTTCTGTAAATGCTCTTTGCGCTACTCCTCTTACAAAAGGATATTTCCGTCGTGCAATTGGTGAAAGCTCTTCTGTAGTTCAGCAGACTCCGCCACATACCTTCCGCACAATGGAAGCAGCCCTTAAGATGGGAGATGACATCAAAAAAGAGTTTAAGTGCAGCTCTATTGAAGAAATGCGTGCCCTGCCTGCAGAAAAACTTATCAAAACAAAATACGCAAATAATTCTATGACAGTTGATGGCTATGCCCTTCCGGAAACTCCTTATGAGATTTACAAAAAAGGCCAGAACCACGAAGAAGCTCTTTTGAACGGCTTTAATAAAAGAGAAGCCTTTGGATTTACTTTCTTCACCAAGGTAGATAAAAAGACTATTACTCCGCTTCTTCAGCCAAGTTTTAAGGAAAAAACTGCTGCCTTCCTTGAAAAATATGGCAGCGAAAATAAAAAGCAGTTGAAAGAATTATACAATGATGTTTTCTCTGTTGTATGTTTTACCTATCCACATGACCAGTGGACTAAGACTCTTGCGGCTCAGGGAAAGCCTGTTTATGAATATTACTTCAGCCGTGAAAATGGAGAAATAGGTACAAACCACTCTGGTGAGATGATTTACGCTTACCGTAATGTTCCCCGCACCAAAAACTATAATG
>SFOB01000065.1 GCA_004554075.1 Treponema sp.
ACTTCAGAACATTACAATCATAAATGATTAAATCATAGCCCGGCGTTGCAGGGGCGGCGCTTGAGCCCCGCAGAGGGGGTATTCGCCCTCAGCATGAATATGCTGAGGTTCGAGCGAACTTCCCCCTCTTTTTTTTATTTTATTATTTTATTTCTTTCCGGTTTTTACACCTGCTTTCTGCAATTTGAGCTTACTGTCGATTTTGTCGTTGTAGAGGAACTGAACGGTTACATCAACAAGAGGCTTTGCATTAACCTTGTAAACAAAAACACCCTCCACTACTTCTCCGGCAGTGATGTCGGAAATTGTCTGATACTGACTTGAAATCTCAAGCCAGTAATTAGCTTTTGGTGAGTTGTCAATTACTGCAAGAGTAAGGCCTGGAATATCAACATCACTGGTAAACTTGTAGTGTACTTCGATTGTGTCTCCCGGAACCGGCATGCTGTTCTTAAAATAGTTTGTAAAAACAGCTGGTGCTACGTTCTGGTAATTGTCGCCATAAGGATTCTTTTTAACTTCAATAGTTTTGATGTTACTGTCTCCCAGGTCGATTACATAGGTTTTAGGTTCTGCAAAAACTGCTGCCGTAAGCACTGCAGAAATTAATGTTACTAGAAATAATTTTTTCATAATAAAACTCCTGTATGTTTTATGATATTTTTATTACGGAATAAAAGTAATTTTCTTTACTGTGATTATTACAGTATCATCACCCTTATCATTTCCATTTCCGTTTCCAGCCCACTGCCATGCATTTGCAACTACACCAATGCGAAGAGCCTTGCCAGATTTTCCTTTAAGATCGATTGTTCTTGTAATTGTTCCCTCTGGAGTTTCTGCATCAATCCAGTCTAGTGGCTGACCGCCGTTAAAGAAGGTTGCTCCTGAGCCCCAGTATTTGATACCAAACTTTGGCAAAACTTCTGCCTTTTCCCAGCTACCTGTTTTATAATCAAATTCTATTTCACAAGATGAATAATCCTTTAAATTGAGTCCAGTTTTTCCATTGATGTTAAAGGTATATCCACCACCACCATATCTGTACATAGCCGTATATGTAACAGAGCCATCTTCACCGTAAACTCCATCTGCCATTGTAGCATCGGTTCCCCAGCGTGTGCTTTCTGAGAAAGTAACTGAGATTGGTTCAACTGGTGCTGCAGCTTTTTTTGGAGCTGCGAACAGAGTTCCGGCAACAAGCATTGCAATTGCAACAAGACTAGTTTTTTTCATAAAAATACTCCTAATATTTTTTTATGATTTTATTCTAAATCATACTTAGGAGAATGCAATGAGAAAGAGGTGATTTTGAGGAAAGATACAAATAATCTCCGAATCGGATATATTACCGACTCGGAGATTTACCTTAGGAAAAAGTTCGAAAAAACAGCCTGAATTAGCCTAAACCGCCAACTTTAAGCTGGAAGTGGCTGAATTCCATTGAGAAGCTTGCGCGCCCCTGGGTTGCAGAACGGAGGTTTGTTGTGAATCCGAACATGTTTGCCATTGGAGCCTGGGCGTGAATAACTTCGCCTGTGGTCTTGGAATCCTGGCCCATGATGTTTCCGCCGCGCTGGCTGAGCTGACTGCTTGCTGGCCCTACGAACTCTTTTGGACAAGAAATGTCTACATTCATAACCGGTTCAAGAATTACAGGGTTAGCTGCTGTACAGGCCTTGTCGAATACCTGGGCTGCACATGCTTCAAAGGCAAAGGTACTTGATGTAAGTTCGTCATACTTGATTGCTGTAACCTTTACACCGACATCTGTACAAGGATAGCCGTATTTAATTCCCGAATTAAGGGCAGACATAAAGCCGTTCTTGATTGCTTCAATGATTTCATCCGGCACTTCTGCATGGCGGCAGGTAATTTCAAAGGAGTTTCCACTACCCGTCTCGCGCTGTTCAACTGTAATTGTAAGACCGGCTGTGTTTTCTTTTCCGGCAAGTACACGGCTGAACTCTTCTGTAGCCTCGGCAGTGCCGGATACAGATTCGCGGTAAGTAACCTGAGGAGCGCCTACGTTACACTTTACGCCAAAGTCGTCTCGCATACGGGTAACAAGAACGTCCAGGTGGAGTTCACCCATACCGCTGATGATAAGCTGACCTGTTTCTGCATCTTCATGACTTGTAAAGGTTGGGTCTTCGCGGCTAAGGATTTCAAGGGTTTCGTTCATTTTGTCCTTTTCGCTCATAGATTCCGGCTCAAGGGCAACAGAGATTACCGGCTGAGGAAACTTAGGCTGTTCGAGAAGGATTGGGAAAGCTTCTGTTCCTATTGAGTCACCTGTCTGAGCAAGCTTAAGACCGATAAATACTGCGATATCTCCAGCTGATACTGAATCGCAAGGCTCGCTCTTATTTGCGTGCATACGGAGGATACGGTTTACACGCTCTCGTTTTTTCTTATTGATATTGAAGATTTGTGTTCCGGCCTGAATCTTACCTGAGTACATGCGTACATAGCAGAGAGGGCCCATTTCGCGGTCATACTGAATCTTGAAAACAAGCCCGAGCGGCATTTTTGAAACATCTGTTGGAACATCTACAGATTCTTCTTCATCTTTCTTGATTCTGATTCCCTTTGCAGGAGGAATATCAAGAGGAGATGGAAGATAATCAATTACTGCGTCGATAAGGGGCTGAACTCCCTGATTATGGCGGGCAGACCCCATTACAAATGGAACAAAGGCACGGCTGATTGTTCCCGCACGGATTGCTTTTTTAAGCTGATCTACAGTGATTTCGCCGCCTTCAAGGTAGATTTCCATAAGGGCGTCGTCGCTGCCGGCAACCGTTTCTACCAGTTTTTCGCGCCATTCTTTTGCCTGGTCAAGGCGGCTGGCATCTACGTCAGTTACATCAAAAGTTTCACCTTCATCATCTTCGTGCCAGCGGATTTCTTTCATATTAAGAAGGTCAATTACACCTTCGAATTCCTGACCTTCTCCGATTGGAATCTGAAGGGCAAGTGTTTCTACGCCAAATTTTTCAGCAACGTCTGCCATTGAACCAAAGAAGTCTGCACCAATGCGGTCCATCTTGTTCATAAAGCAGAGACGTGGAACAGCAAACTCATCTGCCTGCTTCCATACAGTTTCTGTCTGTGGCTGAACACCATCTACGGCACAGATAACTGCAACTGCGCCGTCGAGTACGCGGAGAGAGCGCTCTACTTCTGCAGTAAAGTCTACGTGGCCCGGAGTATCAATAATATTTATCTGATGGTCGCGCCAGTAAGTTGTTGTGGCAGCTGAGCAGATTGTAATTCCTCTTTCCTGCTCCTGAGCCATCCAGTCCATAGTTGCCTGGCCGTCGTCAATTTCACCAATCTTATGAATTTTTCCAGTGTAATAAAGGATGCGTTCTGTTGTTGTTGTCTTTCCAGCATCAATATGCGCCATAATTCCGATGTTGCGCATTTTGTCTAAATTAGTCGTTGCCATAATTCGCTAATTATAGTGATTTTCGGGACCTTTGAAAAGTTAACAAAATTTTATTAACCTATTGTATTGATAGATTTATTTCTTCGTGTTAATTTCAAAATTATGATGGATAAAGATAATTTGAATACAAAACTTGAAAAGCTCAGAGAATACCTTCGTTCTCTTGGCAGCGTAGCCGTTGCTTTTTCCAGCGGCGTTGATTCTACTTTTCTCTTAAAGGTTGCCCATGAGGAACTTGGAGACAAGGCAATTGCAATTACTGCTACCTCCTGTTCTTTTCCAAAGCGTGAATCTGATGAGGCTTCAAACTTTTGTAAATTAAACGGAATTAAGCAGATTACAGTAGTATCCGAAGAACTTAATATTCCAGAATTCCGTCATAATCCTGTAAACCGCTGTTATCTTTGTAAAAAAGAACTCTTCACAAAAATCATTTCTCTTGCCAAAGAAAATGGAATTGCATACGTATGTGAAGGAAGCAATATGGATGATAACGGAGATTACCGTCCGGGTCTTAAGGCAGTTGCTGAACTTGGCGTTAAAAGCCCGCTTAGAGAATGCCAGCTTTATAAAGAAGAAATCCGGGAACTTTCTAAAGAGCTTAAGCTTCCAACCTGGAATAAACAGAGTTTTGCCTGTCTTGCTTCCCGTTTTGCATATGGCGAAGAAATCAATGAGAAAAAACTTGGTATGGTAGATAAGGCAGAACAGACTCTTCTTGATCTGGGCTTTAAGCAGCTTAGAGTACGTATTCACGGAGAAAATCTTGCCAGAATTGAAGTATTACCTTCTGAACTGGAAAAACTTCTTTCTCTCCGTCAGAAAATTACAAAGGCTCTGAAAGACGCCGGTTTTGCCTACATCACAATGGATTTACAAGGCTACAGAACCGGCGCTATGAACGAGGTTATTCCAGAATCGCTCCGCGGTCAGCAGAACTAACTAATTTTGCGTAGCGTGCAAGGTAGCCGGTCTTAACCTTTGGTTCAGGGGCTTTCCATGCAGCACGGCGGCGCTCGAGTTCTTCATCGCTAACCTCAAGAGTAATCTTATAGTTATTGATATCAAGAGTGATTTTATCACCCTCCTCTACCAGAGCAATTGGTCCACCAACGGCAGCTTCCGGAGAACAGTGTCCAAGAGAAGCACCTCGGGTTGCACCTGAGAAGCGGCCGTCTGTAATGAGGGCAACTTCCTTATCCAGTCCCTGGCCGGCAAGTGCTGCAGTTACAGCCAGCATTTCGCGCATACCAGGTCCACCCTTTGGTCCTTCATAGCGGATAACAACAACATCACCACTCTTGATTTTGCGGTTCTGAACGGCATCCATTGCTTCGCTTTCGTCGTTGAAAACGCGGGCTGGACCTGTGTGCTTCATCAGCTCTTTTGCACAGGCAGAACGTTTTACAACAGTTCCGTTTGGTGCAAGATTTCCAAACAAAATAGCGAGTCCACCGTTGTCACTGAATGGATTTTCAATTGGGCGGAGAACTTCTGGATTACGGTTCTTTACACCCTTGATATTTTCTGCAACTGTTTTTCCGGTTACAGTCATGAGACTTGTATCAATAAGATTCTTTTTTGCGAGCTCTGCGAGAACTGCCTGTACACCACCAGCATCATCAAGCTCGCACATAAAAGTGTGGCCGGCAGGAGCCAGGTGACAGAGGTTTGGAGTTCTGTTAGAGATTTCATTTACCATGTGAAGGTCAATTGTAAGACCTGCTTCGTGCGCGATTGCCGGCAGGTGCAGCATAGTATTAGAAGAACAGCCAAGTGCCATATCTGCGGCAAGGGCGTTCTCAAAGTTTTTCATTGTAAGCATATTGCGGGCAGTAATTCCGCGCTCGAACATTTCCATTACTTTCATACCGGCTTTTTTAGCGAGGGCAATTCGGCGGCCGCTAACAGCTGGAATGGTTCCGTTTCCAGGAAGACCAAGTCCGATAGATTCTGTAAGGCAGTTCATAGAGTTTGCAGTAAACATTCCAGAGCAGGCACCACAACCAGGGCAGGCTACCTGCTCCATTTCTCGAAGCTGTTCTTCATTTATGCGTCCGCTTGCTACAGCACCTACGGCTTCGAACATATCTGTAAGTGAAAGATTGCGGCCGGCATAAGGGTTAGAAGCATCGGCTCCAGGCAGGTGACCTGGCATCATTGGACCGCCGCTTACAAATACTGTAGGAAGATCAAGGCGGGCTGCTGCCATCAGCATACCAGGAACAATTTTATCGCAGTTAGGAATCATAACGAGGGCATCAAACTGGTGAGCCTTTGTCATACATTCTATTGAGTCAGCAATAAGCTCGCGGGTAACAAGGGAATATTTCATTCCTTCGTGGCCCATGGCAATACCGTCGCAAACACCTATTGCAGGAAACTCTACAGGAGTACCACCTGCCATACGGATACCGGCTTTTACGGCTTCGGCAATGCGGTCCAGTTCTATATGGCCAGGAATGATTTCGTTCTTGGCACAGCAAACGCCAACAAGCGGGCGGTCTAATTCTTCATCAGTGTAACCCATTGCGTAAAACAATGAGCGGTGTGGCGCGCGGGCTACACCTTTTTTTGCGTTATCACTTTTCATTTGAAAACCTCATAAAGCACTGTCACCCCGAACTTGTTTCGGGGTCTCTTTTTTAAGAGATGCTGAAACAAGTTCAGCATGACGATTATTTGTGTATATTACTCGTATTTGTCGCGGATGACAAGTTTTACGAGAGTTTTTGATTTTTGCAGAACTGTTCGGCGCTGCTCAATAAGCTCCTCTTTTTTAAGACTGATTCTTGCGTAATCACAGATTGCCTTACCAAAATCAGAAAGAGTTGCCGGAGACTCAGCCTCGCAGGCAAGAATTACATTCTTTTTTGCAATAAAATGCTTGAAGAACTGAACAAACTCATCGTTATCAAGAGGGAGACCATAAAGCATGATGATTCTTTTGTAATCCTGGATTCTTGCAAAGGTCTGGCAGCAGGCAACAAGCTTTGAACTGAAGTTATTCTTGTCATTTTCATCTTTTGCAAGTTTTTCTGCAATTACATAAAGTTCTGGATCTTCTGGAAGTTCTCCAGTCGGCTCACAGTTGAATATTGCACTAAGGCCTACTGAATCAGTAAGAATCTGAGCCTTACTATCCAGAACATCAGGATTATCTGCATTATGAGTTGCAAGCTCATCTTCTTCGTTCTTAGCAAAAAGCTTTTCCAGTTCAGAATCAGTAATTGCAGCAGAAGAGCCCTGACTTGAATCAGCCATAACAGACATTGCCTCTGAAAGAACTTCTGTTTCCTTTTCACTTACAGCAACATCTTCTGAAATTGCAGAGCGCTCTTTTTCATCACCCATAATATCTGCAAGCATGGAATCTACAGCACTGTCTGTATTTATAACTTCTTCTGCTGGAGTTTCTGGAGCAGGCTCTGAAGCGGCAGCAAAATCAGCTTGAACTTCCGGCTCCTCTGCCGGCGCCTTAGCATCCATAAATACAGCTTCTTCATCAGAAGCACCTATTTCTGCGCTGAAAGTATCATCATCTTCAAACTCTTCATCATCAACTTCAGCAAAGCCTGCCGAAATATCATCTGCATTATCTTTAAAGAAAGATACCTGAGAGCCCTGACCTATACTTGTCTTTAAGACTACTCTATCGCCCTCATCTGCGGCCTCATAAAGATAACCGTCCTCTTCTCCAACATAGAAAAGACCGCCTTCTCCATCAACACGGATGTTGCGGATAGAAGTACAACCTTCAAAGGCATCTGGAGCAAGATACTCAATGCTAGAAGGAAAAACAATACTTTCCAGCGATGTACAGCCTGCAGCAGCACGAGACTCAATGCGGCGTACTGTTGGTGGAATTACAAGAGATTTAATAGAAGAACAGCCTTCAAAAACACTTTCAGGCAAAACTGTAATTCCTGCGCGGAAAGGAATTTCAGGGAGAGATTCACAGTTCTTAAAAAGACCTTCCGGGAAAGAAGAAACGGCAGACGGCATATTTACCTTGGTAAGCGCTGAACAGCCGGAAAAAAGATATGGTGGAAGCTCTGTGAGGCCAGAAGGAAGTTTTACCTTCTGCAGAACCTTTGAATTTTCAAAAAGACAGTTTCCAAGTTCTACAACAGAATCTGGCAGGGAGATTGACTCGTAGGGACAATCTGAAAAAACATCATCATCAATTCTATGTGCGCCAAAAGGAACACGACCAGTAAAGTCATTAGAGGTATCATCAACTCCAAGAACTGTGTGTGAATCTTCAGAATACAGAAGACCATTTTTTTTGATATACGAAGCCATAAACTTTCCTTAAAACAGTTTTAACTATTTTACCATAGGAAAGTGTATTTGTCATTTTATTTCGAAAGCTTCAACTCAAAAGAATCAACAAGTGCTATCCATGAGGCTTCAATAACGTCGGAAGAAACTCCCACAGTTGTCCAGCTGGACTGGCCGTCTGTAGACTCAATAATTACACGAACGCGGGCTGCGGTTGCAGACTTAGAGTCAAGAACGCGTACCTTATAGTCCACCAGGCGGAAGTTAGAAACAACCGGATAGAACTTTTCCAGAGCCTTACGAAGGGCAATATCGAGGGCGTTGACAGGACCGTCTCCCTCACCTGCTGTAATTTCAAAGTTACCGTCTACTTCAACCTTTATCTGGGCACAGCAGCAGACTCCCTCTTCTGGACGCGGATTTGAACCGGTTGTCTGATAGTAGTGAAGCTTAAAGAAAGGCTTATACTGACCAAGCATTTTGCGAACAAGAAGTTCAAAAGAGCCATCCGCACCTTCAAACTGATAGCCTGCAGACTCGAGTTCTTTTACCTTAGCCATAAGGTCGCTTACAATCGGGTCGTTGCGCTTTACATCTGGTACAAAACGGCGGATTTTTTCCAGAATCATACTGCGTCCGGCAACCTCGCTCATAAGGAAAACGCGGCTGTTGCCTACTGTTTCTGGAGTGATATGCTCGTAGGCAAATGGATTTTTAAGTACGGCATCAATATGCATGCCAGCCTTGTGGGCAAAAGCGTCTTTACCAACATAAGGCGACTGAGGATTTACACGGATATTTGTAAGCTCTGCCACACGTTTACAGATGGCAGTAAGATTTTTAAGGCTTTCTTCCGGAACTACCTGATAGCCCATTTTAATTTGAAGATTAGGAATAATTGTAGAAAGATTTGCGTTACCTGTGCGCTCGCCAAAACCAAGAAGCACACCCTGAACATGAGTTGCACCTTCTTTTACTGCAACAAGAGAGTTTGCAACTGCTAAGCCGCAGTCGTTGTGGGTATGGATTCCAACAGTAACTTTTTTTCCGTAAAGTTTTACAACCTCACTCACAGCCCGGCGACATTCGTCTATCATAAAGCCGCCCTTGGTTTCGCAGAGACAGAGCACACTTGCGCCCCCCTCTACTGCAGCCTTAAGTGTTTCCAGGGCATAAGTCTTATCTTCTTCGTAGGCGGTGAAAAAATGTTCTGCGTCGTAAATTACTTTGCGGCCGTTAGCGGCGAGGAAGGCGCAGGACTCGCGGATCATTTTGAGATTTTCTTCAGTAGTGGTTTTGAGAATATCGGTTACCTGGAAGGTCCAGGATTTTCCAAAGATTACAACTGTTTTTGTTTCAGCAGCAAGAAGACTTTTGAGATTTGCATCATCTTCACAGCGGCAGTTTTTGCGGCGGGTTGAACCAAAGGCACAAACCTGTGCATTTTTAAATTTAACATCAGCTACCGCTTTGAAAAATTCCATATCCTTAGGATTCGACCCAGGGTTACCGGCCTCGATGTAAGTAACTCCCAGCTCGTCGAGCTCATGACAGATGTGAAGCTTATCCTGAACAGAAAAGCTTATACCCTCGCCCTGAGCACCGTCGCGTAATGTCGAATCAAGAATCTCAATTTTCTTCATGAGTTAATTATGGAAGAAATGAGAGGGTTTTGCAAGTGGGGAAAACAAATGTCATCTTCGGGCTTGACCCGAAGATCTAGCTGGATTCTCCGGTCAAGCCGGAGAATGGCAGTATTACAGTCAGTTTTTCTTTACAGAATGTGGCTTACGTAGAAACCGCAAGACCAAGCGTTGCGTGTTTTTCCGTCGAATGCCTTTCTGTTTTCCAAGTTCAGGTTAAGATCAAAGTCAGTCTTTTTAGAGAACTTGTATTTTACAGAAGGACGGATTGTAAAGATGTGTCCGCCGTTCCAGTCATCATCATCCCAGTCCTTGTTTTTAGAACCGAATGCAAGAGAACCGTAAGCATTGAACTGGAAGTCCTTGTTAATAGGAACAATAAGAGCAGCTCCAGCGTACCAAGCGAATGTATAATCGTCATTTTCAAATAAGTTCAAGCCAGCTTCCGGACGCAAAGAAAGTTTTGAGTTAGGAACAGAGAAAGTAATCGCGCCTCCAATTCCGTAAGCCTCGTCATCCTTTTCTTTTGTGAACAAAGAATCCATTGCAAGATAAACTTCAAGCAAAAAGTTTTTTGCGCCGATTGTTGAGCCAGCGTAGAAGTTTGCGGCATCTTCAAATGCGCCTTCCATTGCGGCACCAATGCTGATCCAGTTTACAGGAGCAAATTTTACACCAAAGTTTACAGCAGGATCATCTGTGTTAAATCCATTAGGAATAGCAGCTCCAGCTTCAAAGTTCATCTTTCCTTTTGAAACATATCTTACGCCAAGTCCTCTTCTTGCATAGGAATTTGAATAAGGAATGAATCCTACAACGTCCGCAGTGCCAGGAGCATCTACTTTGAACTTATAGTAGCCTGCGCAGTCAGATGAAGTTGAGCTAGGATAGAACGAGCCTGAGCGGTCATCGTAAGCTGTGCTGAATCCGCCCTGTCTTACGTGAGCATTAGGTCCCCAAACCCAGTCGCCGTATCCCGGAGCAGGTCCGACTTTCCAATTGAGTTTTGTTCCCATTCCAAAGTCAAAGTTGCGGTTGATATGATAAACAAAGTTCAAATAAAAAGCATCAGTAATTGTGTTGTTTGAATTAATAGCATTATTATAGCCGTCATTATTCGTATTTGTGTGATTTCCGCCTCTAGTATTGCGTCCATAATGAAGAGCAAGCGGATTCAAGTTTGTTGTTCCAATTTCAAAGTTGTCAACATCGCCGCCGTTTTCATAGTTTGCCAATGCGCCCATGTTGAGCATTCCGTCCATCGTAAACTTGCCCTGATCAAATCTTGCCTGAAAAATATCGGTAAAACCATAGAACATTGTGTCGCCGTCAAACGGGTTTCCAAATCCAGTCCACAAAGTGTTCTTAATCTGCGCTCTTTCCAAAACCTGCGCGCTAGCAGCCGCTCCAACAAAAAGAGCAATGGCAATTCCCAAAACAACCTTTTTCACTTAAAGCCTCCAAAAGTTAAAAAAAAGTGTTATAAACAAAGTAGCATAATATTAGTTACTAATTCTACAGAGAAAACACAAAAAAAGCAAATGGCACAGCTGATTATTCAGTTTCTCGCAATCTCTGTTCAACAAGTTTTATTATCTTTTTTTGGTGTTTTCTGAGTTTTCTTTACAAATACAACTCCAATTAAAATAATTTGCCCTTTTTGATACTTGAATAAAGAACGAAGCTCATTTGATTTTATTTCAAAAATATTGCCATAAATCGGCTTTACTCTGACAAATTATATGCCCAAGTTTTCAATCTTTTCATACTCCGACTTAAGCAAATCCTGCTGAGACTGTTCCAACTTAGAAATTCCAATATTCACAGCAGAAAGTTTTTTCACTTTAAACTTCATAGTTTTTATATAATAGATATTTTGAAATCGTCAACATATTCAAAAAAAAAAAGAAAATATCCTTGCAGTTTTTGAAAAAAAACGTATATATAGTTAATAGTTGATTCAATCATTTATGGAGGAATTATGAAAAAAACAGTCAAGGCAATGATTCTTTTTATACCGGTGGCATTTTTACTTTCGTGTGCTTCTATGCCAGGCAGACAGGACTCAGAAATCACTGCGGAAAAAAACACGGCGGCAAAAGTCATTCCTATAAACAATCAGCTTCCAAAAGGAACTCTTGAGCTTATAGACGGATTTGAAGAAGAGAACTTTTGGTATGCGCTGGGAGAAACAAAAAGCGAAGACTATTCCACAGACACAGACACCACGGAAGAATGGAGCTCACAAGGAGATTTCTGCGCGCAATGGAGCTTTGCAAAAATTCCAGAAAACTCAAAAGCTTCATTTATAATAGAAAATCTCGCGCAAAAAGACTGGTCGGACGCAAAAGCCTTGATTGCAGACATAAACAACACTTGCCAAAATCCACTTGCAATTCTTTTGGAAACTCAAGGAGGACCTCATCATATAATTTCAAGAACAAAAGAAATTCCCCTTGGAATAGGCGAAAACATAAATGTCTACTTTGACCTGCTACATGAAATAACAGATGAAAACGGCAATCAAATTTCCGCCATAATCGAAAACGACGACATAAGGAGCGTTTCTTTCCAAATAAAAGGCAAAAGTTTTTCAGGCTCAGTCTTTGTTGACAACATAAATCTTGTTTATTAATTGTCAGACGGAATCATAAGGACAACTGGACGCGACTCCTGCACAACTATTCCGTAGCCACTTGCCTTGCATGGCTGCAAAACATATTTCTTTTGAGGCGAATTGCTTTCTTCCACAGACAATTTGTAAACTCCAGAAAAACGCGCGTTGTTTTCAGAATCAGGTCGAAACTGAATATATGAAGAGTCTTCATTCACAAAGCAAGTGTAAATTCCTGTTTCCAAAAAGCCTTCAGATTCCATTGAATATTTTCCGTCCTGAAGCTTAACAGTAGAGCCGTCTGGAATTTTCCAGATGCCGTCTTTTTCAAAAGCTTCTGAAATGCCAGCCGGCTTTGACGAAGCATTTTTCAAAAACATATTCTTTCCTATTTTTTTATAGTTTCCGTCCCAAACTGCGTTTTCGCTTATAAGCATCCGGACATCATCCTGAATTCTTATATGAATTTCTTCTGTGCTTTTTAAGCTTATGTCAACTCTGCGCTGAAGATTTTCAATTTCCTGATTTATAGTGGAAAGATAAATTCCGTTGCGCCGAATATTGCTGTGCGCCCATTTGTAAACTTCTTCCGTATCGTCCTTGAAAAAAATAATCTCACGGGAATCATAGTCAAAGAAAACATAACGCAAGTTTCCGTTTGACTCAGTCATATACCAAAGTCCGCTCAAAAATTTTGCGAACGTCGAAACTGTTCCGTCCTGAATTTTCGCAAGCTCTTTTGCCGCAATTCTGCTTCCTGCCACGCGGACAGTTCTTGTCTTTACATAGCTATTTTCTGAATGCTTCCATTCGTACCGAACCTGAAGCTGATCAGCACTGCCCGGTCTCTCTGTGTCTGAAGTATAAACCCAGATTGGAAAGCTCGTGCCGTTTGCCTTTGAACGTTCATAGGCATCATAACGGTCTAGCTGCTGAATAAAAATTGTTCCGTCGCCGCGCAAATCGGCAATCTTTTTAAGTGAAAAGTTTCCGCCTGCATTTGAAATAAAAAATGCCTGAAGAATGGAATCTCCGTTATCTGCAAATCCCTGATAAACCAAAGCGGTTCTATGCTCCCCGGTCAAATCCATGCCGGTATAAGAAAATGTCTGCGCCTGAGAAATTTCCGTGGCAATAACAGCTTTTCTTTCGTAAACAGTTCTCTGCGGATTATAAAGTCCCACCAAAATCGCAAGATACGGACTGTCCATTGTCCTGATTACATTCACTTGATCATCAAAGCCATCGCCGTCAAAATCCATGCTCACAATGCCTATCAAGGTTTCATTGTCTTTAAGCGGAATAAGAGAAACAAGCGCGTTATCCTCTTCCATTGAAGAAAATGCTGAATTCTTTTTTTCTTCCGCGGAACTTGACATCGGCACAACAACAGAAGCTGAAGAATTATTTTTATCCGGCGTATAGAAATAATTCTTTGCAATAAACGCAACCGCTACTGCCGCCACAATCACAATAAAAAGAGCAAGTGTAACTTTTTTCTGCATAGAAAAATAATACATGAGTTGGAAATGATTTTCAAGGCGAAGCAAATTTCAACACAGGGCAAACGCATTATAAATAATTTAAGTAAAGTTTGCGCGAAGGAACGGTTTCTAGGCAAAAACACTCTGCTTGTTGCGACCGGCTTGAGCGGGCAATTCTATAGTTACTTTGCAACAATCAGAGTGTAGCGCATTATTGCGCGATTTTGAACCAGAAAACCGTGTCTGGGAGCCAGTTTTATGC
>SFOB01000066.1 GCA_004554075.1 Treponema sp.
TTTGCTGTTGTAATTCCAAGCGGCGAAAACTCTTTCTGGATTGACGGACCTGCAACAGGCCGCCGCGAGTGGATCGTACTCAAAAAGTATTCTGATGAAGCTCCTCTTACAGACCTTTTGCCGGATATTAACTGTGCTCTTGCCTGGGTGCAGGTAAAAGAATATCCTCGTAACGAAAAGACCCGCAAGGAAATATTTGCAATGTTCCATCAGGCTTGTCTTATCGGACGTCATAAGATGTATGCACGCGAAATGGAAAACGGTTCAACAATGAGCTGCTTCCCTTTGATTCTTGCATCGTCATTTAAGGATGTAAAACAGTATGCTGGACGAAAGGAAATAGAAATTCAGCTTGCTTATGATAATTCTGTAATCGCACTTAAGGATGAACTTTCAGAATCCTGCATTCATGCAAAATCACTTTATCTGCGCTGTGTTCATGTACCGCTTTATCCGCGTTTGACTCATGCAGAAAGTGCCAAAATCGTAAAGGTTTTGAGTTCATTGCCATAATCTGTCAGAAAAAAAAGGATAGAATGAAAAAGGCTCTTATAATTATAAATGTTAGCAAAGATGAATCTATGACTCTGGCTCAGGAGATAGCTCGATACCTTCAGAAAAAAGGTATTGAATGTGTTTTTCTGAGCTTTGACGGCTTTGTAGATAACTGTGATTTTAAGGGCTTTGATTTTGTTATTTCACTGGGTGGTGATGGTACTGTACTTTATGCCGCCCGAAATGCATCTAAATACGGGCTTCCAGTTTTTCCTGTAAATCTTGGTGAGTTTGGCTTTATTGCTTCTGTGCAGCCGGAAGACTGGCAAAAAGAATTAAAAGTTTTTCTTGAGGGCAAGGCTGTTTTCGAAAAGCGGGCCATGCTTAAAGTGGAAGTTCTTAGAGAAGGAAAGAAGGTATATTCTTCTTTGAGCCTGAATGATGCTGTAATTTCTGCTGAACGCGGTGTTTCTACAATCATG
The DNA here is from genome assembly GCA_004554075.1 of Treponema sp. GTDB lineage: Bacteria > Spirochaetota > Spirochaetia > Treponematales > Treponemataceae > Treponema_D. The sequence continues at coordinate 978 of SFOB01000066.1, forward strand.
CTTTCTGTAAAGCGTAATTCACTTCCATTGTGCAGACTTAAGGCAGACGGATTAATACTTGCAACTCCAACTGGTTCAACTGCTTATTCAGCTGCAGCCGGTGGTCCTATTGTGTCGCCTGAAGTTGAAGCCTTTGTTCTTACTCCGCTTAATTCTTTTTCTCTTTCTAGCAGACCTATAGTTTTAAGTCCGGACAGTAACCTTCAAATCTCAATTGAAAAAAGCCGTATTAAGGGAATATGTCTTACAGTAGATGGTCAGGAACCTTTTGCCTTAAAATATGGAGACACCATTTCTGTTGTATTAAATAAAAAGAAAGCATTGCTGGTTGCAGTTTCAGCAGAAAAGTTTTATAACGCGCTCAGATCAAAATTAAACTGGTCGGGGGTACCTCATGCTTGAAGATTTAACCATTAAGGATTTTGCACTTATAGATCAGGACTATCTGGAATTTACAAAGGGCTTTACTGTTCTTTCTGGAGAAACTGGTGCTGGTAAATCTATTTTAATCGGGGCTTTGTCTTTTCTGCTTGGCGGAAAAGCTGATATTCAGCAGATCAGGGCAGGCAAGAAAGAGGCGAGTGTAAGCGGAACTTTTGTTTTGCCTGGTAATTTACCGGTTAGATCAGAAATTGCTGAAGATGATGAAGCCCGCAATGCCCTTGAATGGCTGAGCCTTCATGGAATTGAAATTGAAAATGACCGTGTTCTGCTTCGCCGCATAATTCGTGATAACGGAAAATCTGGAGCCTGGATTAATTCTACGCCTGTTACCAGAGGTGATCTTGCTCAGTTTTCATCTTTTCTTGTAGACATACACGGACAGCATGAACATCAGTCTTTAATGAAGGTTAGTGAGCACAGAAAATTTCTGGATTCAAGAGCCGGAATTACTGCAGACGTAGATGCTTTTACTGCTAAATATGCTGTTCTCGTTGCAAAGCGTAAACAGCTTGCCCAGTACAATATGTCTGACAGCGAACGCCTTCGTAAGCTTGATATGATGAGCTTTGCTGTGCAGGAAATAAGCGAAGCAAAACTTAAACCTAATGAAGACAGTGAACTTGAAGATGAGCAGGCACGCCTTTCTTCATACGAGAAAATCTATTCTGATGTAGATTCTATAGACCAGATGCTTTCGAATGATGAAAGTGGCGTTATTGGTTTACTCAAAAAAATCCGTCGTGATTCAATGCATGTTACAGAACTGGACAAATCTCTTTCTGCACTTGATGAACGCCTTGAAGTTGCTTTTTATGAGCTTTCAGATATTTCAGACGAGTTTTCATCTTATAAATCAAAGCTTGTCTACGACCCGAACCGCCTTCAGACAGTAGAAGAACGCCTTTCCCTTATTTACAATCTTAAGAAAAAGTATGCTTCTTCTGTAAATGCTCCGCTTTCAGAAGTTTTTGCTTACTTTGAAGAAGCACATCGCTATATCGAAGAAAACGGTGACGGAAATAATAAAAAAGACGCTCTGGCCGCGGAAATAAAAGTACTTGAAAAAGAAGTACTTGCTGCAGCAGATAAATTGACTCAGGCCCGTAAGGCTACAGCTGCTACATTGAATTCAGAAGTAGACGCAATCCTTGCAAAACTTGGAATGAAGGGTACAAGCTTTACTGTTCAGATTAATCAGAAGGCTGGAAGTGACCTTGAACAGCTATGCGGTCCTTATGGCAAAGACGATATTGAATTCTTAATCAGCGCAAATCCAGGAAATCCTCCACTGCCTCTGGCAAAAATTGCCTCTGGTGGTGAACTTTCCCGTGTTATGCTTGCCCTTAAGACTATTTTTGCGCAAAATGACGGTGTAGAAACCCTGATTTTTGATGAAATTGATACGGGAATTGGCGGTGAAGTAGCCGTTGCAGTTGGTGCCCATATTAAAAATCTTTCAAAAAATCGACAAATTTTCTGCATTACACATCTAGCGAGCATAGCAGTTTATGCCGATAATCAGATTAAGATAGAGAAAAGTGTCTCTGGAGAAATTACATCATCTAATGTTTATCCTGTGGAAGGCGAAGCTCGTGTGGCTGAAATTGCTCGTATGCTTTCCGGTGATTCTGATACATCGCAGTCTCTGGAACATGCACGTTCTCTTCTTGCTAAATATAGCGGAGGTATCTGATGTCAAAAATCTCAGAAGAAACAAGACTTCATTTCAGTGAAGCAATTCAGCCGTATAAGGGAAAAATAACTGCAACTCTCGAAAAAGAAAAGACTATGCTCAATGGTATGCACAAGGGCGACATTGATTACGAAAATAAAAAGCTCCTTTTGTGCGAAGATATGATTTATGCAGCCTCTCTTTACATGGCTCAGAACAGTCTTTCTTTGCGCCTTATGGAAGTAAAGAATAACGATGCCCTCAACGATGCCCGTAAACTTCTTTATAAAGCAATTATTTATCTTGAAGAAATTGTTTCTGATACAATCGATGTTCCTTATGCTGATTTAATTCCACTTCTTGAGCCAATTCACAATGTGCCTATTATCCGCCGTTATACAATAATCCGAAAGCTAGGGCTTGCAATTACCATGCTTAAAGATGCTTTTGGTGATAACAGTAAATGGAAGTGGTCTTTTGTTGAACTTGAAGGACGCTTTGCAACTGTTTCCAAGAACTTTATTGATATGAAGGCAGCTTATAAAGATTATTTTGATCCAAGCTGTGCAGATTATGAGACAACAGTTTTGTATATCAGAATGATCCAGAAGCAGCTTAATGATTCTGCAACTGCATACCGTGATAAATACGAACTTTCTACCCGCCGTATTGATGATATGCGTAATGCAATTAAATATCTTCTTGCTCTTCGCAAACTTTATATTGCTATAGGCGATTCAAACCAGGCAGAAGAAGTAAAGAAAAAGGCTGTTGTCTGGAAGGATAAGATGGACGCAGACCACAAAGCAGGACTCAGCAACTAATATGAATAAACAACTCGCATATAAAATCTTCGAAGGATTTTCCATCCAGAGATGGAATGATTTGATACGTCCATTTGACCTTGTAGAAATGGACAAGGCTGCAGAAAAAATGGTTCTGGCCTATATCATTGGAAAATACGAAGAAAACCGCAAAAAATATGTAGACTGGAAATGGATGATTTATGCTTCCTTGTTTGACCTTCTGCGAAAGATTTCTTTATGCGATATTAAGGCCCCTGTTCAGCAGATGCTGCGCCGTCAGTTTCCTGATGAATACATGAGACTTAACGAATGGGTTTTAAACGGCTACAAAGAAATGATGCCGGAAGAAAAGCTTTTCTCTGAGTTTACAATTTATGTAGGCCAGCAGTCCGGTAATATCCCGATTCCAACAGAACTCAGAACTACAGTAAATATTTACAGGGCAGCTCACAAATATTCTACAATCCGTGAGCTGGAAATGCTTGCTGTTGTAAATGAAAAAGAGCGTCTCAAGAATATTCGTAATGAACTAGAATCAGAAATACAGCCTTATTTGGAACTGGAAGGGCTGCAGAAACTTATGACTCATCAGAAGGCTTTTGATTTTATCCTCAAAATTGAACAGCTTCGCTTCCAGACAAGATGGAATCAGACTCCACGTGTTCCTGCAACTTCGGTACTTGGTCATTGCTTCTTTGTTGCAATAATGACTCTTCTTCTCGGCCGTGAGTATAATCCTGATATGTGCGACCGCCGGGTTATCAATAACTTTTTCAGTGCTCTATTTCATGACCTTCCTGAATCTGTTACTCGTGATATTATTTCTCCTGTAAAAACTGCTACTGATGATCTTCCTAATATTGTAAAAAAGATTGAAGATGAAATTGTAAATAAAGAGCTTGTTCCTTTAATGGAGCCATTCTTTGAAAATGAAATAATATATTATACCAGTGACGAGTTTACAGACAGAATCCTTGATAAAAACGGCAAGATAAAACATGTCAGCTGGGAAGACCTTAATACAAAATATAATTCAACTGATTTTGATCCTATAGATGGAAGACTTGTTCGTATATGCGACCATTTTTCTGCCCTTATGGAAGCGGATATTTCTATTAAGCATGGTATTACTTCGGAGCATCTTACCGGAGGACGAGAAGGAATTCTTGCACGTTATTCTAAAAATGAAATAATAAGTGGTATTAACGTGAATCAATTCTTTAGTCAAATCGTTGAAGAATAAACAATTGCTCCCGCTGTAAAACAACTTACTTAATTCTTTCATAAAAGTAACCGATAATATAAGTATGAAAACACTCTTTTGTAAACGAACAGCCCTTATTTCAATCCTTATGCTCTTAACTGCTTCTCTTTTTGCAGACATTACTTACAAGGTTGAAAAAGGCGATACATTATATTCAATCAGTCGAAAATATCAGATTACAGTAGCAGAGCTTAGAACTGCTAATAATCTTTCTGAAAATGATGTAATTAAAGCCGGACAGAAATTAATTATTCCAGATGCAGATATTGGAACTGCAGTTGCTCTTTCTTCTACAAAAACAGCTGGAAATGCAGCTCCTGCGGGAAAAATTACTGAATATGTTGTTAAAAAAGGTGATACTTTATATGGTATTGCCCGCAAAAACGGCATGGCTGTTGCAGACCTTATGGCCTTAAATAATCTTGATTCTTCTGCTGTGATCAAAGTTGGTCAGAAGCTTAAAGTAGCAAAGAATGCTGTAGAGACAGCTCCAAAAACAAGTGAACCGGCAAAAACAGGTGAAACTGTAATTAAGGTTACTGGACAGGCTCCAGATACAAGAACTTATGGTTCTACTGTAAATGCAGATGCAAATACAAAATGGCCTGTTGCCTCTCCAAAAATTACACAGGTAAAGGGTAAGATTTCAGGTGTACAGCTTTCTGCAAAAAATAATGAACCTGTAGTATGTATTCACGAAGGAACTGTAATGTATGTTGGAGTTTATCGAGGATTCGGACAGGTTGTATTTGTTCAGACAAAAACAGGTTTAATTTATGCTTATACAGGCCTTGGTTCTGTAAAGGTTCGTAAGGGCCAATATGCCGTATTTGGAGAAGAACTTGGAACTGCAGGATTAGATTCAATCAGTCAGAAATATCAGATTACCTTTATGGTATTTCAGAATGGCCAGCCGATTGACCCGGCTAAAGCCCCAAGAAACTAACGGCGTTCAAGGCACTTCTTAAAAAGCTCCATGCAGGTAATTGCATCGTCTAAAGCACGGTGAGAGGAGCCTTTGTCTATTCCAAAATAATCTGCCAGAAAATCAAGCTTATGAGATTCAGTTTCAGGGTAAATGATTCTTGAAAGCTGCAGTGTATCAATTGCCTGATTTTTAGTTACCGGCAGGCCGCAGTTTTCACATTCAGCATTTAGAAAGTTCAGGTCAAACTGGGCATTGTGGGCAACAATAATTGAAGTATCAAGAAAGCTAAGAAAGTTTCGGATATGTATATTGATAGGGTCAGAGGCATCAACCATTTCCTGAGTAATATGAGTAAGGTTAATTATAAAAGGTGAGAGTATCTGATCCGGATCAAAAAGCTTTGACCACTTAGAAATAATGCCGTCCTTTGTAAAGCGGACGGCACCTATCTCTATGATACGGCTGTTTTTCGGACTGATGCCTGAAGTTTCCGTATCAAAGGCAGTGAAGACTGCGCCTTCTTCGTAAAGCTTGCGCAGTCTTCTTAAATCAGTAATTTTTTTATTTGGATGCTGCATCAATAATCTTCTGAATATCAGCAGAGATTCCATCACAAAGTACGCCGGCCTTCTTCTTAGCCTCAGCGAACCATGCATCTGAACCATCTCCTGCAGGAATCATAGAGTTGATGTAGAACTTAATCTTAGGCTCTGTTCCAGAAGGACGAGCACTTACGATTGTACCGCTTTCAAGATAGAACTGAAGTACGTTGCTCTTTGGAAGTTCTGGATCGCAAAGAAGGTCACGTACCTTAAGAATCTTTTCTCCACCAAGAGTTGCTGGAGGATTGCTTCTCATAGATGCCATCATAGCCTTCATTGTTTCGCCACCCTGAGCTCCTGGGAAGTACTGTGAAATAGCACGGTCTTCGAAGTATCCGAACTCTTTGTACATGTCATCAAGGTGCTCGAGCAGGCTCTTGCCCTGGCTTCTCCAGTAAAGAATCATTTCTGCACACATAGCAGCTGCAGATACACCGTCTTTATCCATTACTTCGCGTTCAATCTTATAGCCGTAGCTTTCTTCAAGACCAAATACGTAGTTGTTTGTTCCAGCTTTTTCAAATTCTTCTTCTTTAGCTGCAATCCACTTGAAACCTGTAAGACAGTCGAACATCTTTACACCGTATTTCTTTGCGATGTAGTCACCGAAAGGTGATGTAACGATAGAACGAACCATTGCAGGATTTGATGGCATCTTTCCAAGTTCTGAACGTGAGCGGAGAACATAGTCGATAAGAAGAGCCCCCATCTGGTTTCCGCTGAGAAGAACAAAGTTTCCGTCCTTATCTGGGAATGCTGTACCAAAGCGGTCTGAGTCAGGGTCAGTTGCCATTACACCGTCTGCCTTTTCTTTCTTTGCAAGTTCAACTGCAAGAGTAAGAGCTGGCTTTTCTTCTGGGTTTGGTTTTTCTACAGTCGGGAAGTTTCCATCTGGTTCACGCTGTTCTGGAACAGTAATAATATTAAGGCCGAGGTCTCCAAGAACCTTTTCAACATGCATAGCACCAGTTCCGTGGAGTGGTGTATATACAATGCGAACGTCCTTTGCCTTTTCCTTAATGAGATCTGGGCGGAAAAGCTGAGCTTTACACATAGCCCAGAACTTTTCATCAATTTCTTTATCAATCATTACAAGCTTACCAGATTTGAGAGCCTCGTCCTTAGACATAGTCTTTACTTCTGTAACCTTGTTTACTTCTTCAATAATACCAACATCATGTGGCTCAATTACCTGAGCGCCGTTATCCCAGTAAGCCTTGTAGCCGTTATACATTCTAGGGTTATGAGATGCAGTTACAACAACACCAGTCTGTGCCTTGAGTTCGCGGATTGCAAAAGACAATTCCGGTGTAGGGCGAAGACCAGAGAAAAGGTAAGCCTTAATTCCGTTTGCAGCAAAAATAAGGGCTGTAGCTTCTGCGAAAACATCTGAGTTGAGACGGCTGTCGTAAGCAACAACTGCGCTCAATGTTCCGTCTTTTGCCTTGTCTGGGAATGCTTTAAGAACATAGTTTGCAAGTCCCTGAGTTGCCATATTGATTTCGAGGGTGTTCATGCGGTTTGTTCCGCCACCCATAATTCCGCGGAGTCCACCAGTTCCGAATTCGAGTGTCTGGTAGAAGCGGTCTTCAAGTTCCTTATAATCTTCTTTAGCAATAAGTTCTTCAACTTCTTTGCTGAATCTTTCATCTTTTTCTGCGGCAATGTATGCTTTTGCGCGCTTTAAGATTTCTTCTTTTTCCATTTATAGCTCCTGTATAAAGTGTATTTTACATTAATCAGCCTTTTTAATCAAATCTGTTTCCCATTCAAGCAGTGCTTTTTCCATTTCAGGCTTGTTGCCTTTTACATCGCACATAATGCGGAATACTGGTTCTGTGCCGCTTCCTCTCATCCAGATAAAGGCTATTGGTTTTGAATCCTTGTCTTTGAAAACAATCTTTAAGCCGCCTCTGCCGGATTCCGAGAAGTCTTTAACACCGCAGGTTTCTTTTGTTCCCTTAGTGATAACTGCTTCCCAGTCTGTAATTCCGTATTTCTTTTTAAGGTCAGAAGCTTTCTTTTTCCAGTCTGCTTCAAAAGCTTTCTGGAATGCTGCCTTTAGCTTTGCGTGGTCTGTAGTTTTTACTTTAAGAACAGCGCGTGGTTCTGAAACACCGGTTGTTGTATAAAGAGGAAGCGATGAAATTATGTCTGTAAGTGTAAAATCTTCTTTGTATTTATTTCTAGATTTATTACACCACAATTCATAAAGTCCGCCTTCTCTCATTGCAAGAAGTTTAAGAAGGGCAAAAATAGTATTAAGAGGGTCTCTTACTGCTGCAGGGTAAGTAATTGTTCCACCATTAGAACCTTCACCAAGAATACGGACTGTATAGCCTTCAGAACGTTTTTCTCGGGCAAGATTTACAACGTTAGCTTCACCAACTTCCGCACGGAATACTTCTGCACCAAGAGACGATGCAATTTCGTTAATTCTCATTGATGTAGGACAGTTTACTGCTACTGCAGGCTTAAAATCTTTTTCATCTCCATGCTGCCAGATAGAATAGGTGAGTTCAGCAAGCACAGAAAGACTGAAAACTTCCTGTGCTTTAAGAATAACTGCTTTACCAGATTTTTCATCCCAGTAAACAATATTTCCCCGGTCGCCGTCGCAGTCTGGCATATAGCCCAGGACAACTTCTGAATGACCTTCTTTATGAAGGCGCTCCATTTCGGCTGCAACATGAACAAGATTTTCTGCTTCAGGAATGATTTCATGGGCAATTTCAAAATCATTTATAGAATAGAAATTGATATGGCGCTCTTTAAAATATTCACGGTCAATGCTCTGATATCTTGAACTGCCATTAAAATCACATACAACTCCAAGCGGATGTGTAGTTATATAAGAGTCCAGCATTCCAAAGAAATCTGTCTGATATTCTTTATTTTCTGTGCCGGTAATTGTTTCATTTATAAAGTTTTTGTAGGCGGTAAGGGCATTATGCTTTGAAGAGTCTTTTACTTCATAAACAGCTTTAAGCTCAGAAGTAGTGCAAGAGTAGGCTTTTTTTACTGCTTCTGCCACACCATTATCATCTTTAAGTCTTGTCAGAAAATCTTCTACCAGTTTTGCATTTTCTGCACCACAAAGTACACCGCCGTCATTAGTTCCAAATTTAATTCCGTTATGGCCAACAGGATTATGACTTGCTGAAATGTAAATAAAACCGTCTAGCTTTTTAGCATAAGCCATAATTTCTGGGGCTGAGGTTACTGCGCTGTACTGGATAATTGCACCTTTTTTTATAAGTGCGTGAATCATTGCATCTGCAAGGGCCGGTCCTGTAGGGCGTGCATCAATTCCAAGGGCTATAACAGGCACTTCCTGACCGCTTGTTTTGCTGATATAATCAAAAAAAACATCTGCCGCAATAACGGCAATGCTTCTGTTAGATTCTGTAATTTCAGGACTTTTATCCTGCTCGTCTCCGGATGCTGCAAATACCTTACGCCAGCCGGATGCTGACAAAATCATATTATGTTCCAAGTTTTTACTCCCATTAAACTTTGATTCTACTATTTTAACACGGAACTTGATATTTAACAAATATTATATGGATAAGCTAAAAAATGCTTTCGCATTTTTTTTAACGGTTTTCAATTGAACACCAGCGGCCAGTGGCCTTACACATTATTTAATTACGATGTTATAGTTTAATTGTTTTACATTTCCAAGCATATCAGAAATTGTAAGGCCTAAAGTTGCTCTACCTGGAGTAAACATTGCTTCGCCTAAAAGCTGGAGATCATTATTTGGAAAAACATCAGAAGCTGTATATTTCTTTTTTCCGATAATACAAAGCTTGTTGTTTTCCTGTGTAATCATATCGTAAGAAAGCTGATCTACTAATACACCATTAATTGAAACAGTGGTTTTATATGGTGCTGCAATAGGATTTCTTTTGAAATATATTTTATAAAGACCGGAACTATATGTTTTATACGTATTAATATCATAATAATCATTATTTTTATTTACTATGATAATGCCAGAAAGTGAAAGAGGTAATTCTTCTTCTGCACGAGGCATAAGAACATTTGGATTGATTGCAGATTTGTTCTTTGCATCAATAATTTTAAATTCAAGATTGCTGTTGTTTTCCTGATAGCCAGAACTGCCGCTTGAAGCAATGATGGCCCCTGCATCCAGTTCTTTTTCATTTTTGATGGTAAGTGTTTCTTCATCAAGATTTCCATAAACAGAAATCAATTCATCATTATGTGCAAGAATTACTGCTGTTCCAAGAGTAGAAGGAAAGAATTCAGAATCATCTGAGTTTTCAGTAAGAATTGCAGTGATATATCCGTTTTCAGCAGCCTTTACTTCTTCCGGTTCAGAAAAAATAATTGAAGTGCTTAGAGATCCGCCTCTGTTCTGTCCAAAATATGAATTAAATGAATTCTTTGTAACTTCAGCCTGGGGCCAGTCAAAAGAGAAGGCTGAGAGACTGGTAAGAATAAGAAGTGTACTGATAATTGTCTTTTTCATTTTGTTTTCTCCCTTGGCTCAAGCCTGATTATTCTTTTGAAATTGAAATCTTAGAAATTGAATTATCTTTACCAAGATAGATATTGTTACCTGCTGCGTGGATAAAGGCAGAATCTGCGGTAAATGAGAAGGATCCCTCAAGAGTTTCTGTATTATCAATTATTGAAACTGTGTAATTATTCTTTTCTTTTCCCATAAGAATTGTTAAATCATCTGTTTCTTCAATTGAAAGAAGTTTATCTTTTAGTTCAAGTGTTTTTTCATATTTTGAATCCAGATTATAGATTCCAAGTCCCTTGAAATAGTTATAGAAGACTCTTTTTCCATCTTTGCTGAAATGAACGATTGTACGGTAAGGAGAATCCTGGTCAAAAAATCTGTGATAAATAATTTTCTGCTGATTTTCTTCCCGGTGCGATAAAACAAAACGCTGCTGCTTATGGCCGGAAATGGAAGCTATATATTGTCCGTCTTCAGAAATATCCAGGCCAAGAATTACAGGATAATCACTTCCTCCTGGTGCGAAATCAATTTCTGTAGCTCCGTTTTCATTATTCAATATTTTTATTGAACCGTTTGAAAGTCCAACTGCAGTATATTTTTCTTTGGCAACAAAGGCAGTAATAGGAAAAGTTCCTTCAAAAGTCCATAAAATCTTTCCTTTTTCAGAACATTTTGAAAAAGAACAGCCACCAGGCAGGAAAACATAAACAAGATTGTCAGAAAAATAAGGAAAGCCACATGCTTCAATTACACCGGCATGACTTCCATCTGAATTAAAGAATTCTGTATTTTTAGCTTCTGAATTATAGGTTGCAAAATATGAATCAGAAATTGAAACTTTTGAAGGAAATGTTTTATAGAGTGATATATTTCCATCTTCATCAAAATATCCGAGTGTCTGTCCAAGATGAAAATATGATTTTGTTTTTGAAGAAGCGTCATTTAATACAGGATTTGCAGTAGAAATTTTCCATACAGGAGTAAAACTGTATTCTTTATTTAATGGTTTTGCCGCAAGAATGATATATATGACTGAAATAAAAATAATTAGAAATATAGCCAGCCCAATATGTTTTTTTTGTTTCATTCCTCCATATTACCCGATTATAGGTATTTTATCAATTATTGTTATAATGAACGTAATTGCAGACATTCTGCATTATAAATGGTTTAAATAATTATGGCGCGAGGGAGTGGGGCGTAGTTCAAAAACACTCTTTTTGTGGCTGCTGCGAAGCTGCAGTTCAATAGTTTCTATACCACAAAAAGTGTGTAGCGCATTATTGCGCGGTTTTGAATTACGTATCGTGACCGGAAGCCATAGATTCAAGCTGTTGTTTATAATGCAGAATTTCTGTAAGCAAAACTTCGATTATTATATATATTGACAAAATACCGTAAAGTATGCAAAATATTACATAGTTTTCAAACGAAGCGATTAAAAAATTACTAAAACGAGGAAAATAATGGAAGACGATATCCTTACAATTGAAGAAGTTGCAAAGTATCTGCGTGTATCAGACAGAACTGTTTATGACTGGGCTCAGAAGGGCGAAATTCCAGCTGGAAAAATCGGTACTGTATGGCGTTTCAAGAAATCAGAAGTAGAAAACTGGGTAAATGCCCGCCTTTCCTCTGACTCTACAAAGCAGGCTGAACAGACAGTTCAGGTAAGAAATATCCTGTCTCCTGATCGCATTGTTTTTATTAATCAGACTACAAAGCATGATGCTCTTGTACAGCTTGCTGATGTTCTTGCTACAGCTCCTCAGGTAAAGGATGGTTCAGAACTTACAACAGAAATCCTTAAGCGCGAAGAGCTTATGTCAACAGCAATTGGTCGTGGAATCGCAATTCCTCATGTTCGTCTTTCTTCTGTAACAGACCTCGTAATGGCTGTTGGTGTTTGCCGTAAGCCTATTGCAGACTTCCAGACAATTGATGATCAGCCTGTAAATCTTCTCTTTATGATTGCAGCAGCTTATAATCAGCATTCTTATTATCTTAAGACTATTTCGCACTTCAGTGCTAAGTTTAAGGATAAGGATTTGCGCGATGCAATGCTGGGCGCATTGAACGAAAAGGAAGTTTACGACCTTTTGATGAAAGCATAGAGAATCGAAAATATAAAAACGGGCTATAAGCGTTTTACAATTTCGGACGTTTACTCCCGCAAAAAAATACCCTCAGCCAACGGGAATGATGTTGTCTGAGGGTATTTTTTTGCTCCATAAACGTCCTTATATTTTACGTATATATAGCCCGTTTTTGCATTATCTATTCATTAAAGGAAACAGGTAGCCATTTCGTTCTATCTGCGTGGTCGGCGGCTATGGTGCCCCAGGTTACTTTGGCGGTGGTTTCGCCCATCAGGTATTCGCGGCCGTCTTCCATGGTGAAGGTCTGACCAGGGGCAGGGATGTCTGTTACTACCATGGCGTGGGAATAATCTCGGGAAATCAGGAGTGCAGTATCTATTCCTGTATAATTTAATAAGGC
>SFOB01000012.1 GCA_004554075.1 Treponema sp.
TCGGTTTGTTGTTTTGCGGTAAAAACATTTTATCCGATTCAAACCTCTTTTTCTATCTTAGGCTATTTTAGCCAATCCACAACTTTTGATTATAACTCCCTGAATCAACATTAATTACTCTTTCAGGTGAAACAGAACAAACTTTAAAATCAACATTAAAAAATATAGATATTGGTGAATATAATGTTGATGCATTTACTTATGCTCTTGATGATTATAATGTTGCTGAAATTGTTGGATGGGTTGGAAATGAAGTAATGCTCAAAGGTAAAGCCAATGGTTCTTGTAAATTACTGATAAGCCATGAAAAAGCTGCTTATACACGAGAAGTACTTTTAATTGTAAATGGGCAGCTTACAAATGCAGTTGATTCAAGCTGTTATATAACTACAAGTCAAAACTATATTCGTACAAAAGTTGGTGCAGAAGGAACTTATTTAAATATTTCTCTTAAAGGTGGAGAAGATGGTGATGAAGCCGGCTTTATATGGTCTATAAAAAGTACAACTGTAGACGGAAGTTCAAATGATGTAATTTCTATGGATACCTCTCATGGAACTCCTGTTTATTCAAGAGCCGCTTTACAATCTTACAGTTATGGACAGGCATTTATCGAGCCAAAATATGAAGGAATAGCCGTTATTTCTATAAGTCATCCAAAAGTAGTATATCCAACAGAAATATTGGTAAAAGTCTTGAATCGTGATGCAATTTTGGAAGAGCCTTTATACTTTACAGGAGACGGCCTTATTCGAATTTTGAATGGAGCAACTTATGATTATACAGTCGAATTGAAAGGAAAGAATAAAGCTGTTGGTGATGATAACGGAATTCAGTGGACCTGTGATAATTCAGCATTACAGATTGCGAATAGTGGGAATATTGCAAATATTACGGCTCCAGCTCTTGGTAGCGGTAACACAATTTCTAATCTTACAATAAGCCATAATAAAGCAGATGCAGATAAAAAGGTAATGATTTTAACAGCTGATACAGCAGAAGAACTTGCAAATATGAAAGCTCTTTATTCTGATAAGCTGTATTATAATCTTGAGATTGGTGAGACTGCGTACTGTCTTACAAATTATGTTGGTTTTGATACTTCTGAAACTCGTACTGATGAAAACGGAAATGAAATTGAGGTTCCCGTTTCTTATGATTTTTCTAGTGCTGTATGGACTGTAAGCGATTTTTCAGTATGTAGTGTTGAAAAACTTACAGAGAATCCATTGACAGGTAAGGTAACGGCAAAAAAAGCTGGAAAAACAAATGTTACAGTTACCGTAACTGATAATGAAGGTAAGTCATATACTTGTAAATACGAAATTACCGTTTATCCAAAAGGGGCTGTTCAAACAGAACCTGAAGTCTATTTTACTACAACTCAGAATGTTGTGAATCTTGCTAAAGCTGGAAATGAACAGACTGTATATGTTTCTGCAATTAATCTAAGCTCTTCAAAGTACCCACAAATTGCATGGGAAAGTGAAAATGAAGAAATTGCAAAAGTTACAGGTAACGGTAACTCAGCGACAATTACAGCCATAGCCGAAGGTGAAACGATAATTTATGTAAGCCATGAAGACAGTCAGAACACCTTAAAAATTTATGTAAGAATTGGAAGCGAATACGTAATTCCAGAATCGGAACCTGTAGTTTATATTTCTAGTTCTGATGTGATTACAATGCTTAAAGATGATCCGGCTCAGAGACTTGATGCTGTTCTTGTTAATTATTCTGAAGCAGACAAAAGTGGCTTTACATTTGATATTGATAATGAAAGTATAGCAACAATTACAAGCCAGTCTACAAACGGAATTGCATACATAAAACCTGTTGGAAGTGGTCAGGCAGAAATTACAATTAAACATCCAAAATCAAATATTGATAAAAAAGTTTTAGTTGTAATTGGCAATTCTGCAGAAGAGCTTGCAGCCTTTACTTACCTTACAACTTCGTCAAATGTTGTGGCTATAGGAGAAGGAAATACAAAAACTGTAAGTGTTTCTGTGAGAAATTCAACTGATGTAATTATTGATGGCTATACATGGACTTCTTCAGATCCAAGTATAATTTCTGTGATTTCGCAGGGTGCAACTGCTGTTCTAACAGGGAATTCTATTGGAACTGCAATGATAACCGTTTCAAATTCAAGCTGCACCTATCCTCTTCAGATTATTGCCCAGTGTGTAGATCCAATTGCTGCAGCTGCAAATCCTTATATTCAACTTACTTCATCTGTTCTTACCGTTAATGTAAGTTCAACATATACGTCTGTTACGGCAGATTTAGTTGGAGGTACGGAAGATGATTTTAGTGATTTTGTATGGTCATCAAGTGATACTTCGGTATGTGTTGTTTATGGTCAAAATGAAGTAGGAAAAATAAGGGCACTTAAAGAAGGTACGGCATATATAACAGTTACACATCCTAAAACTGTTTATTCTGCACAACTTCTTGTTGTATGTGATAAAGTTACAGAAAGCGAATGTCATATATCTGTTCCATCAAGCATAATCAATATGAAGCCTACAGATTCAAGTCAGACTATTACAGCAAGCCTTGTAAACGGAAATTCAACAGATAAGTATAACTTTACCTGGTCACTTGATGTTTATGATGTAATTGATTTTGTTTATTCTGCAAATGTTTGTACAATTACACCTTTGCAGCAAGGACAGGCAACAATAACAATTCATCATCCCAAATCAGCTTATGATCAGCAGATTGTTGTAACTGTACAAGAGTATTCAACATTTGCATTCCCGGATGATTATTTGACAATTACCCAGGGAACAGTTTCTTTTGAAACAATGCAGGTTCCGAATACTAAGGTTTCAACTCATGTAGAATATTCAACATCTAATTCTGCTATCTGCAAAATTGAAGGAACAAAGACAACAGCTCAGATTACGGCTATAGAAGCAGGAACTGCAAACGTATATGCAAAACTTGTTGCAAACTCCACAGGAGTTGTTCAAGCAAGTGCAGAAATGATGGTTTATGTAAAGGAAGCACCTGTAAATGCCTGTTATATTACAGCTTCTAATACAATTTATACAGTAAATAAAGGCAAGAGCCAGACTTTAAGTGCTTCAATTACAGGCTCTGGAATTGTAACCAGTGATCAGCAAAACTTAAAGTGGAGTACAAGTGATACTGATATAATCAGTATTGCAGGAATCAACAGCAATGGAACAGTAACAGGACAAAGTATTTATATTACAGCAAACAAAAGTGGAGAAGCTTTAATAACATGTTCTCATGAAAAAGCTGCAAGTAATTTGCAATTCTACATTGTTGTTCCTGGTTCTGCAGAAAAGGCAGTAACCTTTAATAAAAGTTATATTACACTTACCAAAGGTTCTTCTGGGTCAACACTAAAGGCAACTATAGAAAATGCAGAAAGTTCAAATGATTACAATGATCTTATCTGGACTGTATCGAATAGTGGCCAGGAAGAAGTTTGCCGTGTTATGGGTAGTGGTCAGAATGTTACAATTTATCCTGTAAATGTAGGTGAAGCCGAAGTTATGGCTCAGCTTCCTGACAGCAAATCTGTAGCAAAGTGTACTGTGCTTGTACAGGCTGGAAAGAGCTTTGTTCTGGAATCTACAAGTGCAACTGTTCAGCCTTTTGAAACAAAGAAAGTAAAATATACTGTAAGTCCTGCAAATGCAAATCTTACCTGGACAATGAATCAAACTAAAGATTTCTTTACTTATAGAGATTTAGGATGTGATGCCAATGGTGTAGGGTATGTACAGATTGAAGGATTAAAAGAAGGCAATGGAAACCTGTATTGTGTAACCGATGGTAATGCTAAGGGAAATCTTTCGGTTAGAGTTGCTTGGGATTATGATTTTGTCCTAACAGGAAAAACAACATTTAGTATAACACCTGCAGAAAAAAGTGAAGTTGGATTTAAGGTTAATCCTGTTTATGCAAATATTACTGTAGAATCAACAAGTTCGGCTTTTAATCATACTATCGTTAATAATGGAGATGGAACAGGAAAAATTATTATTCAACCTACAGCAGAAACTCCTTCAAATATTACGATAAAAGTAACTGCTACTAATCCTAATAATGGAGATGAACTGATAGGTTCAAAAAATATAACAGCGAAATTTTCTTATACAAAACTTACTCCTAGTATTTTTTTAGTTGCCAAAGATGGAAATTTCTCATATGTAGAAAACAACATTGTTTATGTAGGAGACGGAGAAACTGTAACTCTTGGAGTAAATATAAGTGAAGGAAATGTAAACTGGGATTTAAAGAATATAAATATAACAAAAATACAGTCTGTATCAAATAATTCAAAAGCTGCTGTAAGTGGTAATTCTAAACAGTTTAAGATTATAAACTCTACTGATATTCAGGAACAGAAATATTATATTTCAGAGTTTTATGCACCTTATTCTGTTTATGGTGGGCAGGAACTTGATCCAAAGCAGTTTGGATTATTTAAGAATGATGTAGGTTTTTTAGATACCACAGCTTATTATTACATTGCATATAACGGACAATTACAAACGGGAGTCACTAATAATCAAAGCGGAAATTCTTCTCCAGTATATTCAAATCCTGTTAGTTGTGGACGTTATGGAACTGATTATAGTTCGGTTGGTAGAAAAAGAGTATCATCAAAAGATGGAACTTATATGACAAAATCGGAATATGAAAGTATTCTCTGGTATTATCGTCCTGCAACATCTCGTATCAACAATTGGGATGGATCTGAGGCGGAACCTGCGAGAGATGCTATGCAAACTGGTAATCAACCTGCAAAGCTTATTACAATCCCTGATAAAACAATTGTATCAAATATTCAAACTGATACACTGGTGTTTTACATAGATCATAATAGTATAAGTCAACGTGTTGAAATACCAGTTTATACAGTAACAAGAAATTGTACTAAGTCACAAAATTAAAAGAGTAGGGCTGCCTAAAAAGAAAATGGGCAGTCCTAACTTTTTTTACTGGAATTGTATTTAATAACACCAGGAAGGCAATTTTTTTAAATCTGTCACCTGATATTTTGTTCCTGCAAAATTATTAATTGCAGAGTCTTTTTCTTTATATAAGAATTCTATTTCTGTAATTTCGTAAGAATCGATACCGTTTCTAGTTGCTTCTCCATTATAATAGAGGACATAAAAGTTTTCATATCCGTTGTTAAGATAAGCATCTTCAAAACACCACCATTCATAGCCTACAGGTAATGTTATGATGGTAGTTGTTCCAGTAGCTTCTGTAAAATTAATATCGCAAGAATAAGTGTTGGAATCTGTATCTTCCATTGTAATAGTTATTGTATCTCCAGCTGAAAGATAAGAACCTGCAATAAAAACATTTCCTGAATCTATATATCCATAACCATTTGAGCAAGAAACATAATAGTTATTTTCTTTTTCACTCCACAAAGGTAGATTTTTATTTACAGGCCATGAGAATGTATCATGCTTTGTTACATCCAAATATTCACCTTCTGCATAAGGACATGTAGAAATATTATTAGGTTCATTATTTCCATTTTCCCAAGTAGGAGATTCGCAAGAAACGAATGTTATTACTGTTCCGTCTGCATTTTTTCTGCAGATTGTATAGGATAACTTCTCCTGAATCATCTTTAGTTTAGAGCCAGTGTATTCGTATTGAGTGCTTCCTGCTCTTTCTATTGTGCCGTTAGTATTTATGTAAAGGTAGGTTTTCTGCGGATTAGCAGAATCTGCATTTGTTGTATATAAATACCAGCCAGGTGTTACAGTTTCTTGGCTTTCGCTACCTGGTTGATTACTTCCTGTTGGTTGTTTACAGGCAATAGCCGTTAATGCAACAAACAGAATAAAAAAGAAAAATAGTTTTTTCATAATACTTCCTCCACTTCATAAGAAGTTTTAAATAATGGTAATTGATTTTTCTTTCTGCTGCACTACGGGCTTGTCAACGGCAAACGCTATCCGCAGAAGTTTTGTGCGTGCTGGATTTAATTAGATAAGATTATTTTACGTTTTTTAAATATCCATGTCTAGATTTGAAAGACAGCATTCCCAGTCTGTAATGGGCCATCCCTGCTGTTTGCATTTCCTTATTGCCCAGTATCCGGCCTGGTTTGCCGTCATGCCTTTTAGAACGTTTGGAAATGCGGTTACTTCAAGCGGAATCCAAAGTATACTTGAATTCGGTTTTGGTGTGTCATCATCAATGATGATTGCATCGTTAATTTCTTCCCTAAAATTTTCCTCGGTGATTTTCTTTTTTACCTTACAGAATGAAACTCTTTTATCCGGATTTAATCCAGCTTTT
The DNA here is from genome assembly GCA_004554075.1 of Treponema sp. Taxonomy (GTDB): domain Bacteria; phylum Spirochaetota; class Spirochaetia; order Treponematales; family Treponemataceae; genus Treponema_D. Next base: position 6,316 of record SFOB01000012.1, read on the forward strand.
AAGAATTCTTCCTGAACCAGTGCTGCATAATCCATGCTTTCTGTTGCCATAATCTGCCTCCTATAGTTTTATTTTCCTATGAAAAAATCGGAAATTTTATTGATAACACTGCCAAAGAATTTGTATATAGTTATATAAATATCTCCAAAAAACGAAATATCATCAGCAGTAAACATAACGAATCTTGAATTAAATGAGATATATACAGAAATACATACAAGAAAGATTATTGTTAAAATACCGATTATTTTTCCAATACTTCGCTTTCTGAAAATCCAATTCAATAGAAAGTTGATGATAAGACCTGCTTCAAAAAAAGTTTCGATGGTTGCAAATTTTGCGATTGGAATGTGATTGTTAAAAAAAGAAAATACTACAGGAATTGTTGTCATTGCAGCAATTACGAAGCCTATAACAAGACCGCCTAAAAATGAAAATACTAGTGTAAGTAATATGCAGAACATTATTTTACCTCTCTTTCTTTTGCAATCTCTGCCATTGTATCAAGACTTAAATATTTACTTATAAAACGACTTATTGTCATTCTTTGATTTTTGGCTGCTTCCTCTAAAACTGAATATTCAGCTTCTGGAAGACTTACAGAAAAGGTTTTGTAGATTACGTTTTTTTTCCGTCGTCCTGCACCTTCTCTTTTTCCGCCCCAGTTCCTATCATTCATAATAATAATATAAAACCGTTTCTTGTTTTTGTCAATGGTTATTTCAAGATGAGTGATAATTTTTTAAGATAAAAGCCTGTATGAGATTTTATTAAAAAAAATATTGTAAAACGTACAAAAGAGTTATATAATATTGATATATTAATAAAACTTTCCGCCTGCCCAATAAGGAAATGTTTTGTTCAAGAAAAAAGAAGAATTTTCACGAGATGACCCGAAAAGTTACGGACATTATTACATTCTTCGTGCTTTAAATTGGCTTGTTCCAATTCTTGTAGTAGTAGTTGGATTATTCATTACTACTCAGAAATTTGCTCCAATGATGAATTATGATGAGCGTGTAATTGGTAAGCCGTTGATTGTCTTAAAATCTGGATATCGTTTATATAATCCTGGCGTATTTTTACTTGGTGTCTTTAAGTATGCTTTTAATGAAGGGTATTCAAATTACTTTTTTAAAGCTTTTCCGCCAACTGGTATTTCATTTATAATTGCATTTTTTCTTTATTTTGTTACAGCCCTTATTTTAAATTCTCATCAGAAAAATCAGAATGTTCATGGAACTGCTCGGTGGGGAAATTTAAAGGATTTAAAAGCTTTGGGACACTTGCAGCGTTATGGCGTGGTTTGTGGAGAAACTGCAAACGCAAATGTCTATTCAAAAATAAATCCTGAAAAAGGTAATCTTGTTCTTCATTTGCATAAAAACTTTTTTACTCGAAAAGAAGAAATCTCTCCTTTAATATGTCATAGCGGTGCGACAAATACATGGATGATTGCTCCAACAAGAAGCGGAAAAGGTGTTTCTACAATTATTCCGACTTGTATAAATTACGGAGTTCCTTATTGGACTTATGATAAAGTTCATCATAAAAAAATTATAAAAGGGCGTGGTTCAATGGTAATTTTTGATCCTAAAGGCGAAAACTATGATGCTACAGCATGTTGGAGGTCCAAGTTTTCTATAGTTGTTCCATTTAGACCTTTAGGTAATAGACCTCTTCCTGCAGATGGAAAAACATTAACAAAAATTGATATTGAAAAATGGAAAGCAGAAAATAGAACAGAAGATAACCCGAATCCAAAGCCTGAATGGACAGCACATTATAATCCAATTCTTGAGATTCCTGATAATCCAAATACAGCTTTTGCATGGGCAGATATGATTGCTGAAATCTTTTTTGGTAGTGAAAAGGGTAAAGGCGGAGGAGATGAAACTTCTGCTTATTTTGCAAATAAAGCTCGTGATATTTTTACAGCTGTAGTTCTTCATGTTCGTTTTGCTCCTGAAGATAAAATTCCTTGGAAAGAAAAAAATATGTCAACAGTGCTGGCATTTATGAGTGAAGCAAGTAACAATGGAAAAACAGGCGAAGAAGCAAGTGAGGAAGAAAACGAGGGGTGTGGAGAAGCAATGTGTGCCGAAATGATTGCTACAGACCATGGATCAGATGTAATTAATAATCTTATCCGTCTTGCAGCAAATCGTTCTACAATGCAGCCGGCAAAAGAACGAGGTTCAACATATTCAACTGTTTTTTCAAAAATATCTTTGTTCCAGGATCCGCTTATTGCTGAAGCTACTTCATATTCTGATTTTTCTGTAGATGATTTTATAAATGGAAAAAACGCAATTTCTCTTTATCTTATTGTTCCTTATAACCATATTGCACGTATTGCACCAATTTTTCGTATGCTTATTACTTTTATGATTAAAAAATTTTCAGACGGAACTACAAATGCTAATTCTGTAAAATTGAAAATTCCTTGTTTATTCCTCCTGGATGAATTTCCTGTATTAGGCTATTTCCCAGATATTGCTCAAAATATGGGTATTCTTGCAGGTTACGGTGTAACCTTCTTTATTGTTTCTCAGTCAGTAAATCAGATTGTAGATGTTTACGGAGAAAATCATCCGTTCCTGGATCATTGTAAGACAAAAATTATTTATGCTCCTGGCAATTATAAAGATGCTAACATGGTCAGCCAGATGATTGGTAACCGTTCAGTTTTGCTGGATAACAAATCCTCAAATATGGCAAGTCTTGGAGCAAGTAATCTTTCCAGTCAGGAAATTTCAGTTTCTCTTATCAATGCTGACGAGCTTATGAAACTTGAATTTTCACGCTGCATTGTTTTACTGGAAGGTAAACCTCCTTATAAAGGGAAAAAGGTTGTTTACTATGAAGATCCACGATTTAAGGATAAATCTTTTATGAAGATTCCTGAATTTGATTATCTTAAAAGGATGATGAAAACTTTGCCAAGTAATAGGGTAGTTCACAAAGTCCCTGTAAAAACACCGAAAGAAGTTGTTGAGGGAATTGATGTACAGCAGAGTATATCTGCAGATTATGATGTTTTTGCATCGTAGGAGATATTTTATGAAGAAAAGTTCAAAAGCAATATTAAGTCAGGTTATTAGAACTCGTGTAACAGATGAGATGTTTAATATGATAAACGCAAAAGCTGTCCGTGAAAATATTGATATGGCTGCCTGTGTCCGTGAAATGATTGAACAGTATTTTGAAGACACATTATCGGATTCAAAAATCATCAGTCAGAATATGATTCAGACAAAAAGAAAAATATCAATGCTGGAAAATAAAATAGAAATAATGTCTATGCTTATTCTGGAGCTTGCAAAGTCTTATACTGCAACTTTTCCTGACCGTCATTTAACAGATGAGTTATCACAGAAATTCTATGAAGAACTTATAACACGTCTTGCAGAAAACATGAAAAACCATAAAGGACGTTTTGAAAGCATGGTACTTGATATTTACGAAAAATCTGGGGAGGTTTTAAGCTGATGCAATCTTCATTAAATGATCTTAACGAAACTGTAAAACAAAATAAATGGCTCAGAAATCTTGAAGATGATATGAAGCTTATTATTCCATACATTGATGACAGAAATGTAACTGATATTGCTATTGGTCATGGAGGGGAGCTGATTGTAGAAGGTATAGGTATGGATAAGAACTATACCGGAATCTTTTTTGATGAGGCAACAACTACAAGAATTATTTATGCAAGTGCAGCTGTAATGGGACTTACAATAGATTCTAAAAATCCAATTGTAGAAGGAACGATAAAACTTACTCACTATAAAATTCGTTTTGAAGGTATTCTTCCTCCCAGAAGTGCAGAGTGTCCTATGATTTTTATAAGACGGCCGAGTAATAAGATTTTTACACTGGAAGATTATCTTGAACAAAATCGCATCACAAAGGATAAATATGAACTTTTGATGAAACATATCGAAAAACGCAGCAATATAGTTTTAGGAGGTGCAACAGGTTCTGGTAAAACCACAATGCTCAATGCAATCATTGCGAAAATGGCTGAATATACTCCAGATGACCGTTTTTATATTGTTGAGGATGCCGGAGAGATTCAATGTAATGCAAAAGATGTAGTTTCTATATGGGCAGAAGGAGAAGATACAGTAAAAGCTGTTCGTATTGCACTTCGTTGTCATGTAAACCGAATAATATTCGGAGAACTTCGATATGGTTCGACAACAAATGAACTTTTAAAAGCATGGAATACTGGTCATAGAGGTGGAATTACTACAGTTCATGCAGATTCTGCCATTCTGACTATAGAAAAATTAAGAACATATTTACGGGAAGTTATTGTTGGTGAATTGCCCGATGTTGCCCAAAGTGTTCAACTGGTTATTCACATGATACCTACAAAAAACGGTCCGGTTGTAAATGAAATTGTTGAAACTCATCAGGCAACAAGTTCTAACTTTTTGGAAGAGCTTGAAAAAAATCACCTTATCTAAGTGGGAAAAGGAGGTTCATGGAAAAAAGAATAATTTAGAAGTATTTGGATTGTGAGAGAAAAGTTTCGCTTTTATGAATATATGAATTACTAGGAAATTACGAATTATCAGGAAAATTAAATACAATACGAGGTTTTTATATGAAAAGAATAAACGTAATTTCTGTAGAAGAAAAAACAAAATTTGAATGGAAAAAGTTATTTATTTTTACACTTATTTTTGCCTGCATGACAATGCCGATTTTTGCTCAGGATGCAACAGGAATTGATTCTGCTGTAGAAAAGGTTACTTCATTTTTGTCATCCGGTGTAATTACTGCTGTATGCCTTATTGCATTAGTTATAGAAGGTATTGGTGTAGTAGTTATGGGAAAACAGGGAGCAGACATACAGTCTATTATCGGAAAGTTCGCGCCTTGGGTAGTTGGTACTGTAGTGCTGCTTTCTGCAAATGGTATCTGCAATTACTTTTTATCTGACCTTAGTTTTTCAAACTAAAAAAAATAAGTGCCGGAAGTATTTTTTATGCTTTCGGTTCTTTGGAGTAAAAAATGGAAAAAGACAGTGTTTTAAATTATGCGACACCTATTCATAAAAGTCTTATTCAGGATGATGTTGATTTGGGAATTGGTGTTGTACCTGTAGTTTTAATCGTAATTCTGACAATAATCCTTATGCGGTTAGTTAGCATCTGGTGTATGTTTGCAGGTTTTATTTTATTTATTGTCGCTAAGTTTTCTACAAGAAAAGATCCGCATTTTTTAGAATCTCTTTTTGAACGACTATTAATATCTGATGTTTACAGGAGCTAAACATGAAAATACCTTATCTTGATATGCTTCAATTTAAAGAACCGTTAAATCAACTCAAATATATCTCTCCCTATGCATTTATTATAGAACCTAACATCTGTATTTTAAAAAACGGTGCTTTAATGACAACATACCAGATTGAATATCCTGATTTAGAGTCTTCTTCTGCAAATGATATAGCAGCTGTTGCAGCACTTTTCAATAGAAGCATTATGTCACTTGCCCAAAATGAAGGCTGGGCAATCTTTTTTGATGTAAAGAGAATTAAAACAAAAGAATATCCTGCAGGAACTTTTAATAATCTTTCCGGTTGGCTTATTGACCAGAGAAGGGCAGAAAATTTTGCTAAGTTCGGAGAACATTATACTTCTAAATATTATATAAGTTTTGTATGGCAACTGCCTGATGATCTGGAAGAAAAAGGAAAAGAAATTTTTTACAAAGAAAATGTAAATAAAAATGTTAAAAAATCTAAATCAGGAAAAAAGAGTATAGCAGCACAAAGAAACTGGAAGGCAGTGGAGGAAAACTGCGAAAGATTTTTAGATGACTGCGATAAAATTATGGGAGCTATGCAGAATAAACTTTGGATTCATCACCTGGATAAATCTGAATTGTTTTCTTATATAAAATCCTGTGTGTCTCTTGAGGAAGAAAAACTTATTTTTCCAGATGATGTCTTTTTTTTCCTGGATAACTATGTCTGTGACAAAGACGTTCAAACTTCTATGCCTCTTAAAATTGGAGAATACTATGTTCCAGTTATGACTGTAGATGATTTTCCTAGTATGAGTTATCCGGCAATTTTTGACAAACTGAATCGTACAATGACAGAGTTCCGCTGGACCACAAGGTTTATTCCTCTTTCAAGGGAAACTTCACTTAAAGAAGCTGATAAATATAAAAAGAAATATATGGCTAAGCGACAGTCCTTTTTAACTGCAATGACAGATAAGTTTATGGGTAGCCCTACAGGAATAGAAAATGAAGGTGCTTTGACAATGGCAGGTGAAGCTGGACAGATAAACTCAGACCTTACGATGGAACAATATGTTTTAGGTTATTATACCAGTTCTTTAATGTGCTGGGACAAAAATATAGAAAAAGCAAAAATCAAGAGTAGAAAATTACAACAGGTTATCCGTTCTTGTGGTTTTGGAGTAAAAGAAGAAACATTGAACAACTTTCAGACATGGCAGGGAATGATGGCTGGAAATGTGTATGCAAACATGAGACGTCCTCTTATTTCTTCTGAAACCTGTTCTAATATAATTCCTCTTTCTTCCGCCTGGCAAGGAAACGCAGAGAATGATTTTACGCTTGAAACATGTGGAAGTTCAATTCCTCTTTGTATATGTTCTACGAGTTATGGAACACCATTTTTTATGAATCTTAATGTAAGGGATGTAGGGCATACTTTTATATTTGGTCCTACCGGAGCTGGTAAATCAACCTTACTTGCCTTGCTTATGGCTCAGGCAACTAAATATGAGGGAGCAAATGTTATCTGTATAGATAAGCAGCTTTCAAGCCGTGCTTTTATGGTTGGTAGTGGAGGTGTCTATGTAGAGCCTGGAAAGGATTCTGTAGCCTTTCAGCCTTTAAGCGAATTGAGAACTCCTGATGAATGTAGTGAAGCCGAATATACCGAAAGTTTAATGTGGTGTCAGCAATTTATTGAAGGTTTGCTTGCTCAGCAGGGGATTGAATGTACGGCAACAATGAGTAAGGCAATTACAGAAGCATTACGTCTTGTTTCCGAAAAACCTACTAAAGATTTAACTACATTCCAACAGTACGTAACATATCAGGATCCAAAAAATGGGGAAAATACAATAAGGCTTGCCCTTGACCCTTATTGTGCAGGCGGACAGTTTGGAGCAATTTTTGATGCAGATAAGACAACATTAAATCTTTCGCACCTTATGACGATTGAAATGGGGGCATTAATGCGGCTTTCTGAAAAGGCTGTTGCTCCGGCTCTTTTTTATATCTTTCGTTATCTTGAAAAATTATGGAATGTCCCGACAGGACAAAAACAGCCTTTGACATTCCTTTTTCTTGACGAAGCCTGGCTTTATTTACAACATCCGATTTTTGCTAAATTCATTCAGGAATGGCTCAGAACATTAAGAAAGAAAAAAGTATTCTGCATTTTTGCAACACAGGAAGTTAGTGCAGCAAGTAAGTCTTCATTAAAAGAAACAATAGACCAGCAATGTTTAACAAAAATTTACCTGGCAGATGAATCTGCACAGAATCCGGCCCTTGCAGCAAGTTACAGGGAATTCGGACTTACAGATTCAGAAATTATTGCGCTTTCAAATGCACAAATGAAGCATGACTATTATTTTAAAAATCCGCTTGGTTGCCGTATGTTTTCTCTTGATTTGGATGCATTTCAGCTTGCACTTATTTCAAGTGACCATGAATTATTAGACCATATAGAAGAAAAATATGGCAGAAATACTACAAAGGAACTTGCCTTTGAAATTCTTGAAGCAACAAGACAAAAGTTTATGAATATTGGCAAAGATCCCCATTTACTTGATTATGAAAAATATCAGCAAATGATTGGAGTAGCATAAAAAATAAAGGAGGTGAAATTATGAAAAAATCAAAATTATTTTTAATAAGTGTTATTTTGTTAAATTTTGGTTTCAGTCCGCTTTATGCACAGGCGATTGTAAATGATCCAATCAATAACATTCCAATCGTTTCAAACTGGCTTACAGCAATTGATACTCTGTATTCAAATTACGATATGGTTATGAATACTATTACGCAAATTGAGAATCAATATAAAGCAATTAATCAGGCAATTGAAAATGCAAAAGGAATTGATTGGGAAAACATTCGCTTTGATGGGGACTTTGATATACGAGATGATATAAGAGATGCAAATAAACGTGTAAACAGATTGCTTTCTCAGGCAAATGCGATTAAAGATACACTGAATACTTCAATAATAAGTGTTGGAGGTCAGTCTTATTCTCTGGCAGACATATGCGGTCATGGTGAAGATGGAAAAGACTTTGCTTCTTGTGTAACTGATGTTTATGGATATTTGAAGAGTAATATGATGCAGGCTGCTGCAAGTGCTGTCGGAAATTTGTCTGAAGCTCAGGAAAAAGCTATATGGCAAAAATATGGCATTTCACCAAGAAATTATTATCTAGTTGCACAGACCTCAAAACAAGTCAGAGAGAAAGCTCTTACTTGTATTGCCGCTACTACAGAAGAAGCACGTGCAATGGTTAGAGATGAAAAAATAACCAGACTTAACACTGTTGTTCAAGCTGCAATGCAGGCAAAAACTTCCGATGGAACAATTCCTGAAGGTGCATTACAAGAAGCTACTTTACTAGCCAGTCAAATGATGGTTGACCAATGCATTTCCTTACAAGAAGCAGTAGAAAATGCAGCAGCAGCTACAGCTCAGAAAATCCTTGCAGATGAACACCAGAAAGAAGTTGAAGCATCAGAAAAACTTGCTGAAGAACAGAGCGTTGAAATTTTGAATAATAATGTACCAGGCAATTTTGCTGCAGGTAGAGCTAAGGTTAGAAAATAGCGGGGTGTCATATGAATGACTGGGTAGATTTACCGATTATAAATGCTATAGATTATTTTCAAGGAATACTTTTTTATTTTATAAATTTTGCCAGAAAATATGGCTCTTTTTTTGGGCTTATAGGACTTATATGGACTTCTATAAGACTTATAAACTCAAGAATAGAAATGCGAAGTGCCTGGTGGGATACTCTTTCTAAATGGTTTATTTTTTTATTACTAATCAACTTTTATTATGCTGGCACTAATTTAATCAGCAAAGTGACTAATGAAGTCGGCTTGAATGCAGGAAACGGTAAATCTACAATCATAAATAATTTTGCAAGTTTAAAGACCAGAATTGAAGCAGAAATAAAACTTCAGGAAAAATGGGCTAAAGGACTGACAGACCTTGTAAATACTGAACTTGGAATTGAACTTGATTATATTGAACCTAATCAGGATGTAATGGATTATTTATGGCAAATTTCTGAAAGTGATGAGTTTAATAATTATAAGTTTTCCTCGAAGCAGCAAAAAAAAGAATTTAATAAAAAACTAGAAGCCTATATGAAATCTATGCCTGATTCTGAGAATACAATATGGGGTGCACAAACTCTTGAAGCTCTTAATTCTGTTTTAATAATGACTTCTGCAGATGGAACTTCTAAGACAGATCTTACAGATGCTTATGTTACTGATAAGCCGGAGCTTAATATATGGCTAAAAGATTCAGACGGAAAAGCTACCAGCTATTTTTCATCTTCTGCTATATTCAGAATAGGAATTCTTACGTCACAAATCATCTGGGAAAAAGCATTAATGGATATTACACCAGAAGTGAATGATGATGGAGAAACAGAATATAAAATCAAAAAGAGCAGTAAGTTTTCTGCAAAGAAAATTGGAACTTATATAATGGCCGGAATATGCTGTGTTTGTATAATTGCTGCTGTTGCATTTGCACTTATTCAATATGTTATGTGTATTCTTGAATTTACAATAGTACAGGGAATTGGAGCTGGTTTTATTCCATTTTATCTTTTTGATGGAACAAAAGATATTCCCAAAAAATTAGTTCCTGTATTTACAGGCTTTGCAATAAAGATGTTAGTTATGGTAATTTGCCTGATGTTTGTAATTAATATGTATTTAACTTTTGCCGCAGACCAGATTTCTCCAACAAGTGGAAATATGGGATGGCCTGCTTTTGGAGAATGTATCTTTATTTGTTTGATTTCATTTGTTCTAACAAGCAATGCTCCAAAAATTGCCATGACCTTATTAACTGGACAGCCTCAACTTTCTATGGGTGAATTTATGGCAGCGGCTGGAACAATAGGTGCAATTGGAATGGGAGCAAAAAATCTAGGAAAGACTGCAGTATCTCCTGCAGTTGCACAGGCTAAGAAGAAAGCTCATGACTGGAGTGAACAAAGTGGGGCATCAAAAGCAGCTAGACAAAAACAAGAACGACAGATGAAAAATGATTTTGCCGAAAAACATGGAATTGATACTTCTACAAAAGTAGGTCAAAAAAATCTTGAGAAAAAATGGGATATATATAGGAATTCATCAGACCGTAAAAAGGAAATCGATGATAAGATAAATACATCCGGAAAACTTGCTGGACAAGATGTAAAACTTAGACAACAAGCAGAATATCAAAAAAATGGAGGTATTGCAGGTAGTACAGGTAGACTACTGGCACATTATGCAGGTGTTGCTGTAAATCCAAAACAAACCGTTATGCAGGGACGTGATTATCATGTGCCAATGAGCAATTTTGATATAGACCGCATTGGTGGAGAAAATTTAAATTCAACTGAAATTCAAGGTTATAAATTAACGAAAGATAAAGATGAGAACATTAAGAAGGAAGAAAGAAAAAATAATCTGCCATCAGATTCTGGACTAGGAGAACGTCAGGTAGAGTAAAATTCATATTACTTAAATATTTCTCTAACTTCATTCATTACATTTTGAGTTATTTTCTCATCTGCAGTTTCAATGAAACTTGCCTTGCACCTTGGACCAAGCATGTATGTCTGGATGTTTTTTAAATTTACAAAGCCTTTTATTTTTAATCCATTAAGTTCAATTGCATTTTCATTTTGCTTTATGACAGGACAGGCTGTAAGATAATTGTCCTTTTCAACTTTTTCTTTCTTTGAAAGTACAAAAAGTATGTTTCCTTGAATGTTTATAATGTCACCACGATTTGGTGTAAATTGTTTAGGGGTCTCAATTTCTACACCATCTGTAAAAAAATCAATTGGATTTGTGTCTTTACAGCATTCTCTTATAAAAGCAAGACTAGGTTTTGCCCTTCCGGCAACACAGATATTGTATGCGGAAAGTTCTGAAATGCCGTATTTTTTTGCAACTTCCTGATAATCCAACTTATGTTCTTTTATGAATTTACATTTATTGTCAGGATTCCATTGAGGAACCGTTTTTGGTTCGTAAGGTAGTTTTTCATCTGTGTAAAAAAGCCACTCAATAGGAGCAATCAAGTGAACCATATTGCAGATATTTTTATAAGAGGGATTTAACTCTCCTAATGCAAGACGATATACAGCTGCATGTTGAAGTCCGTTGTCCATGCACCACTGGCGGAGCTTTCGCTCCTCAATAAGATGAATTATTTTTTCTTGAGCATAAGTAATTCTTTCCGGAATTTGTTTTAACATAGCCTAATACTTCCATTCTGCTAAATTGCAGTTTATACATTTATAATAAATAAATACTAGTTTTTTATCAATTACCAGGAACGTCAGTTTCTATCATTTTAATAACTCTTTCCTTCCAAATATAATTTATAGGCTCTAAAAGCTGGCATGAAATTGTTGAAAAAACTTTATTTTGAGTGTCATTTATTTTTGATGATACTTTATGAGCCTGCAAAATTACTGTCTGCTCCGGATTTATAAAAGAAAGGTGAATATTAAAGTTTTCAATATTTTTAAATGCAGGATTTTCATAAGGAGTAATTATACAGATTCCATGAATTGATGCATCTATTATAGCACATGGTTGAATTATTTTTGCAGATTTTGAAAAGAGCTTTTGTTCTGCAGATGAAAGTCCAAATAACAAAGATTTCTCTTTTCCTAACTTAATTCTTGGCTCTTTTCTTCTTCCGTATTTTTCATCCTGTAAATCCAGTCTTGAAAGAAGCTCTAAAAGATTCATAATTGTTTTATTATGTTTCTGTTCTTCAGTCTTTATTGTAGCAATTATATAATTTGAATCTTTTTCTATTATATTTAGTGCTTGTACTTCACTTATAAAACTTCCTTCATCTTCCTGAACAACTACTTGAAGACTAATTCTGTTAGAAGCAGCTATATTATTGTGAAGAGAAAAAACAATTTTACCTTTATCATATTTTGTGATTATGCAAGGAAATAAAACATCACTTTCATTTATTAAATTCATCGAGATAATTTTCAAGTCTTGAAGGATTTCTTTTGTAACTGTCATTAAAGTTCGATTCTCCTTGCTTTAGTAGCATATTTATTATAAGTGTAAATTATTTTTTCCCTATAACAATCTTTATACTCAATTCTCAAAGCTAATTCCTTCCAAAAATCAATTTTTAATCTAAATGGTGCATAGTGATCAGTTTTAGTGAGTATGTAAAGTGCGTGTTTTAATTCATCTATTTTACGACCTTTTGCTTTAAAAATTATGTAGAGAGGAATATTTATTCCTGGTAAATAAAAAGCTTCTCCATCATCTTTATTAAGCCATGCTGTTGCAATGTAAGCCCTTCTAAAATTAGCAAATGTATAGAAAAGACAAAACACTGTATCACCTAAAAACTTAAACACATAACAGTTATTATCTTCATCTTTCTGTGGAATTGAAATTAAAAAACCTTGTGCAAATAGGGAATAAGCTACATCGTTTTCGATTGGAATGTTTACGGAGACCGTCTGCCTGTATTTGTTTTCCATACGAACATTATAGAGCGTAAATGATAAAATTGCAATATTGCAAAACGTACAATAAAGTTATTGATTTAAAAAGGTTATACAATTATAATATTGCTAGTTATACAATTACAATAATTCCGTTTCAATTTGTCTTTTGTATGACCTGTTTCTGTTAGAAACATCTTTAATGCCCTTGATATTCTGTTGTCCGTTACTCCTAGCATAACAGGACAAGAGCATTAAATTTTAAGGAGGTTTGTTCCTCCTGTAAAAAATTTATTTAAGGAGGAACAGTTATGAGTTCTCTCGATACAAACAAACCTTTCAACAATTCAGTTTCCGAAAAACAGTTCAACGGATTTTACATTCCAAGCCACAATGCAAAAATTATTAAGGAAAGTATTGAAAACGGTACAGCTCCGTTTTTGCCGGACCAGGCTGGAAATGTAAATGCAAAACCAGTCATTAATGGAAATACAGGTTACTGTCTTAATGCAAAAGACCTTATTCCGCTGCAAATCGTTGGAAAAGACAATTCCAATATTGCAGTAACTTACAAGACAACACAGAATATTGGGACTCGTGTAAAAGAAGGTGAAAAGGGCTTTTTCTATAACTTCAAGCGTGAAGACAATACTATTGGAACAAGCCAGTTTTTCTTTCCTGAACAGACCGAAAATCCACAGCTTGTTAAAGATGCTGTAAATGAGAAAGTTGCAAAAAATAAACTTCCTCAAATCAACAAGACAATCGAAATTCTGTCTGCTAATCCTGAAGAATACCTTGGAACTTATGTTGCCGCCTGCAAATCAGGAGCAAGCTTAAAAGTAAATCCTGAGATTTCAGAAGAATTTAAAAAGAATTTTACTGCAGTCTTGGATAATCAGCTTTCAAAAAAGGCTGACCGAAATGCAGAAATTGATACACTTTCTAACTTTATGTTCAAAGTAGATCAGAAGGCAAACTCAATCAACAAAGAACTTTACGCTGAGCGCCGCCAGGAAATGCAGAAAACACAGCAGCAATCAAAGAAAAAAGAACAGACCTTCGAAATGGGAAACTAATTTCTTCATAACAGGAACTGTCTGAAAAACACATTTTGTTTGACAGTTCCTGTTCTTTTTCATTAAAGGAGATTTTCAAATGGCAGAACTTAAAGACTATAAGAATAGCGATTTTTCATTAACAGTAAATAACAGAATGCACGGAATTGAATTGCGTTTTGCACAAAAAATGTCAGAAGAACAGCTTGCAAATGTAAAGGAAGCTGGCTTCAGATGGTCAAAAAGACAGCAGATGTGGTATGCATATCAGAACGAAAAATCAATTGCTTATGCAGAGTCTCTTGTAAATTATTACAAAAATACAATGTCTGTCCAAGAGTTTAATCAGAAAGTTGAAGAAGAATTAAGTAAAATCGAACAAGATAATATTAATAAATCAGAACCTGAAATTATTCCTCTTGAGCCTCTCAAAATTTTATCTGTTGAACAGGTAGAAAATCCTATAGAAGAAATTACGGTAAATGAACTTGCAGAACTGATTCGCCAGAGGGCAGAACTTGATAGAAGAATTGCTGAAATAAAAGAAGTAATTAACAGTGATGGTAAGAAAGTAGACGTTTCATCAGAACAAGCAAGAGAATTTGTTCTGAATATGAATGGAGCTCAAAATGTTTCAGAAAGCACTTTTGATAATGAAAATCAGATAAATAAAAATCAGATTGAAGAGAAGTCGTCAGAAAACAATAAGCCAATAGAACTTTCAATAGATGACCTGGAAACAGCAAAAAAGTTTATTCCTGAAATGGAATATTCAACATTGCTTAATAATGCAACTCATGGTGAGGAAGCAGAATATTTTAAGCAGAAAATCAAGCATGTTGCTGATATGGGACATATCCTGTATGAAAATAGAGATGGAAAATCCTATAACGCAGAAACAAAACTTCATGATAAAGGTTTTATTCATTATTTTATAGGAAGTTCTGACTGGTATGTTTGTGAAGTTGATGAAGACAATGTAGGATTTGGCTTTGCAATTATAAATGGAGATACACAAAATGCAGAATATGGGTACATCGATTTAAATGATGTTACAACCTTAACTCTAAACGGATTTATTCAGACAGAACTTGATATTTACAATGATGATAGCATTTCAATGGAACATGCCATTGTAGAAAAATATCCGGAATTAAAAGAGGAGCTTTTAGAAACTGAACAAAAAATAGAAAATGATAACGATTATGCAGTAGAACTTGCAGACTGGATAATCCAACACTGTCTTGAATCCTCTGTAAGTCAAGAAAATCTTACAATATCTTATGATGTTATTCTTGAATATACAAATACACCAAAAGAATGGTTAAACAATCCAAAGAATATTGAACTGGTTAATGAAGCTCTTGCAGCTCACAATGATAATGAACTATTGGATTATAATCCGCTTGAAAATGAAGAGGGAAAATTTACTTTATATTTCTGCTCAAATGCAGATGAAAATAATGGAGAAAATACTCTCTTTAAGAAAGATGATTTTGGACGTTGGGTACGAAAATCTGAGGAAGAATTGCTCCAGGAAAATGTTCAAAATGAAGAAGTTTTAATAGAAGCTGAAAATAGTGAAATGATGTCCCCTGATGAATCTATTGCATGGAACGAAAAAGAGGAAGTGCAGCAGTCCCTGGATACAGAACTTGACGAGCTTATTGACAAGCTGGGACCTTATATGGGTTATACTGGTAACGAAGGTTTGTTTAGTCAACAAGAAGAATCCTTGAATGTTACTTTAAATGAATCTCCTTTTGACCGTGTTACAAAGCATTACAGAGAAAAATACAAAGATTTTTATTCAACTTACGAGCAGATCAAAGAAAAACATCTTGAAAACGAAACCCGTTATATTGGTGACGCAAGAATAAGAAGTAGTTTTGAACAAGTACATGATGAACTTGTAAAGCTACAAATTCAGGAAGTAAATGACATTATAAAAGAATCTGAAAACCTTGAAGAAGCAAAACAAAACGCAATACGTTATTTCAACTTCAATGGTAATGACGGACTTACAACAAACAATCTTTATTTTGCAACAAAAATCGGTTCATATAATCAAGGAATGTTCAGCACTTCTGCAGAAAGATTACATGAATATATTAAGAATAAATTCAATGATACTCACAATATTGAAAGTGATGGAAAATTATTGTCTGAACAAAAAGATGTGTCAAAAACTACTGAGCAATCAACTTCAAAGAAAGATATAAAAGCAATACGTGAACAATGTCGTGAAATCCTTAAAAAGCCGGATAAAGAAATTACTGAAGCTGATAAAGTAATTCTTGCACTGTATGAAGGGGCAGGTGGACTTAATGAGGCTAATCGTAGCAATGCCGGAATTCTCAATGAGTTTTACACTCCAAACAATCTTGTAGAAAAAGTATGGAAAATTGTAGATGCTTATGGACCTGACGCAAAGACTGTTCTTGAGCCTTCTGCAGGAGTAGGTAAGTTTGCAAACAATAGACCAAACAATGAATTTACCATGCATGAGCTTGATGAAACTTCAGCAAGAATCAATAAGATTCTTCATCCAGAAGCAAACGTTATTCATGGAGCTTTTCAAAAGCAGTTTTTTGATGAAGGCGAGAGATTCAAACGTATCGATTTTGTGCAGCCAAAATATGATGTCGTAATTGGAAATCCTCCATATGGTGTTTATAACGACAAATACAAAGGATTAGGGGAGGGTAAAGAGTTTGACCGCTATGAAGAATACTTTATCTCAAAAGGCTTAGATGCACTTAAAAATGAAAACTCTATAATGGCTTTTGTCGTACCATCAGGATTCTTGAACACAACAAGTGACAAACAGAAAGAGATTATTGCTGCAAAAGGCAGACTGATTGATGCCTACCGACTGCCAGTAGGAACATTCCCGACAACTGAAATTGGTACTGATATTATCATCATGAAACCATGGACATGGGATAAGTCTGAATCTGTTTCAAAAGAAGAAATGGCAAAAGTCTATGCTGATGAAATGAGCAATAATGACTGGTTCAAACAGCATCCTGAAAAGATTCTTGGTGAAGTAAAACAAAAGACAAATCGCTTTGGAAAAGTAGAAGATGTTGTTGTAGTTCACGAAGGTCTAACTGTTCAGGATGAGCTAAACGAGATTGACTCAATGCTACCGAAACTAGAGCAGATAGTTTCAATAGAAACAACAACTTCTCTTAATCAAAGCACAATGGCCTACATCAAAAAAGTCACTGACAGCTGGGACAATAACAATTGGCAGGTAATCAGCCCGAACTCTGGTGAAGTTGATGCTAGCAATTTCTTCAATCAATATTTCACAGATTTTGTCGGCAGTGAGATGGAAAAGAATCCGCAACTTCGTGAAGAACGGGAAGCTGCAATTAAAAACATCTCTAATGTTGCAAAAGAGCAGAAAAAGGATTTTTATGAATTGGTTGATGAGACAATAAAAGCATATATTGTCGAAAAACATGGCTACAAGATTTGGGATTATGATGAAGTCAAGAAGCATGAGAATCAGAAAAAATCCATAGAAAAAGATGAATACATCTATTCACAGAAATTTATTTCGAAATTCGGTGACTGGGAAAAGGCAAAAGGTGATGTGATGACGGCCGAGGAATTCAGTCGGCTCTACGGAAAAGACTTTGATGAAAAAGAATTTCCTATTTGGAGAGCAACTGATTGGGAAGGAATAATTGAACGCACTAAACTAAATTTTGAAGAAGAAAATCTACTTCATACAAGTCAAAACTATGTAGAAATTGAACCAGGTCAATTTACTCATAAGGTTCTTTTTGAATCAGGCGATATTACTGCAAAAATAGAAAGTTATAAAAACAAAATCACATTCTTAAATCAAAATGAAGATGAAAACAAAATAGCTCTTTACCAGAAAAATATACAGCAGCTTGAAAGTGTATCTCTTCCAAAAATTCCTATTGAACGCATTCATTTTGGTGTCAATTCAACACTGGCCGAAGAATTTAAAATCGACCATATCAATTCTGATGGTGAAATTGAAAAACTTAATCTTCAGGAATCTTTTATTTTATGGGCAAAAGGAATGACCTGGGAAGAAGCCTCTGGAAGCGGACGTTATTGGAGAGGCGGAATAGATTATGCAACCGCCAATATATCTGAGGAAGATATGCCTCAAAATGTTACCTGGTATGACATTGTAGAATATATAGACCGAAAATCTGTAAAGGCAGACCGTGTAAGTACCTGGAGAAAAAGTGATGAAGAAATAAATGCAGATAAAGCGCAAAAACGAAAAGAAGCTGAAGAAAAAAGAATGGCCAGAAGTGAAACAGCTGATCGTCTTTTTGATAAATATTTGCACGAAGGACTTTCTCCAGAATTATCAGCTAAAGTTGAAGCTGAATATAATAGACGTTTCAATTCATATATTATTCCAGATTACTCTAAACTTCCTCTTTTTATAGACGGTATGAGTCGTGAAAAAGATGGAAAGAAATTCAAATTATATGATCAGCAGATAAAAGGTGTTTCTTTTCTTTGCAATAAGGGAAACGGACTTCTTGCTTATGATGTTGGTGTAGGTAAAACTGCTGCAGGAATCGTTGCAACAGTAAATCAGATTCAAACAGGAAGATGTAAAAGACCTGTTATTGTTGTTCCAAACGCTGTTTATGCAAAATGGTATAAGGATATTCAGGATTTATTTCCCAACATCAAGGTAAATGATTTATATAATCTCAATAAAGAATCTTCATCAAAATATCGTAATGCAGAAAATCCTCATAAACTTGATATTCCAGAAAATTCAATTTCGCTTGTTACCTATGAAGCCTTAAAAAATATTACTTTTACAGATGAATCTTGTGAAAATGAACTTTTAGATGATTATTCAAAACTTTTGTCAGAGGATTTTGATGGAAGTGATAGAGAAAACGCAGGTGCAAAAGAAAAAATCAAAGGTGTAATAGGTGTTGCAAGTCAGGTTAAAAACACAAATTATGTTTTCTTTGAAGACTGCGGCTTTGATAATATCACAGTTGATGAAGCCCATAATTTCAAAAATCTTTGGACAGTGCCTCGTCCAAAAAACAAAGGTGAATCAAATGAGTTTTCAGGAATCCCAACTGGCAAACCAAGTGCCCGGGCATTAAAACTCTTTGCTATGACACAGCTTACCCAGCGTCATAATGATGACAGAAATGTTTTCCTGCTTACCGCAACACCATTTACCAATTCGCCCCTTGAAGTTTATTCAATGCTCAGCTATGTAGGAAGAAAGCGACTTATTGAATCCGGCATTTATTCCCTTCGTGATTTCTGTACTGAATTTGCACATACAAAACTGGAACTTGGTGTAAATGCAAAAGGTGAAATTGACCAGAAGCAAGTTATGAAAGACTGGAAAGAACTTCCAGCACTGCAGAAAATCCTCACAGAGTTTATTGATAAGGTTGATGGTGAGGAGCTAAAGGAAATTATACGTCCTAAAAAGTTCACTCATGTTCAGGAAATAGAAATGTCTGACCTGCAGAAAAAAATGATGCAGATTGATACAGAAAAAATGACTGAAGTAAAAGAAGGAAATTCTGCAGCTGTAATTGTTTCTATGAATGCAATGAGGGTAGGACTTGTTGCACCTGCTCTTGCAGATCCGGCTCGTTATCCTGGTCTTGAACTTCCATCTATGGAAAAACTTGTTGAAACCTCTCCAAAACTCAAGTTTGTCTGTGATTCTGTAATTGATATGTATAAAAATAATCCTGAAAAAGGACAGTTTATATATATGCCACTTGGTCAGACAGCTCACGGAATTGTAAAAGACTATCTTGTTGCTAATGGACTTCCAAAAGAAGCTGTAGAAATTATCAATGGTTCAGTAAATAACACTACAGATAAAAAAGCAAAAGTTACTGAAAAATTCAATGACCCTAAGAATAAATGTAAAATTCTTATTGGTGGAAAAAATACAAGTGAAGGAATTGACTTAAATGGTAATTCTTTTGTTATGTACAACTGTTCATTGGGTTGGAATCCTAGCGAAACAATTCAGGCAGAAGGTCGTATCTGGAGACAGGGAAATCAGCAGGGGCATGTCCATTGTGTTTATCCTGTTATGAATGATAGTATCGACAGCCTTTTGTACCAGAAGCATGATGAAAAACGCAGCCGAATTAATGAAATCTGGAACTATAAGGCAGGGGACACTCTTAATGTTGAAGATATAAATCCGGAAGAATTGAAGTTTGAGCTTATAAAAGATCCTCAAAAAAGAGCAAAGCTTATTCTTGAAAATGGAATTGATACTCCTGAATACAAATTTACTGGAACAAAGCATATTCAAAATGAACTTAACAAAGTAAACAGTAGAATAAAGTCTTTTGAAGAAACTGATGAAAAAAGGAAAAATCTTGTTGAAAACCTCAAAGGAGCAGAAATCAAAATTCAAAACAGGCTTAAAAATATTGAAGACTATAAGAGCCGAGAACTTGAAGTTCCTGAATGGTGCAAAATGGAGCTTAAAGAAGAACGCAAATACAAAGAAAGTTATGAGCATCAGCTTGAAACAATCAATCGCAAATTCTCATCATGGGGAATTAAAGATGACAAGGATATTGAAGAATTCATTCCAAAAATGAATGCCCAGAAACATTCTCTTGAAAAAGAACTGGAAGAAAAGAAAAAGGAACTTCCAAAAATCCTTGCAAAAGAAAACTTAAAAATGCAGGAAAAGAAAATTCTTCTGCCTCCTGTTTCTGAACAACTAAAACAACTTACCGAAGATATTGAGAAAAACTTGCGGCCAATGGCAGAGGTAGAGCCAGAAATCAGAACACTGCGTTTTGAACAGATGTTATCTCAAAAGTGGGAAAAAGGCGAAATTTCAAATGAAGAAAAGGACTTGTATTCTTCTGTAGGTTATAAACGCTATTATGAATGGCTTGACGGAGAAATAGAAAATTTCGATGTGCCTTTGCAGAAACAGGATGTTGAAGTTACTTTGAATCAGGAAGTAAAAGTTCAGACTGAAAATGAACAAAATCAATCTGAAATCACTGTTGAAAAAGAAACCTTTGATAACGGCGGTTTATTTTCAGATCAGGCTTTAGCAGAACTTGAGCAAATAAATAAAGACCTAATGCCAAAAGTTCATACTGCAAGAGGGTCTTTAACTTTGTCGGAAACTAAACTCTCTGATTTAGCCGGAGAAATAAAGCAGAGATTAGAAGCACAAAATGCTTCTAAAAACCATATAGATAATCATGTTTCATTTACAGCTTTGAGAAAGCAAAAAGTAAATGAGAAAGTTATAGAAAGATAAAAAATTAAAAGGTGTAAAAACTATGACAAACAATCTTTTTGAATTAAATAATGAAAACAAAGTTTTAGAACAATTAGAGAACTATCTGTTTTACGGTAAACAGCCAAAAGGGAATAAATTTGTTATAAATGAAACTCCATCTGTATTGCAGTATGCAGGAATTAATCCATTGGAAATAGAGTTTTCTTCATCTGTTATAAACAAAGCAAAGAAAATTCATAAAATGACGAATGATGAAATTCTTAATACCGTGAAGAAAATTGCCGATCCTTTACTTGTTTTTGATAGTGATAAATTATCTACTGAAAATAAAAGAGATTCGATACTTTTAATTACCGATGAAGAAGTTTCTGCTGAAAATAAGCCTTCTGCAGTTTCAATGAATGTTAATGCAAACGAAACTAATAATCGTTATAAAATAAATGCCATCACAAGTATACATGGAAGAAGTTTAATTGCAAGAAACGGCATAAATATAATGGAAGAATGGAAAAATAAAGGTCTTTTGAAATATGCAGATGATAAAAAAATATCCAGTCTTGCAAAAGCAGTTTCACAAGGTGAACCCGACATTCAGGAGCAATTCCTGTTGCCTCTTGCAACACTAGATATAGAAAATATACCTTGCAAGTCAAATTTTGTCAATCATCAAGAAAAAGTTCAGGATATTTCCAATATAGCCACTGAACTTGTCCTGGAAAAACTTAAAGCTGCAAATATAAATGTAATAACTGACCAGAACGAAATGCAGGCTATTCTTGATGCAGGTATCAATGTTCAGAAAATGGCAGCTCATTATGGAACTAATCAGAATATTGAAAATGCAGAGTCGTTTAACGGTTACGGTGTGTATGTTCTTTCTGTAAATGAAGAAAATGCACGGAATTTTGGTTTAAAGATTGCTGCAAAAAAATATGGAAACAGTTTTTATATAAACAATCAGCCTCTGCAGGAATTTCTGCAGAAACGGAATTTCAGTCCATACTGGCAGAGCGTTATAAGCCAGGTACAGAATCCGTCTAATGAAACTCTTTTACATTCTATTATGACTTCTGATGTAAAAGGAAATCCTGTTTTACTTAAAGAGCAGAATCAGCTTTCTACACTTTGCGGCCTAAACCTTATAAATTACAAGCGGGAACAGACTTACCTTTATTCCGTTGAAATTCCTGATAATGACGGTACAAATTATCTTTACTATGATAAATCTATAGGTCTTGAAAGTGCAGAGCGTATTAACACAGAGCTTTCAAAACTTGGTACAAATTGGCAAGTTTCCCGTAATGACACAGGATACAGCGTTTACTTTAATATTCTTTCCAACAAGATTTTCAATTCCCAGAAACAGGCAAGTGAATTCTTGCAGAAAATCGGGTATGTGGGAATGGAAACATCTACCGAAAACTACATCATCTTTGATGACCGTGAAATGAATATAAATAACCGTGTGCAATACATGATTACAGAGAACGGTGAACTTTATGGTTTTGCATACAATGGTCAGATTTACGCAGATAAAAATCTTATGAATTCAAATGTGCTTGCTCATGAATATACACATCTTTGGGATAATTACACAAAAAATAAAAATCCGGAAATTTGGGAGCTAGGAAAGAATGTTTTTAAGAAGACTGCTATTTGGAACGAAGTTGTAAACGATCCGAGCTATCAGAATATCAGGAATAATGAAGATGAAATTTTGAGTGAATGTCATGCCCGGATTGTAGGAAAGTTTGCTCAGTCAGTTCTTGAAAGAATTGCCCAGGAGAATGGAGAAAACGCTAAAAATGCAGTAATAGACTGGAATAAAGAAGTTGAAGCTTTTGTTGCAAAAGAATTTGGATTTTCTCCAGAACTGGGTAGCGAAAACTATATTTCTGAAGCAGTTAATGCAGAAAGTATGAAAGAGTTTCTGGCAGCTCCAATGAAAGATTTAATGAATGGAGTGGTATTTGAAAAAAGAATTGAAAAAGAAAGTTTAAGTTTTGAGGAAGCTCAAATACAATATCCTAATATTGTTGATTTAAGAACAAAAAAATCTCTTGATGAAACGTTTGTAACAAATTCGGCTCAAGAGCCTGTTTCCCAAGAGACTTTAAAAAAAGAAAAGTCCGTCGATGGCATACTGCAAACATACTACAGTTACGTAGGTCAAACGGACAGATATAAAGATAACTTTGAAGGCGAAAAATGTCAAGAGGCTATTAATAAAATAAATATTTTGCAAAAGCATCTAAAAGAAAATGGAAAACTAAATGCTGCAGATTTTCTTAAAGAAATACAAGATATAATGCATGTTAGTGACGAAAAATCACATACTGTAAGACATTATGTAAATGATGAACAACACAATTTACGAATTTCTAATCATAGTGCTAATGCTGTACACGCAAAATTTAGACCCGATGAAATAAGTGTTGTAATAAAACTTTCGTCGGTCGGTTTTGTGCCAAGTAAGGAAGCATTTATAGCAGAATATGTTTACAATTCAAAAAGTTTAAATGCTGAAAAACAGGAAAATATATTAAATGGCTTAAAAGACTGGCTTAACACTGGAAATTACAGTGATAAGAGTTTTGACAGAGACTTTTATTCCCCAACAAAAGAACAATATATGGCACATCAAGCAGAAAAATCAAAAATACAAAAAATGGTCTTATCAGATAAAAAGGAACAAAACATGAATAAAGATGGATATTTGTTTAATCACGAAATCGTAGAGCGTAAATCATTATCTGAAGCAGACGAAAGACGCTTGCAGGAAGATTTTGATGTAATCGGTAATTTTGAAAATGCAGTAGGTCAATGGAGTGAATATTCAAATATCACAAACTTTTTTGACTTTCATAACCATTCAGATGAATTTTTGAAATTCATGGATGCTGCAAGAGAAGAAAAAGAGATAAGCGGACATAAAGATAATATAAGTTTTGTACAACATTATCTGGAAAATAAACTTGAAATTCCTATCTATAAAAATGGTGAACGAATAAGTCCAAATTGGACAGATGAAGAAAAGGGAAGGTATTCATCAGTTATTTCCAGACTTAATCTTATTGCACAGGCAATTGTAAAATCTAATGAAACATACACAGAACTTTCTAGCGGAAGAGAAGGTATTATTCACAATACTGAAAAACTTGAATTGTATGGTGCTAAGGATATAACTGAACTCGAAAAAACTTTGCAAAAAATAAAAGATGAACTTAATCCGCAATATTCCATGAAAGATTTAATGAATGGAATGGGATTTGAAAAGAGAATTGAAAAAAACTCTCTTTATCTTCCCAAACACAGTTGGTCAGAAAACTTAAAGGAAGTAATTACAAATACTTCATATCAAAGTATGATTGATAATAGAGAACTACAGATAGAAGGAAAAGCTGGTAATGAAGAAGCTGCTGTTGAATTAGTTGATAAATTAGTAAATGATAAAATTGTATCTCAACTTGTGAATCAATATCCAAATGCAATTGTCGTACCAATTCCTTCAATAGAAACTGCAGATAAAAAACCAAATGCAATTCCACTTGCATATGCAAGAAAATTTGAAAAAGCTGGACTTCAAATTGCTGATGACATAATTGAAATAGACTCAGCTCATCATACAGGAAAAAAATCATTTAAACGTGTTGTTAATAGACCTCATTTTGATGGAACTATAGAACAAGGTAGAGAATACATTATTGTTGATGATGTTTTTGCTATGGGTGGGACAATTAACTCAATGAGAAATTTTATTGAAGATAAGGGGGGAAAAGTTGTCGCTGTATCTACCTTGACACCAAGCGTAGAAAATAGTAAAATTTTAGCAATAACAGATGAAAATCTTAATTCGTTAAAATCTATAGACCAGAAGGGGGATTTATTAAATGCAATTAGAAAACTCGACATCGCAGAAAACTTTGAAACACTTACAGATCCTATCGGTAAATACATCGTCAATAACAGAGAAAAGATTATTAACGAAGAGCGAACAAGAAGAGCGAAGAGCAATTCAAAAACAAATGATGAGAAAAATCAGAGAACTGACCAGGTAAATTCTGAATTAACCGATTATACCGATCCAATCGAAGCCTTAGAAGAATCTTACAATACACCTCTGAATCCCCCAACAGAAGAAGATATTGAAGCTGAGAAAATCCTTCATGACAAATATATCCAGGATGAGCTTGATAAAACTATAGAGGATTTACAAGTCAACGGTGGATTAAGCGATGCTGCAATAGAAGCAGAAATAGCAGCACAGGAAGAGACAGAAGCCTATGAAGAAGATTCATCTTATGATGAGGAAGAAGAGTCTGTACTAACATTCAATGATACAAACGGAAATCCACATTTTCCTCAAGAAATTGTAGCAATTCTGGAAAATTTTCAAAAAGTAGAAAGCTCAAAATGGAATCTGCCTATAGAAGAAAAAACTGCTGTATTCCATTTAATACAGCTTACAGAAATGGATAAAAATGATTTTGAAAACTCTCTTGCTAAATTACAAGAATATTTGAATACAGAAGAGTTCAAGCGAGAAGAAGAAAACTATGCAAAAATCTTCACACCAATTCTTCTTACAAGACTTGACCAGGACTATGATAAAGAAACACAAACCTTCAGTTCTGAAAAGTTTCTTTATAAGTTTTCTACAGATGAACTTAAAGAAGAAATACCTGTTACGAAAGGTGAAATAAAATCTATTCTGGATAATGATTTTACAGGTGGAAATATTAAGCTCACACAGGATTTTCAAAATGAACTTATTGAAAAAGGACTTGTAAAGCCGAAAGAGAAGTTCATTCTGATAAATGAAGTAGAAGCTGTTGCAAAAGGTACTAAAATAAAACCGAACCAGCCTTATGTAACTCTTACAATTCCAGTAAACAATAATGGAAAAACTGAATTTGTTCAGACAAAATATTATCATGTTTCATCACTGGAAGAGCCTCAAAAACTTGAAAAAACAATTGATGAAAATGCTACACAGGTTGATAAAAACGTCATCATCTATGGAGAAACAAAGGTTCCTGAATTTGCAATGATTACACAGCATGGGCTTGAAATTTTTAAGGATATGATTGTTGATAGTTTTGAAGAATCAACAGGAACGTATCTGTTAAAATCAGAAAATGGAAAGAATAATGTTAGAGTTACTGAGAATACATTAAAAACTCTTACCAGTGATGAATATGCGAAAAAAACAGAATCTTACACACAAGACACAAAGACTGCCGAGAAAATGATTGATACTCAGTACAATGATTTTTTTGAGCTGCGTGACAACTGTGCAAATAATTTCCGTCACAATCTTTCTGTTTTCTGCCGCAAAGAAGCAAACTCGCCATTAGATGCACTGAAAATTGCTAATCATATTATTTCTGAAATGCCAAAAGAAGAAAAGAGGAAAACAAAGGAACTGTTGAATCTTTTGCGTAAAGACGGACAGTCTGTAAAT
Source organism: Treponema sp. (assembly GCA_004554075.1). GTDB lineage: Bacteria > Spirochaetota > Spirochaetia > Treponematales > Treponemataceae > Treponema_D. The sequence goes on from SFOB01000012.1 coordinate 32,887, forward strand.
GAAGTTTTAATAGAAACTTTTCATGAAGCTGTAAAAGAAATACCGCTTAATGAAGATTATATTAAACATCATCGTTATGAAAAAATGATTGCCAGACCAATGTATGACACTCTATCAACAAAAGGTGAAAAAATCGACCGTGATTTTGACCTCAAAATAGGTGATAGTGTCGAAGTGGTATTTAAGGTAAATAAAGATGCAAAAACACATTTCCTGCGAAAAGAATCCATATATCAAAATTGTACGATTATTTCTTCTTCAAAGGAAAATAATATGATTACTCTTATGGATGGGAATAAATCTTTTTATGATGTACCTCGTGATACTTTTCTTGCAGAGTACGGCAAGCAGCAGTATAAGGCTCAAAAAATTGAGCATAAGGTCCACCGCCAGCAGTCTTTGCAGATAGAAATAGGAAGATAGAATTTACAGTGTCTGGTACATAAAAATGCATTCTCTGTCATACTTTGGTTTTATATGTGCATGAATATATTTTTCATCTTCTGGTGAAAGACGAGTAAAACCGAGTGTTTTATAGTATTTAATTAATCTCTCATTCGGTAAAGCATAAATATATAAAGCTTGGATACCAGTGTACTCAGAAATTTTCTGAGTCAGTTGACGAATGAATGTAGTAAAGATATATGCTCCTAATTTAGTTATGTCTTTATGATTTTTTTTGTATTCTGAATTAACTGCGAAATTTGAGAGTTCTATAGCTGGGATAGAATTAAAAATATCATCCTCAGCGAGATTTTCTATCTGCTGGGTAATCATTCCATTTCGTAAAGAGAAATAGCCTGCAAGTTCTCCTGTGGTTCGATCTTTTATTAAATAAGTCCTGTTTGATTTTTCATCTTCGTCTGGAAATGCCCAGTATTTCAAAAACTGTTCAAGACCTTTTGCACTTTGTTTATCAACTTGGAAATTTTGAATCAATGTCTCATTGTCTTGAGAATCATAAATATGTTCTATAGAGTAGTTTTTCTCATCTTTTATTTCAAACCCTTTAATCATTTGTTAGCCACCGCCAGAGCTTCTGCAATTATTTTTCTGTCTTTTTCATGTTCAATTGTCATAGCTTGTTCAAATTCTTCAGAAATTTTATTTAATTCTGTAAAGTCTGGCTTTGGTGTACGTAGAATGCGACCTAGAGGAGTATCAGAGTTTTTCAGGTCTTTTTTTGGATCATAAGTTCCTAATGAATAAGTCATAATTTTACCCCCGTTTCAATAGTAAAATCTGCTAACAATAATATAGCATATTTTAACAGATTTTTCATCAAAAATATGTTAATTGATGAGTTTTTATCGAATAAATAGGTTTATAATAAGGCTTGCAATTCCGATGCAGCCGAATATAATGACAATCCAGCTTTCTTGAGTCAGTTTTCCTTTTACAACAGGGACTTTTCCAATGAGGGATTTGTTTTCCTTTTCACACTGGGTTATAAAATCAATTGATGTTTTTTTAACTGTTTCAAGTGTTTTCTGGGCATTTTCCGTAAAGGTTCTGAGCATTGATTCGCAATTAGCTTTCAAAGCCTTATATTCATTTTCAGAGGCAGACATGGAATCGGTTCTGAATTTAGAAATGGCTTCTTCAATCATAGTATCAGCAGATTTTAATTCACGGACTTTATCACTTACACTCAACATATTATCTTTAACAGTCTGGTTAATTTCATCAATGGTTTTAGTTATTTTTGCCCGTTCTTCATTCAACTCCCTTTCCAAAAGATAAATCTGTCCTTTATACTCGTTGTTCTGGACTTTTAATTCAAGTTCACGATTATAATCAATTTCCCTGGCAAACTTTTCATTGAACTCCTCAAACTGCTTTCGTAAAGAATTAAAATATGTTGTAACCTCTGTCTGGAATTTATCGTCTGTTGCCGTCTTGTTTTCAAAGCTATGTTCAATTGCATCCCTCAATTCTGAAATATTTGCTAGTTCTTCAGAAAGCTCTATTATTGCTTTTTCTATTGTAGAATAGTTTTCTTTTTCATAGGGTAAAAGCTCCTGTTTTGTTTTTACAGGAAGTCTTGTATCTGGAGATGGGCCTTTAACTGGCAATTTCCCTTTCTGGATGCTTGTTGTGTTTTCTGTTTCTGTAGTCTTTGTTTCCGTTTCTGAAGGATTTTCTGTATCTATCATTATTCTTTCCTTGCTTTTCCATTTAATTATGATGTAGAGAGTTACACTCTCTAAACTCTTGTTACTTCAATTTTTTTAAGTGAAATGAATAAAAAATTGAAGTTTTAGGATTTTGGCGGATATTCCACACCATTTACAAACCAGTACTCATATTTGTCTATATTGTCTACTATCGCAGGTGCGTTTTCACAATGTAGAACTCCGTTTTTCCAGTGCTCTACATGATTTCCGTCTTTAGTTTCCAAGGCAGGTAGCAAATCTCCATTTTCATCTGTATTATCATTCAAAAGACCGTTTTTGCATCTTATGATAACTTCGTCCATAATATAGTCACCATTAGCAATTGTTCCTTCTTCTGTAATAATTCTTACATTCTGAAAATTCCTGAAATCTTTCATTTTTCTTTGTTTCCTTTTTATATAAAGTTTGAGCGAAACATTTCGCTTTTTTTATATAGCTGGAAAACCATATGGATTTTCCAGGTTAATTTCCTTCGCAGCTTTACATAAACTTTTTGTTTCAACTGCTATTTTTTGCAGAATATCAGTACAAAATTTTTTTATAAAAGAACTGTCATTTGTTTCAGTTTCTTCTGCAAGTTTTGAAATTGTCAGACGGTCTGCTTTTATTGTTATCTTAATATCCATCCTAATCCTTCCTTGTGTTGTTTCCGCATAGAATTATATAATCTGCAGATACAAAATATTTCTGTTTACTTTCTCCATTCCCAGTTACATAATTTTTAAAACGCAAACAACCATATATGTCAACTTCTTTTCCTTTTTTTAGAAATGGCAGTATGTGCATGGCAACATCCTTCATAAAATGAACTTCTATAAACATTGGTTCATTTTTTTGATATGGTGTCCCAGAATCCTGAAAAGAAAAAGTTACAAGAGGTGTTTCTATTCCTCCATTATTTATCAGGGTTGTAGTTGCATCTTTTGCAATTCTTCCGTGAAGTGTTATTGAATTCATTTTATTATTTGTAAAACTCCTTTTATTAAAAATAAAATAATGCAAAATCTTATGCTTCTAAATAAAGCTCTGCTTTTCCATCTCCAAAAATCATATTTACTGTAACGGCAAATATATCCTGTTACAAAAATTAGGATCGTTCCAATTAAGCTGATTACAAGAATCGAAAGAAATGTAAAATGGCTGTCCAAATAATAAAGGACTCCCGAAAAAATCCTGTTTATTGAATGTGTAATTCTGTTAATAGCAGGTCTAAAACTTTGGAAATTTACGGAAGTCATATTTATTCTGCCTTTTAACAAATCTCCGTTTCTGTTTCATCGCCTAAGAATACATCTTCAGATGAAGCGTCATTTTCTAATATGAAGTTTTCCTGGATTTCAGGAAGTTTTTCATTATTTGCAGCTTCATCTTTTTTACCTGTAAAGATCAAATGAATTTTTGAGGTACAAATATAAGTTCGTGAATCAAAAAGTCTTTTCCCATTTTCATCAGTTCCTGTTTCTTTTGTTACCTGCTTCAAATATCCTTCCAGAATCAAAGGCTGGCCTTTCTTTAAGTATGAAGCAAACTTATCGCTGTTTACAAATGCTGAGCATGGAAAGTAATTTGCTTCATCATAGTAAGTTCCGTCTACATTTTTTCTTGTTTGATTTACGGCAAGAGTAAAAAATGCAACTTGTTTGTTGTTTGCTTTTGTTTTTAGTACTGCATCTCGTACAATACGTCCCTGTAGTTTTAAGTCATTCATGTCTGACATAATTTATGCCTCCTGATTATATTTTTGCGGTTATTTCTAACTCACAAGTCCATATTTAATATTTAATTCTTTTTCCTTCTGTTCTCGTAGAACATTTTTCTGTTTTCTTTGTTCTGGAGTTTCCCTAATCAAATCTATAAAAGTATTCATACTAAAATAGATGGTCTTCAATTCGTTCTGATAATCTGTCTTTTGTTGGTCCGATAGTTTTAGGTATTTTTTATGAATTATGACTTTTTCTGTATTGTCGAAGGCAGATATGTCAAAATCACATTCCGGGCATGATGTAATATAGTCTGGTAGAAATCTGTTTCCACAACAAGGACAGACTATTTTCCTTTCCTCGACTTTTCTTAGATTCTCTTCTTCATTTTGTTTTTTAAAAAGAATAGTCTGCTGCTGCTCTGTGAATTCCTGTGCAATATCACTTTGAAAAAACAATCTGTAAGCAAGTCCTCTTGGATTTTTTACCTGATTTAATTTTTGCTTTTCTGAAAGTTTGTTTTTGATGAAAGAAAAATACAAATCATGATTATTTATTTGATTTTTTGAGAAAAACGCTGCTGCTTTTCTTGGAAAGTCTGAATCAAAAGCGTTTTTTCCGAAATATTTTTCACAAAGTATTTCAAAATCAGTTTTTTTAACAGCAGTAGCACTATTTTTAGTATTATCATTAGTATTATTGGGTAAAATTTCTTTACCACCTCTGGTTAAATTTTTTGACCACCCTGGTAAAGTTTCTTTACCACCTTCGCTCTTTTTTTCAGTTTGAGGTGGTAAAATTTCTTTACCACCTTTTTCTTCTTTTTGTGGAATTTTTTGTAATTCTGATTCAATATTACGAGATTTTTTTGTATAGTATTCGCAACCTGCAACAGAATTTTTATTGTAAATTATTGACTTTACTACCATACCTTTGTCTATGAGGCTTTGAATACAAGCAATTGCGGTAGGTTTAGAAATATTCAGCCATGCCATGATATAATTTAAACTTCCCTTGAATACAGATTTTCCGTCCTGACAAAACCCATGAATAAGGGCATAGACAAGAAGTTCGTTGCCCTTTAAATCGAGTTCATTTATCATCCAGCCAGAAATTTGTATATAATTCTCGTTTTTTATGTTCATAATCTACCTGACATTTTCTTTTTTAAATTGTAAAACATCATCTTCTACTTCTTTTTGAATTTGATACCGCATCTTTATGTCTTGATTTATGCAGATAAAGATGTATGCAATTTTGTTTAAGACTTTTTTAATTACTTTCATTGTTCTTCTCCCTAAATAAATCCTAATCCTTATCCTCAAAAACAATTTTATTACAATTTTTTGGATAATATTAACTGTGCCTTACAGACACTCCGTTTTCGTTTAAAAGTTCCTGCAACAGTGAATTATTGATAATCATGATAAATTGTTCACAGTACCCGCTAGTTTCAGGATTTCCTCTTGTTACCGTATAGTTTACATCCAGATTTTCTCCGATACCGTCAATCCTGTCTGCGCCGACATACCTTGATAAGCAGTCCATAATTGCAAGATTGGTATCTGGATAAGGTGCGGCAAGTGAAATCTTTTTTCTTCCGTTGAAAAAAGTAACAATAATTGAATTATATTTTGACGAACCAATTTTAATACCGTTATCAATCATGTTTTTTTCTTTAATAATCTGCTTTCTGTATATCTTTTTATTCTGATTCTTTTTTCCCAATGTAATGATAATCAGGTGTGTTATTTTGAAGATAAAAAAGCACACGACAAAGACAATAAGAAATGAAATGAGATACTTGATGTCTTCTTTATAATATATGATTTCAGGTATTTTCATCTGTTTTATCTCCTTTTTTAATTTGACCTGTCTTTTCTACTGTCATTTGAATGTGATTTTGATTCAGATTTATTGTTTTCTGGTGATTTACCATTTATATTTTTGACAGGTACTTTTCTTTCAGTTCTTTTACAGTAAGGGTATGGCCGTCACGATTATCAACGATGTGATGATATTTTTTTATGTTATTTTCAGATTCATCAAGTACGGTGTCAAAATCAGAGTTCATAATGTATACATAGCCTTTATTATCCACTGAAAAAGAATTGCATAATATTTCCTTATCAATAGTAGTATTATAATGAATGGTAAAAATAGAATAATTATACTTATGTTCTTCCAGAACATTTTTTCTTTCAGATTCGTAATTTCTTTTAAGTTTCATAAGGTCATGTCTTGAATATAATTCATGAGCATCTCTGTAGAAATAAAAAATCATAAAAATAACAATTGTAATTAAACTCATTGCCAAAAGGGTTTCAAAAAAAACAATCTGAGCAGTCTGAGTATTTCCTTCAATTTTAATTTTACAAAGTTTATATGTAGAAAAATTAGCCGACAAATAAGACGCAATGACGATTGCAAAAATCCTTTTGAACGTAAAAAATACGGCATTGTCTCTGACCGTATTATCATCATAGTAATCTAATGTAATCATTTTTTAATCTTCCTTATTCCTTATTATTAAGTTTTCTTTTAATAATCTATTTCAAATTTCTCATAAATTATTTCCTTTGAAAAATCAGAGAGTTTTTCATCTTCTCGGATTTCCTCTGCTGATTTACCTTCATCTATTAGATCGCTGCCTTTTTTCAGTCCCATTTCGTAGGCATTTTTGCGTTCAATGGTCCTTGAAACATCTTCTTCTGGCGTCAGTTTATGTACATCTTCACTTGGATGCTCGGTAATAAAGCTTAGTGCACCTGGATTTCCTTCGTTGTCTTCAAGAGCATCTGATAAATCATCAGACATTATTCCTTCCATTTCGGGAAAAGGAGGCGGTAATTCTTCTTCCTCGGGCGAAACGTTTCGCTCAGCTTTTTTCTTTGTTTTTTCCTGCTTATAAGCCTTGTTTACAGAAAGTTCCCCAGATTCAATTTTTGCTAAAGTTTCTTCATCTGCATTTTCTGAAACAGAAATTGCCTTTTCTACAGTTCTGTCTGAAACTCCAAGAACTTCTGCAATTATTTCAGACTTTTTACCTTCGGCATTCTGTACAAAATCTGTTCCTAAAAGTCTTGAAACATTACGCAATAATTCAGAGCTTTCTAGGTTTCTTCTGTTTACCTGTAATCCAAGAACATATTTGTATGCTTCTTCAAAAGTTTTGAAATTATGCTCAAAATATGGAACCGTTTCATATCCTAGTTGTTTTAGTGCTTTAATACGTGTATAACCGTCAATCAGATAGTAATGAACTGTTCCATCAACCTCAGTTACTTTCCAAATATGAACTGGCTGAGAATTATCAAATCCATCATCATCTATTGAATTCGTTATCCTCTTTAAAAGTTCGTCGTCAATTTTGAACAGGCTTTTAAAATCCGGATGTTCTTCAATTTCGCTTATTTTTATTGATTTGGAGAGTTTTAATCCTCCGTCTGCAAATGGAACTGCTGGGCCAGCTCCCAGTATATTTATTCGTTTTGCCATTATATAAGTTCCTCTCTATATTTATCTGTTGCTTTGTCATTTTTTATTTCTTCAATGGAACAATGACTGCATAGAGTTTCTGTTTCATCGATCCACCAGCATGTTCCATATTTGGGATTGTAACAGTAAGTAGTCGCAGTACATCCGCAGATTCTGCAGATCCCTTTTTGTTTAAGATTTATGTTCTGCATCAGAATTTCTCCACATCATTTTCTGTTCCTGTAATCAGGTTTGCAAGTTTGTTGAAAGAAACTGCAAGTCTCTGACTTCCAAGCATTCTTGAGTGAATACTGACTTTTTCATCTGTTTGAGTATATTTCCGTGTTGCAGGTGTGTTTGGAATCTGAATATCAAGAATGTTATTGAATTCGCTTTCAAAAAGTACTGCAAACTGAGATTGTATGCTTTCTGGAAAGACTGCAAGATTTTCCTGCCAGAAAGTGTAATATATATACCATTTTGGAACCTGCTCATTAAGTTCGTCATAAAGATGAGAACGCAGAAATCGTGAAGTTGTAAGATTAAAAAAATCAAGCTGTACAGGTGTAAAAATATAGTCCGCAGCATAAAGTGCGTTCATAACAAGATTGTCATAGGTAGGTGCTGTATCAATTATGATAAAATCATAATCATCTTTTGGTAATGACTTTTTTAAGACATGATAATCAATAGAGCGTATATCAAACAACCGAAGACTGGAAGGTACAATATCAATATTAGGAATTCTTGAATGAACAGTATAACCTTCTGTTGTCCTATGTGTTAGAGCTTCTGCAACATTTTGTGTAGGAAACTCTTCTGCAATTCCCATACAATAATAAATTGTAGAAGAATTGTTTGTATCCATATCAAAGAATAATACTTTGAAGCCACGAGCTGCCAGATTGTTTGCAAGCAGAACTGCATCAGTGGATTTTCCAACACCACCTTTCATTGATGAAAATGTAATAACCATAATACTTCCTTTTCAAATTTCAACAGAAAAAATCCGCCTGCCCAATAGCAAATTATTTTCTGTTGAAAAATGAATTATAAATAAAAAAAAGGCCAACCTGGAAACGGGAAGTTTCGTGGTCAGCCTTTTTTCTAGCCGCTAAATGCGACTAAATATCCCCCGTTTCAATAGATACTTAGTAGCACTTAGAGCAAAAACAAGCGAATTATTTCCGTTTGTTTATAAGACGATTTTATTACAAGTTGTTTACATATCTATATAAAAATTTTTGTATTGTTAAAAAAGTGTGATATAATTAAAGGGATACGTAAAAACCATAAATGAACACACTTAATAACGTTGACAAACCTAAAGTCCTCATTGTCGAAAGTGATGCAGAAAATTCTGCAGAGCTAAAGAATATTATTTCTTCTCATTATGAAGTAGTTGAGACTGTGCCAGAAAATGCAGTTTCTCTGATTTCCAACAAAGAAAATGGAATTACTACAGCCATTTTGAATATAAAGCACGCGGCGTTAATTGTTAGAGAACTTCGATCTTTTATTTCAACAGCAAAGTTTCCGATTTTAATCAGCACAGATATTGAGAACTCAGATCTGGAAAATGAACTTCTTGATCTTGAAGTTATAGACTTTTTGAAAAAGCCTTATGACAAACGTCGTGTTCTCAACCGCTTAAAGACAACCATAAAACTTGCGGAAGCAAATAAAGCAATTGATGAACTTGAACGCGATGAACTTACAGGGCTTCTTACCCGTAAGGCTTTTTTGCTTAAGGTTGAACAGTTTATAAGCAACAACCGCGATAAGAAGCTGGCAATCATTGCTTTTGATTTTGATAATTTTAAATCTTCTAACAGCCTCTACGGTGTTGAGAAGTGTAATGAATTTCTTGCTTTTGCCGCAAGGGAAATGATGAAGGCCTTGCCGGAAGGTATAAGCGGCCGATACGGTGGAGACCAGTACATTCTTTTTTATGAAGTAAAGGAACATGTTAATATTGAGCGCCTTAACAGAATTGTAAAAGAAATTCTGGATAGCGCTCCTATTCCTCATCAGATTGTAAAGATGGGAATTTACTCTCCTGTAGACTGTGAACTCCCTCTTGTAATCTCCTGTGACAGAGCCTTCTTTTCTATAAGAAGTATCAAGGGCAAATATGGAAAAGACATCGCTTTTTTTGAAGACTCTCTTCAGAATCAGCTCTTGAATGAACAGCGCATTACAGAAACAATGGAGCGGGCTCTTGAAGAAAGTCAGTTCCAGGTTTTCTATCAGCCAAAGCATGAAACTGTAACGGGGCATATTGCGGGTGCAGAAGCACTTGTTCGCTGGAATCATCCTGAGTATGGTTTTATGGCACCAGGCAGCTTTATTCCTCTTTTTGAACGCAACGGCTTTATTACAAAACTGGATGCCTTTGTTCTTGAGCAGGTTTGTAAGGATATAAAACGCTGGGAACAGGATGGACTTCCTCTGGTTCCTATTTCTGTAAACGTTTCACGTCGCGACTTTCTGGAAACCGGTTGTATTGAAAACCAATTTAAAATTATTGATAAATATAATGTAGACCACAGCCTGCTTCATATGGAAGTAACTGAATCTCTTTATTCTGAAAATACAGAACTTATTATTTCTCAGGTTAAGAAGACTCAGGATATGGGCTTTGCAATTGAAATGGATGACTTTGGTTCCGGTTATTCATCTCTCGGTTCGCTTTCTACCTTCCCGCTTAATATTCTAAAACTGGATATCTCTTTTGTTCGCAATATCAAAAAGAATGAAATTGTAATTGAAAATATTATTAAGATGGCTCATCGAATGGGGCTTTTGACTATAGCTGAAGGGGCTGAATCTATTGAGCAATATAAGATATTAAAGAGCCTTGGATGTGATTATATTCAGGGCTACTATTTTTCAAAACCTCTTTCCTGCCGCGACTTTGAAGCTTATCTGAAAAAATCTTCTGTCCTTTCTGCCGGAAAAATTGAGATTAACGAAATCACTAAGGTTAAGGAGCGAACAAGTCTTTCTGAAGATATGCTGATGGCTGCCAATGAGGTTGCAGAAGGAATTCCTGGAGGCTTTTTCTCTTACCATGCAGATGGTGCTCTGGAACTGATTTCTTTTAATACAGAATTAATCAAAATGTATGGTTGTACTTCCGCAGAAGAGTTTCGTGAGTATGTAGGTAATTCTTTCTGCGGAATAGTTCATCCGGATGATTTTGCCCGTGTTCAGCGAAGCATAGATCGTCAGATTACAGATGACAACAATATTGATTATGTTGAATACAGGATTAAAGCTAAGGATGGTTCAATAAAATACGTAAAGGATTATGGCCGCTTTGTTAAGACAAAGAATTACGGTGATATTTTTTATGTATTCTTGAATGATATTACAATGGAAGAGCGGGCAAAGGCAGAGGCCGAAGCAGAGCTTGTAAGAAAAATAGAATTACAGAGGGCTGCAGATTTAGCTTCTAATGCTAACCGTGCAAAGAATATTTTCATGTCTACTGTAACCCAAAATATGCTGCAGGACATGCATGAAATGATTTCTATTACTGGCAAACTTAAAAATCAAGAGCTGGATGGAGAGTCTGCAAGAAGTGCCCTGGAAAAAATTGAAAAAACACAAGAGCATATGCTCAGCTTTATAAATAATGTATTAGAACTTGTTCAGATGGAAAATGGAGAAATTGAATTAAATGAAACTCCAACAGACATCAGTAAAGCAATGGAAAAAACTTATGCTCTTATAGAAAACGAAGCAAAAGCTAAGAATATTCAAGTTGAATACTGGAGCGAGATTACCAATCCTTACATCTATCAGGATATTATGCATACAACAGATGTTGTTATAAATGTTCTTTTAAATGCAATTAAATATACTCCTGAAGGCGGAAAGATTCGTTTTGGCCTTAAGCAGACTGAAGGTGACCTTCAAAATGAATGTATTGTAACCTTTGTCTGTGAGGATAATGGAATTGGAATTTCTCCGGAGTTCATTCCTTATGTTTGTAAGAGCTTTGCCCGTGAAGATAACGAAATAAATCGGGAGATTCCAAGTGCAGGCCTTGGCTTAAGTATTGCAAAGGCTCTGCTTTACCTTATGAATGGAACAATTGATATTAAGAGTGCTCCAGGAAAGGGAACAACAGTGGCAGTTGCAATGCCTCATATTTATGCAAAGAAAGAAGATGTGGAAAAAGCAAGTACACTTTCTGGAAATGTAAGAGTTTAATAAGTGAAAACTTACAGGTGTGATCCTGTAAGTTTTTTTTATGTTATTTAAAGTCCACGTGCCCAGGCGTAGGTGCTCAGATATGGGTCCGGGCGAACTGTAGTGCCTGAAGAATAAAGCTCATCTATCTGGCCTTTTTCATTAATTTTTCCGATTCTGGTTACCTTGTTCAAATGCTGATTTGAACCTTCAATTGTTACAATTCCTTCCGGAGCTATGTAACTTAAGCCCTTTGCCGCAATTCTTACTGGTTCTACGTCAAAGGTTCCGGCTCTTGTGCATGCGGCGGCCCACATGTTTACGGCAATGTAGGCTGCTTCTTCCGGATCTCCTACAGCCTTGTTAGTACCGAATTCCTGCTTGTAGGCAGAGACGAAGCGGGTATTTTTTGCAGAGCCAGTGGATTCAAAATAATTCCATGCAGTGTAGTGACCGCAAAGTTTGTCTGCGCCTATGCTTTTAATTTCGCTTTCGGAAATTGAAAAGCTCATTACGGGAATGTCATCTGCTTCTATGTCTGAGTATTTAAGTTGTGAAAAGAAGGACTGGTTAGAGCTTCCGTTCAGGGTATTTATGATTACATCCGGTTTGAGCTTTTTTATATCTTTTACAATCTGGGTAAAGTCTGTTTCGTGCATTGGAACATAAGTTTCGCTTACACAAATACCGCCCAGTTCCTTTAACTGAGCTTTTATAATTGCGTTTGCAGTGCGGGGGAAAATATAATCACTTCCTAAAAGGTACATGCGCTTTCCAATATTTTTGGCACAATAATCTATGGCCGGTACAACCTGCTGGTTTGGAGCGGCACCCATATACATAATATTTGGACTGGCTTCAAAGCCTTCGTACTGAACCGGGTACCATAAAAGACCATAGTCTTCTTCCAGAACAGGCTTTACTGCCTTGCGGGAGTCTGAGGTCCAGCAGCCAAAAATTGTGGCAACCTGGTCTTCTTCCAGTAGTTTGCGGGCTTTTTCTGCAAACATACGCGGATTACTTTTTCCATCTTCTTCAACAATCTTTATCTGGCAGCCAAGAACACCGCCTGATTCATTCAACTCTTTGATTGCAAGAAGTTCTGCATCACGAACTCCAATTTCACTGATAGACATGGTTCCTGTAAGAGAATGAAGAAGCCCAACCTTAACAGTTTTCCTTTTAGGCTCCTTGCAGGAAGTGAGTGCGAGAATAGTAAAAAATGCGGCAGCAACGGCAGCACTGGTTATTTGTTTTTTCATATCTCTCCATCCTATAATACATCATAGGTTTTCATGTGCCCCTTACCTTTAATCTGGCATTCTATAGGGTCGCTGAATTTTAAGCCCCTCTGCTTTTTAAGTTGATTTTTGAGGTCTTCTGTAATTCTTATTCCACCAGGGGTAGCGGCAGTTTCCATTCGGCTTGCAACGTTTACGGTATTGCCCCATACGTCGTAAATGAACTTGTGAGTTCCAATTACTCCGGCAGTAACAGGACCACAGTTTAAGCCGATTCGAATCTGGAATTGTATTTCTGCTGTTTTATTGTAGTCTTCAAGATCCTTAAGCATTCCTTTTGCAAAGTCTACCATTATGCGGGCATGGTTTTCGTTTGGCTCCGGTACTCCGCAGGCTGCCATATAGGCATCTCCGATGGTTTTGATTTTTTCTACCCCCATTTCTTTTGCCCGTTCATCAAAACGGCTGAAGAGGTCATTCAGGGCTTTTACTATTTCCTGAGCTTTATGACCGCTGGAAACTTTTGTAAAGCCTACAATGTCAGAGAAGAGGAGGGTAACATTTTCAAAGTCTTCACCAAAAGATTTGTCGCCGCTTATATTACGCAGTTTGTTTGCAATCTTGTCCGGAAGAATGGAGCGCAGAAGCATATCTGACTTATCTTTTTCAAGCTTGAGATCGGCAGTTCTTTCTTCAACAAGGGCTTCAAGGCGGAGGTTTTCCATTTTGATTTTATGCTCACGCCACATAAAGTAGCCTATTCCGGTTCCGGCAAGCAGGGTGATAAAAATTACCCAGAAAATAGGACGCTGCCAGAGATAAGGCTTTTGATAGAAGAACATCATCTCTTCATTGTTAGACTGGAGTTCGTTTCCGTTTATTGCATATACAATAAAAGAATGTTTTCCAGGTGTAAGGTTAGTGTAAGAAACAACCCTCTCAGAGGATGGAATTGTATAATCTGTTTCAAAGCCAGTGAGCATGTGAGAGAAGGTCAGGCGTTCAGGGGCATCAAAACTGATTCCTGTATATTTTATGTCTATGCGCTTTGTTCCCGGCTTTAAGATAATTACTTCTTTTGAATGCTTATAAACAACAGAATCTACAGTGATGGTTTCAATCTGAACCAGAGGAAGAATTGTGCTCTTTTTTACCTTGGAAGGATCGTAAACGGCAATGCCGTCTACAAGAGGAAGCCATAGGCGGCCCTGTGAGTCTATAATAGCGCGGGCAGTTGAGGTTGCTCCGTCGGAATCAAGACCATCGTTTCTGTTGTAATATTTCGTAGTAAGAGTTTGTCGTTCTCCTTCAAACAGTTCATCAATTTCGTCCATTGAAAGAGACGCAAGTCCATGGTTGTTTGTAATCCAGGCGTTGTTTGTGTCATCAAACATAATCTGGAAAACAGAGTTTGTTCCAATGCCGTTTTCTGAATTAATTGTATTACAGTCCAGTCTTGTTTTTTTGCTGGAATCAAAATTCTTTATGCGGGTGATTCCACTTCCGGTACAGATCCAGTAATTTCCTTTTGTATCCTGATTGATTTTGAAAATTACGTTACCTGCAATTCCGTCAGCAGAAGTAATATGAGAAAAAATCTTTTCATCCTTCATAAGAAAAATACCGCCACCATCTGTTCCAATCCAGATAATGCCATTTGTATCCTTATAGAGGGCCATTACATATTCTGTGTCCAGATCTCCGGTAATCTGCTTGTAAGAAGAAAGTTTTCCGTCTTTATGAATAATGGTGAGTCCGGTTGTGGTTCCAACATAGTACTCATCCTTTGCTGTTTTTATTGCAACCCGAACCTTGTTGCCGGCAAGGCCATGATCTGAATCCCAGCTTTTAATTGTTTTACCGTCGTAAAGAAGCTGGCCTGGTTTTGAATAGCAGCTTACAAGCAGTTTTCCATCATCAGTTGCTTCTACATGGCGGATGCGGAGATTCTTTGTATATTTTGTCAGGGCATTTTCTACAAGCTCGTCATTTTCATAGCAGAGTACACCATTATCAGTTGCGGCCCAGACTTTCCCGTCACGGTCTTCTGTAATGCAGTTTACGGTTATCCCGAGCCTGTGCATAAGGAATTTGCCGTGGGTCATTTTTCCAATGCCGTTTCGGTCTGTTGCAAACCAGATGTTGCTTTCGCGATCCTGTATGATACGGTTGATGTTTGAGCCTGCAAGCTCTTGGGCACCCTTGTATTCTTCGAATTTATTGTTAGCGTAAACTACAAGACCGTGCTCTGTTCCAAACCAGATAACCCCGTCTGAATCTTCAAGAATTGTGTTGGTAGGAGTATTGTCCAGCAGGGTTCCTGTTTTTATAAGGCTTGCCTTGTTACCGCTCATTGTTGCAATGCCCTTGTCTCCAAGACCAATCCAGAAGCGGCCTCTGTGATCCTGCATAATTGCCGTAGCAAAGTATGTTGAATACTTTTCAAATTCTTCGTGGGGCTTAAAAACTCCGTCCTTACAGAGAAAGAGCCCGTTTTCATTTGAGGTTGTAAGCCAGATTCTGCCAAGAGAGTCACAGTAAAGGTTTGAAGCAATTACGCCGTTTGCAGTGGTTCCGGCGCCAAACTGAGGATTAATAAGTTTTCCGTCTGGAGTAATATAAACAACGCCGCTGGCTGTTCCTACCCAAACGTTTCCGCTGTTGTCTTCACAGAGGGCGCGGACGGAATTGTTGGGCAGACCGTTGTCCATGGTATATATTTTGTTACTGGTCTCGGAAATCTTATGAAGACCTTCATCATTTGAACCAATCCAGATGTTTCCGCGGGCATCCTGAATGATGGTACGGGCAGAAGCAAAACCGTAATCCTTGTCGGAAATGCGGTTTATTGTGTTAAACTCAACTCCATCAAATTTAACAAGTCCTTCGTAAGTTCCAATATCAATATAGCCGTCTCTTGTCTGATAAATGTCGTTAGCAGTAGTCCCTGAAAGTCCTCCAAACTCACTCCAGGACTGATAAACGTAATTGTCGAAAAAACTGCTTTGAGAAAAACAGGAAATTGAAAATACTAAAAAAAACAGGAAACAGACAAACTTTCTCATACTCTTATTATCTTTCATATCTTCCATAAAAGCAAATTTTTTTAATTTTTGATGGAAAATACCCCAAAAGTACGTTATAATTGCTTAATATGTCAGAAGAGATTTTATCGTTAATAAAAAGTGGTGTTCAGGAAAAAAGTACAGATCAGAAAGCTGAAAAAAAAGCTACCTGGCTTATTTTTACAATCGGCAGTGCTGCAGACGGACATAATCAGTATGCAATTCCTGCAGAGAGTGTAAAGGAAATACTTCGAGATGCCACAGTTTTTCCACTTCCTTTTGTTCCCCCTTATGTTAATGGTGTTTTAAACCGCTACGGCGATCCTTATGTTGTAGTTGATTCGGCTGTGCTGGAAGGAAAAGAAGCACAGAATTCCTTCCTCTTTATCGTGCTTAGTGATGAAAGTCATACTTGTCTAAGAATTACAGATGTAAAGGACTTTTTTACTGCATCAGAAAAAGATGTTGTTCATTTTGCAGAAGAAGAACTTTCAGATTTTTATGATGGAACGCTTAACATAGACGGACAGGATGTTTTTGTTCTGAATGTTCAGGCCGTAATTGAAAAAGTGGGAAAAGAAATTGCGGCAGCCTGAAAAATTTATTTGCATCTCTTATCCTCAAATTGATTTCTTAATTCCCAACGACTATGTCATTTCGAGTGTAGGAGTAAAGGATTTAAATATTTCTCTGCTCAATAATCAGGAAGCCGGCTTTTTTGATTTTGATGATATTGCTTCCTGCTTTATTCAGATTCCCCGTCAGGCGGACATCAGAACCATGATAGTTTTAAAAGGAAACGGCGACAGTCAGTTTTCTATTATCACAACTCAGGAATGTAAGGTCAGCACAATTCCTCTTAATGAGTTTGGCCTCTTTTCTGATTTTTACAGTGAACAGTTCCAGAAGCTGGGCTTTCTTGCCTGCAGCTTTAAAGATGAAAGACTTAGAATCCTGATGGATGTAAAACAGACGATTGCCTATATGAAAGACAGTCAGCTGGAGGAATTATGATTCATGTTCTTGTAGCAGATTCTTCGGCAGTAATCCGATCCGTAATAAAAGAAATAATTCTCAAAACAAAAAAACTGGACTGGGTAGGTGAGGCTGTTTCTTACGGTGAACTCAAACCTATGACAGAACAGTATAAGCCTAATGTCATTATTACAGATAAGGCATTTTTTGATGCAGAAAGAATCAGCTCTCTGGGCGATTATTGTAATGCTTCAGAAACTCCAACAATTATTTTTTACAAGGCAGGAGAACGTGTGCCGGGCCAGTCAAAAAACATTAAGTTTCTTGAAATGCCTGAGTTTATGAATTTTTCTTCTCAGAAAATTTCAGACTATGCGGAATATCTTGAACAGCAGATTTTAGACATTAAACGAAATGTGCTTTTTGGAAATCATCCGGCTTCTGTTGTTTCTGCAATCAACGAAGACGGCAGCCTTGTTCAGCAGGCTCAGCCTATTCCAAAAGATTTTACCGGCCGTAAGTTTAAGGCAGTGCTTATTGGTGTTTCAACCGGCGGACCTGGGGCTCTTCTGGAATTCTTAAAAGGAATTGGTCAGGACTTTCCTCTTCCGATTTTTATTACTCAGCACATAGATTCATTCTTTGATAAAAACCTGATTGACTGGCTGGCTTCGGAATCTAAGATACCTGTTCATCTTGCAGAGGACAATGCTAAGCCTGAACCTGGCCATGTTTATTTTGCGCCTTCAGATACGCATCTTACTTTTATTCCTGATGGAGAATGCGGTTTCTGCATGCTTTTGAATCACGATGCTCCTGTAAACTTCCTTCGCCCTGCAGTTGATAAGATGTTTGAAAGTGCAGCAAATGTAATAGGAGGAGACTGCATTGCAGTTGTTCTTACAGGAATGGGCGCGGACGGTGCAAAGGAATGTCTTCACTTGAAAAATCTTGGAGCCTATACAATTGCCCAGGATAAAGAAAGTTCTGTAATTTATGGAATGCCAAGAGCTACTTTTGAAATGGGAGCAGCCTGCGAGGTTCTTCCACTCAAGCTGATTCCTAAACGACTCTGGGATTTGAGTGGTGCAAATATCGGTCTGCAGGAACTGCTAGAGGAAGAAATTTGATGAATGAAGTGCTTGAACTTGTAAAATCTAAAATCCTCAGCTTTTCCGGCATTTATGTTGCCCAGTCGCAGTGTCAGACTCTGTACGAATATATTGAAAAACAGGCAGGGGCTCGTGGCATCAGTCCTATGGATTTCGTACAGTCTCTTACTCCTCATACTCCGGATTTTGATGCCGTAGTAAATCTTGTTACTGTAAATGAAACATACTTTTTCCGCGAAGAAAAGCAGTTTGACTTTTTGAAAAATGAAGTCTTCCCAAAGTTTATGGGAAAGAATCTTACTATCTGGACCTGCTGCTGTTCTACCGGAGAAGAGCCGATTTCCCTTATGGCTCTAGCTCTTTCAATGAATGTAAACCTTACAATCTATGCTTCGGATATTGATGATGATGCTCTTGCAGCCCTGCACCGCGGACGTTATTCTGCTTTTTCTCTACGTGCAGACGGCCAGAAGTATCACAAGCTTATTGAGCCATATTCAACAAGAAAGGAAAACGAAATTATTTTTAATCGTGATTTTATAAATAAGATTCATGCCTTTAAGTTTAACCTGATTCAGGGACAGCTTTCGGATTTACCTTTTTACGAGAACGCAGATATTATTTTTATGCGTAACGTCTTTATTTATTTTGACAAGGAAACAAGAATCCTTGTTACTCAAAAGGTAA
This sequence comes from Treponema sp., assembly GCA_004554075.1. Lineage (GTDB taxonomy): Bacteria > Spirochaetota > Spirochaetia > Treponematales > Treponemataceae > Treponema_D. The sequence continues at coordinate 51,521 of SFOB01000012.1, forward strand.
CCCAACGGCTTAAGCAGAACGGTCTTCTGCTTTTTTCTATGAACGAAATTGGTTCCATAGACAATACGGTCATTCCTAAAAATCTTTACAAGACAAACAGTAATTCTGTTTACTATTTTGTAAAAGATAAGCAGCCGGAGAAAAAGGCTGTGGCCGAGCCGGCGGCTAGAAAAAGGGAAGAGCACAAGCTGGAAAGACTGCGTCAGGAAGTAGAAAAGGTAAAAACTCAGAAGGTGCTTGAGCAGAGGAAGCAAAACGAGGCAGTAGAAGCGGAAGCGGCGACAGATGCAGAGACAGTTTTTGATGCAAAGCAAATCTATGAGAATGTCTGCATGGAAATAAACCGCGGTGATTTTGAAAAGGCCCGCAGCCTTGCCCGTGGAATAAGCGGAAGTGATACAAAAAAATATGCCTTCTTTATGCAGGGCTATGTTGAATATCATGCAGATAACCGCTCGGCAGCAGAAACTCTTTTTGCTTCTGCAGAAAGTATTTCGCCTGATTTCTGGCCTGCCTTTTTCTATCACGGAATGGTTCTTCGTGATATGGGCCGCAGTGAACATGCCCAGGGCTGCTTTTCTAAATGTAAAGCATTGATTTCTGATTTTGGAAAACAGGGCAATGGAAGTTCTGTTCCCTATGATTTTACACTGGACTCCTTTAGTCCGTCATACATCTATTCGCTTTGCGAAACTTTTTCTGCAGGAGGAGGGCTGTAAATGAATCTTGATAAAAACCTTTTTAAGGCAGATTACATTTCGGAATCCCGGGAGATTCTTGATTCTCTTGATGATATTGCAATTAAGGCCACAAAAGAAAAAAGAAATGGTGAATATCTGAACGAGATATTGCGTCTTCTGCATACCCTCAAGGGCTCTTCGCGCATGATGGAATATGTGCAGATTGAAAAAGTTGTAAATCACCTGGAAACAGTTTTTAAAAATATCCAGAGCAATCAGACAGAAATTTCAAATAAGATTATTCAGCTTTTGATGGGCGTAAATGATCTTATTCATAAACTCATAGATGGCATTGAAGACGGTGGCGACGGAACCTTTGAACAGTACGAAGAGGTTCTGCAGAATATAGACCGGGCTATGGAAGATGAAGATTTTAAAACTGATTTTTCCAGCGGCAAAAAGAAGGGGAAAAAAGGTAAAGCTAAATCCGGAGCAGGTGCAGGTGGCGAAGCTGCTGGCACAAGTTCGGAAGGAGATTCTGCAGGAGACTCTTCTGGTACAGACGATAAGGTAAAAGCTGAGAACTCAGAATTCTTCCACGACTCTCAGACAATCAAGATTCAGGTTACTCAGATTGATTCGATTCTGCAGTCTCTGGATAAACTCATAATGCGCCAGATAAAACTCAAAAACGAAATTGAGCTTTTGAAGGGTAAGAGTGCCTCTTCTGAATTTCAGGCTTTCCAGGAGCTTTCAGAAAATATTTCTGTTCTCGAAAATCAGAGTGTTGATATTCAGAAAAACATTATTTCCCTGCGCATGCTTCCTTTTGATATGATCCTGCGCCCTATTAAACGTTCGATTGTTGCAGAGTCATTGAAGGCTGGAAAAAATATAGAGTTTGATATTCCTCAGTCTGAAATCACAATTGATAAATTCATTCTTGAAAAGCTTCCTGCAATTTTGATTCACCTTGTTCGTAACTCAATTGATCATGGAATTGAAACTAAAGAGGAGCGCAAAAAACTCGGCAAACCGGAAACTGGAACTATCTCTGTTTCGGTAAGTCAGGTTTCAAACAGAATTTTTGTTAACGTAAAAGATGATGGTCACGGAATTGACTACGAAAAGATTCGCGCAAAGGCACTCCGCCTCTTCCCTGAACGTGAAGCAGAAATTCGTTCTGCAGATGATACAGAACTTCTTCAGTTTATTTTTGCATCAGGCTTTTCTACAAAGGATGAGCAGACAGAACTTTCCGGCCGTGGTATTGGTCTTGATGTTGTCCGTACAGAAATGGATAAACTCAAAGGAAAGATTACAGTTTATTCAGAACTCAATAAGGGAACTAATTTTGAACTATCCCTTCCGGCTTCGCTTGCAACTCAGGACGGACTTTTTGTTTCTGTTTCTGATAATTCATATCTGATTCTCTCGCACTACATCAAAGAGATTCTTACTCTCAAAAAGGAAGACTTTTTGCAGTTGCAGCACGGTCCTGTAATCAATGTGCACAATGAGCTTATTCCGATTTTTGACTTTGATATAATCAATCAGAATTCCAAAAAGCAGACAAACACACAGACAGAAGTTTCTGTCGTAATTCTTGAATATCTGAACCGCAAAATCGGAGTTATGGTAGATAAGATTCTACACTACGGAACTGTCGTAATTAAACCTGTTCCTCCTCTGCTCAAGGATTTTAATGCCCTTCAGGGAGTTGTATTTGATGAAAACTACCGCATCATTCCGGTTTTGAATATTCCAGATACAATCCGCCGCTTTAAGGTTGTTAATGTTTATGATATTAAAAATCTTGAAGTGCACAAAATGCCTAAAATCCATTCTGTACTTATTGTTGATGATTCTCATACAACCCGTCATATTGAACAGATTATTCTGGAGGCAGAAAACTACAATGTTTCTACAGCCGTAGACGGAATTGACGCTCTTGAAAAAATGAAGCAGTACAAGTTTGATCTTGTTGTAACCGATGTAAAAATGCCTCGTATGGACGGCTTTGTTCTTCTTCACAATATGCGTCATAAGGATGAGCTTAGAAACATTCCGGTGATTATGGTTTCTTCTGTGTTCGAAAGCGACACTCTGGAAAAGGCAAAAAATCTTGGAGCGCAGGGCTATATTGTTAAATCTGATTTTGAGCGCGAAAGCCTTACCGCAAAAGTAAAGGAGCTCTTGCATGACTAAGCCCCTGATTTATCTTGCAGAACCTTCACGCATTCTCGCAAAAGTTATTTCCTCTGAGCTGGAAAAACAAGGCTATGAGGTGGAGACTTTTAAGGATGGATATTCTCTCCTTAAGAAAATTACTGCAACTTCTCCACAGCTCATTATTTCTGACAATAATCTTGCAGAAATAAACGGTATTGAATTATGCAAGATTTTAAAGACAGGTTCATCAAAGGATTCAATTCCTTTTATTCTTATTTCTACAGATGATTCTGTATTTGATTTCTGGATCAGCTCTATAGAAGCAAACAGAGTTGTTCTGGTAGAAAATGATAATGTTGATTATCTGATGGAAGCTGTAAAAGGTCTTCTTGAACATGAATATGTAGAAGCAAATGCTTTCTTTGAAAATGGCACTCTGCCGGATGAAAAATCTGAAGAGACAGCGGAATCAGATGCTGAAGAGAAATCAGAAAAAAAATCAGAAGACGAGATTCTTACTTCCTGGATTGTAAACGCAATGAGTAAGAGTTCCTTCTTCTTTAATATGTCAAAGAATGTAATTCAGCTTTACTCTTATGTTCATGATATTAATTCACTGGTGGAGCAGCTCTTCCGCCTTCTTTATTCTGCATGTGCCTTTGATGGAATTGTCCTTGTGCTGGACAGCCAGCCTGCAAAGGTATTTATGAGCGGTACAGAATTTTTTGATGTATCTGTAGGCGATGAGTTCTGGAATATCTGTAAGGTTGAATACGAAAAACAGGCAAAGAAAAATCATACAATTACCTACGAAGAAAAAATCTATGAGAACATTCTTCTTAAGACACCTGTAAGAGAAAAGTTTGAATCTTACCGTGCCTTTACAATTAAAAATAAAAACGGCTTTATCGGAACTCTGCATCTGGCTTCTACAAAAAGAAAGATTTTTAATTATAAGATTCAGTCTTCTATAGAGTTTATTCTTCCGTCTCTTGCAAATATTCTGCAGGAAGCGGTTCAGCGTTCGGAGCTTGTCCTTCAGGAATCTAAGCTTAGAACTGCCTTTTCAAAATTTGTTCCGGAAGAAGTTATCAATGACTTTTTGATTTCTGCCGGAACCCAGGAGCTTAAAAACAAAAACGAAAAGCGTAACGTCGTAATCCTCATGAGCGATATAAGAAACTTTACTTCTATAAGTGAAGTAAACAAGCCGGAAGACGTCGTAAACTTTTTGAATACTTATTTTACCAACCGTGTAGATATTGTAAAAAAGTACGGTGGTACAGTAGATAAGTTTATTGGTGATGCCATCATGGTTTTGTTTGGTGCGCCTATCAGTTATAACGATAACGCCAAACGTGCAGTTCAGGCAGCGCTTGAAATGTACGAACAGTTAAACGAGATTCCATGCGGAAACCTTAAATTCCCTGAAGGCGTAAAGCTTGATATTGGAATTGGTATTCACTATGGAGACGTTATTGTAGGCCAGATTGGTAGTGCCGACAAAACAAACTATACAGTAATTGGAGATACCGTAAACGTTGCTTCACGACTGGAAGGTCTTACAAAACTTTACGGTGCTAAAATTATTATTTCACATGCAGTGAGAGATGAGCTTGATGATTCAATGAATCTCCTTCTTCTGGATTCTGTAAAGGTAAAAGGAAAGAAGGAAAGTGTATTGATTTATCGTGCTGATGAAAAACCGCTGCCAAAGGAGTTTATTCAGGCTTATGAAAAGGGCTTTAAGTCTTACACAGAGGGAGCCTTTAGCCTTGCAATTCCATATTTTGAGGCGGCTTTAAAGGTCCTGCCGCAGGATAAGGCTGCAAAGCTGATGCTCGAACGCTGCAATGAATTTGCAGAAAACAAACCGGAAAATTGGGACGGCGCGATAGCGCTTACTTCAAAATAAAAAAAAGAGGTGTACATGAATATTTCAAGCGTAAAAGAAAAACTGGAAAAAAAGAAAGATGTGCAGAAGGACATTGACTTTGGAAGCGAAGTTTTTGCCAGATTGAAAATTTCAAATCTTTTCTTTGAGATTATTACTATGGCTTTTTGTATGGTTATAGGAAACATTCCTGCCCAGCACATCAGCTCAGCAATTGTTTCAGGCATAATCATCTGCCTTATTGTGCAGTTCCTGGTTATGATGATAACAAATAAGCAGATAACCCAGTCTATTACAGAAGATCTGGTTTCTTTCTATTGTTATGATACTACAGTAAAAGAGCGCACTAAGCTTATGAAGCAGCTCATGGCAATGCCTGCAAAAATTGGAATTGCGGTTTTTGTTGTTTTTGCAGTGTGCGGCTCTATCTGGACAGCAATAACTGCAAACATTGCAAAGCTTCCAATGGATTCGGTAATCCTCTTTTCGGCAGCCCTTTTCTTTGGTTCTTATTTTGCTGCGGTTCATGCCATAACAGGAATCACACAGATTATCTGTTCACATCATGCTTCTGAAATTGTAAGGGCGGGAGTTTCAAAAGACGAGGTTGAAAAAAATCATACCTTTGGAACCAAGTCTGCAACAATTACAGTGCTTCATATTTTTGCACCAATTCTTTTTGTAAATCTCTTTTTCTTTATTCTTGCCTGGAGAACTTATGTTTCTTATATGTCTATGAACATTGTCTTTTCAAGACTTGTTCTTATAGGCATTGTAAGCGGAGTTACGTACACCATTTATTCTACTTCGCTTTTTAAGAGAATGATGCGTTCTATCAATAACATGAGGGAGCTGCTCAGTGGAATGAATAAGGAAAACCTTCACAAGGTTAAGTTTGAGCGCACAGACCTTTCAAACGAGTTCATGTACAATGTTTACCTTATCAATACAATCGTTGAGATTCTGCAGAAGATTCTTAAGGAAAGCCAGAGAATCAGTATGGATGTAATTGAATCCAGCAATGAGCTTTCTGTAATTTCCCGCGAAACTGCAGTTACTTCCCTGGAACAGAACTCTGGTATTAAGGAACTGCTTTCGGCAATGGAAGAAACAGACAGCCTTTCAAAGAATATTGCTGAGAAAATCGGTGAGGTTTCAATTGTTGCAAAGAAGACTACAAACAACATCGAAGACGGTTTTGGAATCCTTAGACAGAATATGCAGAAGCTGGATGAAATTAAGGCAGCAAATGACATTACTGTTGAAGGAATTAAAAAACTTACAGAAAAGATTACCGGTATTTCAGATATTGCAAGAATCATTAATGATATTGCAGACCAGACAAATATTATTGCCTTCAATGCAGAGCTTGAAGCTTCAAGTGCTGGTAGTGTAGGTGATAACTTCTCTCTGGTTGCCAACGAAATCCGCCGCCTTACTAACAATACAATTCAGTCTACAGAAGAAATCCGTAAACGAATAATTGAGATTCAGCATTCTTCAGATGAGCTTCTGCTTTCTTCACAGAACGGCAGCAGCAAGATTCTGGATGGTACAAAAATCATAAACGAATTGAATCAGAGGTTCGAAGAACTTAAGGCTTCTTCTGAAGCAATGGATTATGCTTCAGAAGATATTCAGAAAATCATTGAGCAGCAGACTGCTTCTTTTGCGCAGATTGTTATTACACTCCGCCAGATTTCAGAAGCGGCAGAGACCTTCTCTACATCAACTCAGAAAATCAGTGATTCAGCACAAAACCTTTGTACAATTTCTACCAACCTCAAAAACCTTCAGCCTGAAGATGAAGAGGGAATTGAAAACGATGTAAATGCACAGGCAGCTGTAGATGCAATTGCAGAGGCTGTTTCTGCAACATTAGCAAAGGAGGGAAAATAATGAAACAGAACGAAAAAAATATATCGCTTGAACAGAAGATTCTTAACGCCAGCCACCTTCCGGATATAATGTGTGGAATCATTATCCTCCTCTATACAGTATTCATTCTGAATCTGAATGTTAGGACACATTATCTGCTTATTATTACAGTTTTTGCTGGAATCCTTTTTGCGCAATTCTGTCTTTCTCCAGTAACAAATCACTTTCTTATGTCTCGTGTTTCTAAAAAAATCCAGAAATGGGAAACAGAAGAAAGTGACGAAGATGAACGTACAAAGCTGCTGCTTGCACTTCATAAGCTTCCTGGCAGAAAACAGTTAGAAGCCTTTTCATATTTCTTTATCTGTTCCTTCCTCTTAGCCGGTGCTTACGAGTTTATCTTAAAGATAAATCCTTATCTGAATATAGTAAGCCTTTGCTGCTGTCTTCTTGGTGCCTATGTTGCAAGCCTTCTGGCTCTTGCAAATACTCGTGCCATCTGTAACGACTATGCCTGCCGTCTGGTAGAAGATGGAGTTGATGAAAGAATCCTTAAGAATAAAAACTTCTTTGGAACTTCTTACCAGAAGACCTTTACCCTTTATTGTACTGTTCCTGTAATCTGGGGAATTATACTGGCAGCAATGCTTTTCTACGTTTATTACTTTAATAACGTACCTTCTGCAGCAGGTTTCCTTCCGGCAGATATTATGGGGCCGGGCTTCCGCGGAGTTCAGCTTTCACGCATCGCAGTTGTTCTTGCAATCAATACAGCCATAGGCATTATTTCGGTTTACTCATTCTTAAACTCTATTCTTGTTTCTTCAGACAAGCTGCAGTCTGCAATGATTCACATTATCAAAAACGATGTGTTTACAGTAAAGCTTGCTCCAACTGATTTTGAAACAGAGGTTTCTTATAACCTTCATCTTGTAAATCAGATTGTCCTCTTGTTCCGTTCAGTTCTGGATGACATCCGCATGATTGGTCAGACAATGGTAATTCCTATGAACGAGCTTGCAGAAATTGCCCAGTCTACAGCTTCTACTTCTCTTGAGCAGTCTACCGGTGTAAAAGAAATTCTTGCCACCATGGAGGATACAGACAGACAGACTCGTAACATTGTAGAAAAAATTGCCGACGTAACAGCAGTTGCCGAAGGTACCGAAAACAATGTTAATGCCGGTTTTGAAACCCTGCAGTCTAACCTGGATAAGATGACAGAAATTACAGATGCCAACGTTTCTACAATTTCTGGTATCCGTGAGCTTGGAGAAAAAATCGGAAGCATCTGGGAAATCGTAAAGATTATTAATGATATTGCAGACCAGACCCGTATTATTGCCTTTAACGCAGAACTTGAAGCTTCAAGTGCCGGTGACAGCGGAAAGAACTTCCATATTGTTGCTAACGAGGTCCGCCGTCTTGCTGCTGGTATTACAAAATCTGTAGACCAGATTAAAGAGCGTATTACAGAAATTCAGCATTCATCTGATAACCTGATTATTACTTCTGAGTCTGGTACAGAGAAAATCCGCGAGGGTCTGGAGCTTTCTGAAAAACTTAAGGAAAAGTTCAATGATATTCAGAGTTCTTCAGAAATTACAGTAGAATCTGCAAACCAGATTAAGGAAATCATTAATCAGCAGTCTACATCTTTCGATCAGATTGTAGCTACAGTCCGCCAGATTTCTTCCGGTATTGAAAACTTCTCTACTTCTACGGGAACTGTTAACAATACCGCACAGAAACTTAAGGAGGCTGCAAACCTGCTTGAAAATCTTCACGTTAATATTATTGCAGAGTAGAGCTGGATTAGTATATTATTAACGTATGAAAGAAAAAAACGATAAAAAGAAGCTTCCTCTTGGAGTGAGGCTTCTTTTATTACCATTTAAAATTATTCTGGTACTGCTTGTAGTAGTGCTTATCTGGTTTACCTTCTGTTTTTTTGACAGGGTAAAGCCTGCAGACGCTCTCCCTCCGGATTATGCTCTGTATCTGCGTACAGATTCTGTCTGGGGGACAGCAGAACCTCTTCTTGATCTTGATGCAACACTGATTGCAATGAGCAGCCCTGAGCTGCAGAAATACCGCGATACCTTCCTTCAAATAAAAAGCTCTAAATTGCGTAAGAACTTTTTTGTAAAAAGAGCTCTTAAACGCCGCCTGGATGCTGCAGTTTATGATTATGATGAATCTGGCAATGCTGGTGCTCTTGTAGTACTAGATGCAGGCTTTCTTAGCGGAGCAGTTCGCCTTGCTCCTTATGCCGTTCCATACATTAAAGCAGTTTCAAACATAGTTGAACTTTCTTCCAACAGACATGGAAACTATTACCAGCTGCAGAACGGAACTCCCGGCTTTTTTGTAATAAAAAAGAATCTTATAGTTTTTTCTACAAGTAAAAAGCTTCTGGAAGAGGCTATGACCTGGTCAAACTCTTCCCTCTATCCAAAGAATGAACTTTCTTTAGTAAATACAAAGCTTAAAGAGCCTCTCAGAATCCTTGCTAACGGTCAGAATCTTTTAAAGCTTTTTGCAGAAAAGCCTCAGGGCGAAAACAAAGCTGATAATAAAGCAGAAAACAAAGACGGCTCTTCTCTTATAAAAAATTATCTGGAAGCAATTGTTCCTTATCTTTCCCAGGATGAATATACATCTTTGAATTTTGGAATTACAGAAAAGGAATTAAATGTAAGCATTGCAGTTCCTATGGAACTGGCAGAGCAGTCTGAGCTGTCTGAACAGCCTGTGCTTAAGCTTTTGAAAAAAGAATCTTCAGTTCCTTCTCTTTTGCCACATTTTAGTGATGAGGTACAGTATTATACTTTGATTTCTGCTGGAACTCTGAGAGAGCTTAAAGATGCAGCAATCAAAATCCTGCCTTCTGAAAAAGATTTTTCTGCAACCTGGAATAAGTCAGATACAATAAGCAAGATTGTTTTTAATACTTCTCTTGATGATGTTCTTTTTTCATGGACTGGAGATGAGTTTGCAATCTTTGGAATTGAAGGAAAATCAGAACCTGTGTTTGCAATTAAGATTGCAGACGAAACAAAGCGCCGTCAGATTTTTGACAGAGTCTTTGCGTCATATATAGTTCGTTCAGATGACAGTCTTCTTGTAGATGGAATCCGCCTGCCTTGTATTGATATGCCGGGCTTTGTGCTTTCTGTTCTGCAGGCTCTGAATATAAATGTTCCAAAGCCATATTACCTTATCAAAGATAATTATATTTATCTTTCACAGTCGCCGGAAAATCTTGTAGCAATCAATTCCGGTGCAGGTAAAAAACTTTCTGGCAGCCAGAACTGGCAGAGAGTTTCTTCAAGACAGTCGCCATATTCAACGCTTTCCCTTTATTACAATCTTGAGCGCAGTGTTCCTTTCTTTATAAAAGGAAGTTCTTCGATGTCAAAGATTCTTGCCCTTTATAATTCCGGCCGCTTTGACCTTCGCGTAAAAGATAATGTATTTACAGTACAGCTGCAGGCTTCTGCTGTTGAACTTGAATCTGCAAAGAATATTCCGGGCTTCCCTATAGAACTTGAAAATAAATCTAATGCGGAGCTTGTAAGATCAAATGCAAAAAAGAGTAAACTTGTTTTCTGGGTAGAAAATGATGGCTCTGTAAACTCTCTTGACTGCGGTACTTTTACACGAGCTAAGACAGAACTTGCTGAAGTAGAGTATATTGCAGCTGCAGATGAGATAACCATTAAGGCTAATGGTGGAGAAATCTGGGCTGTAACAAAAAGCGGAATGGTTTATCTTTTGAATTCTAAGCTGGAAAGTGTTCTTGGCTACCCGATTCTTTCCGGTGTTACAATGGCTTGTCCTCCTTTTGTTTATAAAGATTCTGTTGTGCTTACCGGAACAGACGGAGTTTTGTGTTTTGTTTCTCATAACGGAGAAGTAACAAATATTGAAACTGATGTAGAAAGCGGCATTAAGGCAACTCCATTTGTTAATGGAGATATCATTGCCTTTTATGAAAAGGGCTTCTTTGGTGGAATCCATGTTTATAAGGATTTAAAGCCTGTTAGTGAAGAAGGTCCTTTTGAACTGGAAGGAATTGCTTATGGTTCTCCATGTATCTTTACTGCCGGCGGAAAGCAGTATGCTGCTATGATTACCCAGGCAGGTCAGCTATATGTTTACGATCTGAATGGAAATCTGCTCGAGCCTTTCCCGGTTGGTTTGAACGGTGTATTCTTCCTTAATGTGCAGATGGCAGACGGTTATCTTTTTGCCCTTTCTGCAGAAGGTGAGCTTTACCGCGTTTCCCTGGACGGAAAGTCCATGAGGGTAAAGCTCCCATATTTTACAGCCAAAACAGGCCGCATTACCGTTTGTGATTACGACGAAAAAGAGGGAGCAGAGATTTTTGTTTCCGGCGAAGGCAATTCACTTTACGGCTTTAATACAAAACTGGAACTGCTTCCGGAATTCCCTGTTTCGGGTTATGGAAATCCGCTCTTTGTTGATTTGAATGGTGATAATATGAATGACTGTATTACCATTACCTTTGACAATAAGCTTTCGGCCGAAAAGGTACTTAAGAATTAGGAAATAAGTGCTGAGAAATAATATCTAAAAAGAGGTAAATTATGAAAAAGTTGATTTCTTTTGTTTGTGGTGCTGCTGTAGCTGTCTTTGTTTTTTCTGCAGTTTCATGCGCTACTTTACAGCAGGATGTTTACACCTATACCGAAGAGAACTCTTATATTTTCAGTTCTATTGAGGTGTATGAGGATCGCTTTATAAAAATAGATGCCGAGGCCCAGCTTCAGTCTGCAGCTCCTCTTGAGAAAATCAACGCTCTTCTTACAGATATCGCCACTTATAAAAGTTCAACAAATGTAACAGAACCTTTCTTGATTGCCCGATTAAGAGCCTTTGAAGGTCTTTTGTTCAAAATGGCAGGAAGAAAAAGGGATGCAGAAATAGCTTATAATGAAGGACGGGCCCTGCAGAAGGGAGACCGCTATGTGCAGCTTCTGGGCTGCCGGCTGGCTAAGAATGCGGAGGAAAGCCTTTCCCAGCTGGAAGCAATTCTGAATTATGATACAAAAAACGCTGTTCTGCAGCTGGAAAAAGGAAAGCTTTTATATCAGCTTAAAAAGTATGACCAGTCAATTTCTGCAATAGATAACGCTTTTGTTCTTTTTGATAATGAAGGTCTTAAAAACTACCGCACTGTTTATAATCCCCTCAGAGCTTATGTATGGGATCTGAATACAGTGTATGGTAACTCTTCTGATTCAACTGCCTCTTACAATATGGCAGATTTGCAGCAGCCTCTTACTCTGGATTCTCTTGTAAATCTTACCCTTGAAAATACAAATCTTCTGGAGAACTACCGCTCTGTGAACCAGAAGCAGAAGCTTCCTGCCTTTATAAAAACTCTGGAAAGGGGAGGATACTTTTCTTCGGCAGGCGACCAGCAGAATGCGGGGGGAAGCTCTTCTTATATCCTTGAGGCTGAAAATATTACCCGTAAAATGTGTGCCCGCTTTATCTGGAATGCTTATGTTCGAAAAAGTGGCAATGCTAAAATGCTTACCCGCTATTCAGAAAAATACCGTAAATCTGGTCGTGCAAAGAGTCCTGTGTCAGACCTTTCTGTAGAGGATCCTGATTTTGATGCTGTTCTTGGCGTAGTTGAAAACGAATTTATGGAGCTTCCTGATGGAAGAAGCTTTGAGCCAGATGCATCTGTTACTAAGCTGCAGTTTATAAACTGGGCTAAAAAGGCTGATAAATAAACTTTGTGAGAATTTCATAAAAAGGTGAAAAAAAATTAAAAATTAATCGTTTAACTAGTGATTTTTTTCACCAAAAAAATTGACAAAAAAATATTAGTTTGCTATATTATAAACAGCTTGTAAATAAGCTGATAAACTCTCTCCGATGTCCAGCAACGCTGGACGGCAAGGTTCCCTTCTAGTGTTACTGTCTGGGAACCTTGTTTTTTTTAACTTTCAAAAGTCTTTAAAAATCCTATTTTTCTGATATTATATTATTGAGATGAATAATAAGCCGGAAAACGCTGCGCTGCGAGCGACAGGAAGGCCCCAGGCGGCTGGAACGCCCAGGTCGGCCAGTAAAAACAGAAAGAACAGTCTTACCGATATACGCCACGAGATTCAGCGCATTCAGCTGATTCTTATTATTGTCACTACAATTTTAATGAGTATTGGTGGTGCAGTTGCAAACGTAAATGCCAGCGATAAAGCTTTTGACCAGAACCTGCAGGAGACGGCCAGCCTCATTACACGCATCTATGGTTATATGAGGGAAGCACCCCGCCGCGACTTATGCATTACTATGGACGGGATTGCAGCGGAGCTGGCGGATGTTGACGTTATTTCTATCGTAGACAGTCAGAATATGCGTATGTATCACACAAATCATAATCTGATTGGTACTGAATATGACGGAACCCATCCGGATTTTTCTGCTCATAAAAAAGGTTTTTATACAGAAAGCGATATTGGTCCTTCCGGCCCTCAACGCCGAAGCTATTCTGCAATTTATGATGATAAGGGCAACTACATAGGTTTTATAATGGCTATCATGCTGAAAACCTCAATCCGCTCCTTTACCTATAAAATCATTCTGCTTTTTGTGATTGTAACGCTTGCCGCAATTATCATAGAAATCGCAATATGCCGAGCCTTTTCAAGAAAATTAAAGAAGCGCCTCCTTGGCTACGAGCCGGATACCTTTACTTCAATGTTCCGAATCCGGGAGAATATTCTTGAATCTACCTATGACGGAATTATTGCCGTAGACAGCGAAAATAATGTTCAGTTTGCAAATAAGGCTGCAAGAAAAATGCTTGGCTGCGAAGAGTGCCAGGGTGATGAAAAGCTTTCTTTTATAAGACAGAACGTCTTTGCCGAAAAATATCTTTCTCAGGTACTTTCAAGCGGCAATGCAGATTTTGGTATTCAGACAGAAACAGAGAATGGAACAGCCCTTTTAATAGACTGCGTTCCTGTAATGGAAGAAGGAATCATTAACGGTGCCGTTGCTCTTTTGCACGACCGCACTGAATACACTAAGCTTATGGAAGAGCTTTCCGGTACAAAGTACCTTGTAGATTCCATGAGGGCAAATAACCACGACTTTACAAATAAACTGCACGTAATTCTTGGCCTTATTCAGATTGGCCAATATGACAAGGCTGTGTCATATATTGAAAATATTTCAATCATTCAGAGGGAAACTCTGAGTACGGTTATGCATGCCGTAGACAATGCTTCTTTTGCAGCCCTTCTGATTGGAAAAATAGCTCGTGCTTCTGAATGCAATGTACGATTTATTCTGAAAGAAGGAATCCGTTTTAAGTCTTCTGATGTTGCTGTTCCTTCTGAAGCACTTGTTACCATTGCCGGAAACCTTATAGACAATGCCCTTGATTCTATGAACATGCAGTTTACTGATATTGATATGAACCGTCAGCGTGAACTCGAGTTTGGAGTCTTTACCCAGCCGGCAGAAAATGGACAGAAGGGAAAGCTTTTGATAACTGTCCGTGATACCGGCTGTGGAATTCCGGAAGAAATCCGCGACAGGGTTTTTGAGAAAGGTTTTTCAACAAAGGGGACAGGCCGTGGGGTAGGTATGTATCACACAAAGCAGCTGGTGGAAAGTCTTGGTGGTAAAATTTCTTTTGAATCTGAAAAAGACACAGGTACCATTTTTATGGTAGAATTGTAGGGTAAGTATGTATAAGGTTTTGATTGTAGAAGACGACCCTATGGTTGCCATGATAAACGAACAGTATGTTTGCCGCAATAAAAGCTTTTCTGTAGCAAAAACCTGCCGTAATGGTCAGGAGGCTCTGGATTTTCTTACCAGCCAGGAAGGCAAAGATATTGATCTTGTGATTATGGATGTTTTCATGCCTTACTTAAACGGCGTTGAAACCCTTAAGAAAATCAGGGAACAGAAGCTGGACTGTGAAGTTATTATGGTAACAGCGGCTAACGATCCTGCAACCCTGGAAGAAACTATGCACCTGGGGGTAATTGATTTTCTGATTAAGCCTTTTGCCTATGAACGTTTTCAGGTGGCCCTGGAAAAATTTATTGCAAACGAAGAAGCCTTCCGCAAGGCAGAAGGAACAATTGATCAAAGCTATGTAGACAGCCTTATTTCTAATCAAAGCTCCACAAAAACTTCGGAAAATGAACTTCCAAAGGGTATTCAGAAAAAAACTCTGGAGATGCTTCTGGAATATCTTAAAGAAAAAAAGGGCTGGGTTTGCGGAGACCAGATTTCCGAAGAGGTTGGTCTTTCAAGTGTTACCGTACGTCACTATATGAGCTATCTTATGGAAACGAAAAAGGTCAGCGGGGAAATTAATTACGAAACCGGTGGCCGTCCAAGCATGCTTTATCGTATAGTTTCCTGAGTCTAAGCCTTGACCTCTCTAAATTATCTGCTATAATCTACCTATATACAAGGAAAATAGATAAATGATAGTTTCTACAAAAGGCCGTTATGCGCTTCGTGTTATGATTGATCTGGCTGAACAGCACTCAGAAGAAAGAGTTCCTCTTAAAGAAATAGCAGAACGTCAGGAAATTTCTCAAAAATATATTGAGTCTATTATGACTATGCTTTCTAAAAATGGTTTTGTAGATGCAGTTCATGGAAAGGGCGGCGGTTATAGTCTGAACAAAAAACCTGAAGAATATAAGGTTGGAGATATTCTTCGTCTTACAGAAGGAAGTCTTTCTCCGGTTGCCTGCCTTGAAAAAGGGGCTGCAGAATGCCCTCGAAAAGATAAATGTAAAACACTTCCTTTATGGACTAAGCTTGATGAACTTGTAGAAGGCTATCTGGATAGCGTGAGTCTTGCGGATTTAATGAAATAAATTTGATGAGAGGCTTTCTTTGGGGGCTTACAACTCTTCAAGAGAGCCTTTAGGAATCTCAATTGTAGCAACAGTTTCTGAATCAGTAGTTTTAAATTTCAGATGATCTGCTGCAAGTCCGAGTTTTTTAAGCATAATCAGAACAGTAATAATTCCAAGACCTGAGCCTTCTGTCTGGTCTATGTCGTTTATGGCATCTGCCATTGTGTTATAAATCTTTGTTTTTTCAATTTTCTCTTTAATGCGCAGGTACTCAAGGTCTGTAATTTTCGTATTATTTGTTACGGTTATTGTAATTACATCATCTGCAGTCAAAAGCAGGTGAACTTTAAGCTTTCCTGCCTTTAATTCTTCCTGATAATGAAGGGCATTTTCATCGAGGGTATTTTTAAAATCCTTCATGCCGTTTTTATAATCAGCTTCATTATTAATATTCAGATTATGTTCTTTAAAGTAGATTCGTTTTGCGTTTGCTTTACTTGCGTTATCAAGAAGTTCAAAAAGACAGTAAGATAAATAATTGAAGAGATGTTTTTGATCACATTCCTCTAAGAATATGTTGAGAATATCCTGAAATCTTTCTTTCTGGTCTGGGGTGAGTGTATAACAGAAAAAATCTACAGGCTTGCGCGTATGAACGGCATCCTTTATGATTTTTATGTCTTCGTCACTTATAACCTTATTTTCTACTTTCATAACTTTAACTAATTCTATTATAACTCTGATTATAAAATAATCAACAAAAAAAAGCCCTGTGAAAAGTGAAAAATTGTGCGTTTACGCACAAAAATAACCATGGTTATTTTTACAATTTACTTATCTTTTTTTACAACACTTATCAAAAATTATTGTTTATACTAGTCGTAATAAATAACTGTGATATACAGGAGGCTAAAACCGCTATGAAAAAACTTGGATTTGGATTGATGAGACTTCCTTATTCGGAAGATAAAACCTGGGGTAATATTGATTTAGAAAAGACCCGCGAGATGATTGATGCCTATATGGCAGAAGGTTTTTCATATTTTGATACAGCATGGGTTTACCATGGCGGATTTTCTGAAAATGTTTTTGGTGAGCTTGTTGCAAAGCGTTATCCACGCGAAAAATTTCAGGTTACTTCTAAAATGCCTCTCTGGGGAAAAACTGATCCTGCCGACCTCCAGAAAACTTTTGATGAACAGCTTAAAAAGTGTGGTGTAGAATATTTTGATTACTATTTCCTCCACGCCTTAAACCGCGACGTTTTTGCAACAGCAGAAAAGCTTGGTGCTTTTGAATGGATGCAGAAAATGAAGGCTGAAGGAAAAATCAAGCATCCGGGCTTCAGCTTCCATGATTCTGCAGAAGCACTGGAAATGATGCTCAGCAAGCACCCGGAAGTTGAACTTGTTCAGCTGCAGATTAACTATATAGACTGGGAAAGCGACAATGTTCAGAGCCGCAAGTGCTACGAAATCTGTAAGCGCTATGGAATTCCGGTTTCCATTATGGAACCAGTTAAGGGCGGAAGTCTCGCAAATGTAATGGACGACGCTAAAAAGATTTTTACTGACTATAATCCAGATGCAAGTATTGCCAGCTGGGCTATACGCTACTGCGCTAGTATGGATAATATTCTTGTTGTTCTCAGTGGTATG
>SFOB01000188.1 GCA_004554075.1 Treponema sp.
ATACTCTGAATCGTTCATTACCGTAAGGGTTCCTGTCTTCTTGATTCCCTTATACTTCAATTCAATAGCCTCTTCCCTGATTCCTTCACCACCGGTCTCATCCAGGATGTGGTCCAATTGTGAATCTGTAATGTTTTCCTCCAATATCAACTTTGAATTGAAGTTATAGATCTGATTGTACTGCCAATCCTCAACATCGTTGATTGAATCGACCATTCCAAATGCAGATATTACCAAAAGGGCACATGCAAACACTCCAAAGACACTCATGATAGCTCTGGTCTTGTTCCTTTTTGCATCCCTATAGTTCCATCTTTCATTGAAGCTGAACCTTTTCCATATCTTTGTCCTTTCAATGAGGCCTGAACTTACAAGCTTTGGAGCCTTTGGCCTGATTGTTTCTGCAGGATTCTCATCGCTGATTCCCTTTACTGAAATGTAGCTTATCAATACTGAAGATACAACCATAAGTCCTGCTACAGCAAAGAAGCTGATGTCCCATGAAGGTCCCCAATGTGGAAGAGAGTAGGTTGAAGACATTGTTGGGTAGAATAGATAAGGTATGGTCAAAGGCCCTATAATAAGCCCTATAACAGAACCGGTTAAGGACAATACGAATCCATAAGAGAGATAGTGAAGGACTATTGACTTGTTGCTGTAACCCATAGCCTTTAGGGTACCTATCTGCATCCTTTGAGTTGAAATGACACGGGACATGG
Source organism: Treponema sp. (assembly GCA_004554075.1). Taxonomy (GTDB): domain Bacteria; phylum Spirochaetota; class Spirochaetia; order Treponematales; family Treponemataceae; genus Treponema_D. The sequence continues at coordinate 720 of SFOB01000188.1, forward strand.
TTGTAACCAAAGTCAAAAGTGATACAAGCACAAATATCGCAGGGAAAATTCCTGAAAACATCTGGTGTTGTGATATCTCATCCTGCAATGTCTTTATCCCAACATTATTGTCACGGTCGACATACTGAACATATGCCTTTTGGCCTAATTTCTCTTCCAATGCAGACTTGAAGTCCTTCTCATCCAATTCATCATAGCCATCGAGAGCTATTGTATTGTACTCGATGTCAAAATCAGCGCCTTTAGATGGCATATAAGCAAAGCCCACTTGAGAAAAGTCTGGAAGCAAACTGCCTTCTTGGATATAATAGACATATTCCGGTGAATACATTATTCCCCTAACTGTTTTAGATACTTCCTTTCCATCGAACTTTAAGGTGATCTTATCTCCAATATCCAGATTACGGCCATCTGCAAACCTTTTGTCAATCCAGATTCCTTCCTCATCATTAGGGTCAAAGTCTTTCCCCTTGAAAAGGTAGAATTTGGATATGTTTTGATTTCCCTCTACAATATGCAATGTAATCTCTGGATCTGATGAGTAATTGGCAACCGTATCCACTACCATCTCCCTTTGAGCATCCTTGATTTCATCCATTGACTTTATTTCGGAAAATACATCATCAGATATTTCCTCTCCATAGATCCATCCATCAGCTAGGTTTGTATTCTCATAATAACTGCTTGACACATCAACCAAACCTACAGCCTCACCGCTGATTCCAGTAAATGCAAAGACTCCTATAAGCGCCATTAAAAAAATAGAGAGAAACTGGGCCTTATGATCCTTGAAATCACGTAGCATTTTCCTATATAGCATTTTCATATTATCACTTTTCAAAAATAGAAGGAACTTAACCTATAATTCATCATTTAAATTGAGCAATCAAAACTCTAATATTCTTATTGAAAAAACGAGAATTCCTACCACTCTATCTCATGTACATCCAAGGGATTTTCATTGACCATAATGCTTTCAATCTTACCGTTTTTGATTCTAATCAGCTTGTCTGCTGCATCAGCAAGCTTTGAGTTGTGTGTTACAATAACTACAGTTGTATCCTTTTCATGGCACTTGTTTTGAAGCAATGAAAGGATCAATACCCCTGTATTTGAATCAAGAGCTCCTGTCGGCTCATCACAAAGTAGCATTGCAGGTTCCTTTGCCAAAGCCCTTGCAATTGATACCCTTTGCTGTTCACCACCTGAAAGTTGAGCTGGGAATTGGTTTCCATGGCCTGTAAGGCCTACAGATTCAAGGATCTCATCACCATTGACATCCACATCTGTGATATCCTTCATCAATTCAACGTTTTCCTTTGCAGTCAAGTTTGGAATCAGGTTATAAAACTGGAATATGAAGCCAACACTTTTAGCCCTATACTTTGTAAGCTCATCATCATTGAAATCTACAATATTCTGCCCATCAACTATTATCTTTCCACTTGTAGCAGTGTCCAAACCACCGAGCAAATTCAATAAGGTGGATTTGCCTGCACCGGATGGACCTAAAATAACAACGAATTCCCCTTTTTCAATCTTAAGGCTTAAATTATCCAAGGCCTTCAATTCATGGTCTCCGCTTTTATAGATTCTGGATACGTTTTCAAATTCTATCATTGTTGACATGTCAACCCTCATTCTTAAATGATTAATTAACAAGATTCTTATCAAATTAAATTGTTCTCATCATAAAGTTTATTTCTTAAATTATATAAATTTTTAGGTATACCAAAATATTATGATATATAAAAAATTTCAAATTTTCAATAAATCATAAGTTTCCTAAAAGGTCATATGCAATCTTTTAAGGCATGCAAAAACTTCTTATTAATAGTATAGAGAAAATGCTTAATATACTTAATCAATAACTAAAAAATTATAAATAAATAAAAAATAAATATAAATAGAAATAAAAACTCTTTCAAGAGTTCAAACTAAAGACAGGTATTTTTATGACAAGCTCAATCAGGGAAGATGTAAAGAAAGCCATAATGTTTATCGTTTACTTGATTTTAGAGGTAAGCATCTTCTTCATCATTACAAAAACTCTTGGAGGAATAGGTATACCTGACTTTAGAACCGCATTTCTGGTCATAATTCTGCTGTCTTTAGTAAACGCCATATTATGGCCTCTCTTAAGCTATTTTTCACTTAGATTCATTGTGGTGACACTTGGATTTGGAACATTCCTTATCGACGGAATACTCCTTTACATCATAAGCCTATTCATTCCTAGCGTTCATATCAGCGGAATAGCATTGTTTTCAGTTCCCCTTCTGATTGGACTCATTTCTTCTCTTGTTTCACTTGTATTGAACATTGATGATGACGACAGCTATTACCACAACATTCTTGAAAAGGAAATGAAGGCAATCTATCCCAAAACTAATGAGAAGGAAGGTTTCATATTCCTTGAAATAGATGGGCTTTCCCATCATACATTAAGAAAGGCATTGGAAAATGGAGACATGCCTACCTTATCCAAATGGCTAAGTGATGGAAGCCATAAGCTTGCAAGATGGGAAACAGACCTGTCAAGCCAGACATCCTCATCACAGGCAGGGATACTTCATGGAAACAACAATAACATTCCAGCATTCCGTTGGGTTGAAAAGGAAAAGGACAATCGTCTAATATCCTCTAATGGAAGGGATAACTCAGAGCTTATTGAAATTGCGAATTTGCTGAATGTCAATATGTGGTCTGTTGCATCACCTGAAAAGAGATTGCTTCTGCTTGCTCCATTGTTAAGCCTTATGCAATCACAAGAATCCTGATACTCTTCATATTTGACATGATTATGGAATTCGCCTCAAGGATGAGGCATTTATTCAAGAACATACAGCCTAGATTGAAATGGAGAGGATTGGCATACTATGTTGCACGTGCAGGTACAAATGTGGCCATGAGGGAAGCTACAACACTTACCTTAATCGGGGATATCCTTGCAGGAAACTACAATGCGATTTATGCAACATATATGGGATATGATGAAATAGCTCACCACTCAGGTGTAGAGGATTACGATTCATTTTATGCACTCAGGCAAATAGACAGGCAATTCAAGCGTTTGGAAAAGGCAATGGAAAAATCTGCAAGAACATACAAGGTCATTGTATTGTCAGACCATGGCCAATCCAATGGATTCACATTCAAGGAAAAATACGGTGAAAGCTTGAATGATTTGGTAAAGGATCTCTTGCCGGATGACATTTCAGTTCACAGTATTCTTCACTCAAATGATGACCACTTCAGGGAAAAATACTCTCTAAAGCCATATGTTGAAGACAATCTTGAAAAGGTGGATAGAAGAATTGAAAGATCCATAGATAACACAAAAGAAAAAATAGACACCAGAATAGACAACACCAAGGAAAGAATAGACAACACAAAAGAAAAAATAGACACCAGAATAGACAACACCAAGGAAAGAATAGATTCAAGGCTTGACTTTGAAATAAGCCCACGTGAAAAGTTCAATGAGATAAAGAACAACTCTTCAACATTGGAGTATTTCAATAAGCTGAAAAGCGAACGAAGCTTCCTAAACAGCGATGAGCCATTCACCAAAAGACTCAATAAGATTTCAACTGACTTGAACCTGAATATACTATTTTCAAACAAGACAAAAGTCAGTGAGAAAACCGCTCAAACATTGGTT
>SFOB01000189.1 GCA_004554075.1 Treponema sp.
CTGACTGTCATCGCCGTAACAGGGGCAACCTGTTACTTATACCGGGAGTTCTCGCTGTTCTGCAATGCAGAAGTCTCTGCGTACCCGATAAGGTGGCTAAAATCATCAGAATTAAAGTCTTAGTGAATGACTTATTCAGTTGTCAAAATACAAGTGAAAGGGCCGACCTTTTTGTGGCTCGGAATTAACCCCTTCACTTGTTTGAAATGGGAAAGCGTTTTTGGGGGGTGTTTTTTCAAAATTTCTTGAAAAATTTTTTGCAAACAAAAAAGCCGCCTATTTTCCTCGTAACTGAGGTCAATAGACGACGGGTGAAAAATTCATAGTTTTGGTGTATAATATAGTTTCACTTTTATCGATTGTACCAATGACAAGGGAATCTGAATATTTGTAAAGATAGCACGAATTTAGAAGTATTATCGAAATTACATCTCTATAATTGAATTATCAAAGGAGATGTAGTTATGGACACATAAATCAAATTATAGAAAACAAACTGAAATTCATTTTGCAATTTTCCATCCCAAGTATTATTTCAATGCTTTTGCAGACGGCAATTACAATTACCGACGCATTTTTTACCGGAAATTATGTGGGTGAAAATGCGCTGGCGGCAATAAATTTAGGCTTGCCTATTCTGTATTTCTTTCTTGGAATAGGCCTGTGCGTCGGCGTGGGTGGGTCGGTCATATCCGGCAGACTTTTGGGGAAACAAAACAGTAAAAAAGCATCTGAAGTGTTTTCGCAAACTATGATAACATCGGCAGTTTATTGTATTACCACATCGGTTATCATATTTGTATTGTTTACACCGATATTATCGGTATTGCGAGCCGACGGAGAATTGTCCGTGTATTTTAACGGATACTATAAGATAATGCTGTTTACATATCCGCTTATGGTTGTGGGCACGATACTGGGAATGTTTATCCGCACGGACGGAAAGCCTCAGGTATGTATGCTTGTGGGCATTATCGGGTGTATTCTCAATGCCGTGCTTGACTATGTTTTTGTCGGTGCATTGCGCATGGGTGTAGAGGGCAGTGCGATAGCTTCTCTTATTGTTCAGACGATAACGGTTGCCGTACAGTTCGTTTACTTTATGAAACCTGAAAGAAGTATTCACTTTACTCGGTTTGGTTTTGATAAATCAGTAAATAAAGAAACACTCATCAACGGCTCTTCTGAATTTATCGGCGAAATGGCAAGTGCAATATCTATGTTTGCGTTCAACTATGTGCTTATGAAATATGTTGGCAGTCAGGGCGTTGCCGCATTTACCATACTCGGTTTTGCCGTTTACGGCTTCAGTATGATAGCCATAGGTTTCGGTCAGGGACTCACACCGCTTGTCAGCATTTGTTGGGGTGCAAACGAACAAAAAACTGCCATGGAACTTCGCAGCGTTACAAATAAGATTTTATTGATAATCGGATTGCTTTTTGCTGTCGCTTTTTCGGTTTTCGGTAACCCCTATGCCGCAATGTTCGGTTGCAGCGATGTTGTTGCAAATATGGTGGCAAGCGGATTTCGCATTTATGCCACGACATTTTTAGTTATGGGCTTTGACGTGATAAATTCAATGTATTTTACAGGCTGCGGAGACGCATTAAGCTCCGCAATCATATCGTCTCTTAGGGGTGTTGTTCTCCTATTGGCGTTTACATTCATATTCCCGGCTCTTTGGGGTATGACAGGCGTATGGTTTGTTGCTCCTGCAACAGAGATTTTAACGGCTGTTGTTTCGTTATTCTTGATAAATAAGCAAAAGAAATTGTGTGGGGGCAGGTGATGACTGTGGAAGAAAACAGCATAGTTACAATTCAAAATTCCGTGATAAACAAAGCAATTGACTTTATTTTTGACAACATAGACAACGAAATCACTGTTGATGATGTTGCCAGGCATTGCTCATATTCTAAATATCATCTTATGAGAATGTTTAAGGAGCATACCGACGAAGCTCTGTATCAGTTTATTAAGCGCACCCGTATTGAAAGAAGCGCATGGAGATTAAAGGTTGAAAAAGATAAAAGCATTACCGAAATCGGAGTTGATTACGGATACTCCTCGTCAAATTTTGCCACAGCCTTCAAAAGACATCTCAACATTACACCTGCAAACTTTCGCAATGTCAGTGAACAGTTGGCAGAGCAATGCTCTTTTTCGCACGGAATATCTATTGATGAATTGGAAGATACGGAAAATCTGATAACCGTTGAGGAGTTGGACAGCTTTTTTGTATTATATGAGCGAAAAAAAGGCAACTATAATAATCTGCCTGACGAATGGTGTACATTTATAAATAAATACGAGAGCTTGTCATCGGCTGACACGCTGTATCTGGAATCCACAGTAGATGACCCTTCAATAACAGATGAAAACTGTTGTATGTATGAGATGTGTCAAACTATCTCGCCAAATCATCCGGCTCTTAAAGATAACCCAAATATTCTGACACACACTTTCGCAGGCGGTAAATATGCAGTGTATCATTTCAAGGGCTATCCGCAAATGCTGTATATGGTATATCAAGGCGTTTTTTGCCGATGGCTTTCAAAAACAGGCAACCACATTGACGAACGACCTGTTTTTGACATATATCGCAAAGTTGAAGAAAACGGCTATATGGAAATTGATATTTGTTTTCCGCTGAAATAATATGAGTTGTATTTATACCGCCGTGTTTCAAATTATTTGATGTCAATAGACGGCGGATAGAAATTCTCATAATTATGATGTATAATTAGAAACCAAGAGAAAGACAAATCGAGATTTGTAGAGGAGTATTATGAAAAACAAAGCCTTGGTCGTGATCGACCTCCAGAATGATATTACAAAAAACTACCAAGAGATCATTGGGACTACCAATCAAGCAATTGACTGGGCAGTTGCAAACAATATGTATGTTGTGTACATTCAACACAACAATCTGTCTGCAGGAACGAGAACATTTAAGCCTGACACTCACGGTGCCGAGTTTGTTCCTGAACTCAAGATTGTATCGGAACACATTTTTCTCAAAACAAAAAGCAATGCTTTAACGAGTGAAGAATTTGACGCTTTTATCCGGGCACACGACATCACCGAGTTTTTTATTGTCGGAGCAGATGCCACAGCCTGCGTAAAGTCCACTTGCTTCAATATGACCAAAGTCGGATATACTGTTCATGTTTTGTCTGACTGTATCACAAGCTATGATAAAAATAAACTTCCTGAGATGATGGAATATTATGCAAACAAGGGCTGCACCGTCAATAAACTCAGTGAAGTTGTGTAAGTATTTCAAACCGATAAATTTCAGTTTGTCGCTTTGATGCTTGACTAGTGACTTATAATAAGAAGAAAGAGATATTGACCTTGGCGCGTTGATATCTCTTTTTTCGTGAAAGAAAAGACTACTCTGCAATTGTCCATAAAATGAAGAGTAGCCTGATCCAATGCCCGGATGGAGGGTGATATGGACATTCAAACCATTGTCTCGACCCATGTGGAGACGGTATGTCTTCTGTCACGAAACAAGTAAAAAAGTACAGAAATAGGCTTAAAATAAGGGATTTCGAGAGATTTGCCGCATTTGGCAGTCTCTTGGAATCCCTTTTTTCGTGTTTTGACAATAGCGTCATAGTCTGGGTTTTCGTATAGTTGAGACAATAAACTGCTTTTTGCCTGTTGAGACGATAGGACTATTGAACATCGAGTGGGTGCCGTAAATAGAAAATGTGATTCAGGTCATCCCCGGAATATCATCTTTTGACCAGATGGTATTCCGGGGATTTTTGCGTTTTGGAATGCGTGCTCACAAAACAACACTACTGCATATCCTGCTGAACAAATGTCTTTGTAATCCCTCATGAATGAGGGGGAGCTGAAATGTCAGAGACACTTTTTTGTATCGTCAGTATTGAACAACAAGGATGAAAGCTTGCTGTGATTCGTTTTCACGACATATTGACTTCCTAACGGTTATTAGGTACAATATCCCTAACGACTATTAGGTATATTAAGATTGGAGAAATGAAATGGAAAGGATAAAAACAAAGGACAGAATACTTTTAGCAGCGCTTGATTTATTTTCTGAAAAGGGATATGACCAGACATCCATTGATTTAGTTGCAGAAGCTGTGGG
>SFOB01000190.1 GCA_004554075.1 Treponema sp.
AACAATATGAATAGCCTTCTTAGGGCAGTTCATCATACAAGGTCTGGCAAAGCAGCCCTGGCAGGCATTAGTAACCATAAAGTTCTGCTTTACACAACCATTGCAGGCTTCGTGCAAAACAGTAATCATTGGCCAGGTAGGGCTCTGTCGTTCCAAAGCCTCACGTGCATAATCATCAAGTTCGTTTATATCATTGTAATTTTCTACAGAAATACCCATGCGGGCAAGCAGTCTCATTTTCAAAAGCTCGCGGTCGTGGTAAATACAACAGCCAATCGGCTGACTGTTAGCGGGTCTCATTTCTGTAGGGATTTTATTGATTTTACGGCTATCCAGTTCGCCTTCCAGCTGAAGTTTTGCAATACGAACCAGAAGCTCTCGTTTTACATTTGAGGCATTATTATTGATATTCATGATTATATAATACATTAAATTGAATAGAGGGAAAAGCAATATAAACGATTTTTTATTTGCACATTGTTCTATTATAAACTAAAATATAACCCATGGGATTACAGAACTTTAAGAAGAAATTTTATCCTCCAAGAGAGAAATTTGAGACTCTCACAATTCGAGAACAGGAACAGCTTTCACTTCTCGTTGGTTCCAATCTTGTATTCATGATTCTTTTTGCAATCTTTGGAATTGTTCTATTTATTTACCAATATTATATCGTAGGAATCGGGGGTCTTTTCTTACTGGCCTTTTTTATTACATCTCTTACATATTCAAGAAAAGGTCATATTCATTTTTCCTCATGGATTACTTCGGTTGCAATCATATTAATAAGTACCATTGAATGTTATGGCGGTCCATTTAGTGTATCTAATTACCTTCCTTACCGAGACTCTTTCTTTATTTCTGCCATGGCGGTTTGTAATTACGTAATTTCACTTCGCCGAAGACAGCTTCATACTTTCTTTGCATCAGGTCTTGTTGTCTGGGCAATGACTAACGTACTTAAATATCAGCCATTATATGCAGCAAATGGTAATATCGCTGTAATGAATGTAATTATCTGTTCTCTTGGTATAATTACAGTTAATGTTTGTCTTCTCCTCTTTGATAAATTTACAAGACAAGTAGTTCAAATTGCAGAGGACAGCGAAAACAAATCAAATCTTGCTCTTTCTAAAATTTCAAATGTGATTGTTGAAACTGCTGAAGGTCTTAATATCGGAAAACAACTTTCTGAATCAACAGCTAAGGCTGCAAATAGTGTAGAAGAAATTGGCAACCTGTATAGTTATATTAACAGTGAAACTACTACCCTTAGTACAGAAGCAGTTACAATTAAAGATTCAAGCTTCCAGATTAATGATAAAGCAGACCAGATGAAAAAAAGTGTTCAGAGCCAGAGTAATGCCATTACTTCTACTTCTGCAGCCCTAAATGAAATGTCTGCCAGCCTTACTAACATCAGCAGCATCGCTAATGATCAGCGTGCCGGCATGAATAACCTTGTAAACAATCTGGACTCTCAGATGAAACTCCTTCACGATCTTGTAGATGACATGATGAAGGTAAAAGAGTCTTCTGATAAGGTGTCTACTTTTGTAGAAGCAGTTAATAAGATTTCTGCACAGACAGGTCTTCTCGCTATGAACGCTTCCATCGAAGCTGCACACGCCGGAACTCTTGGTAAGGGCTTCTCGGTAATCGCTTCAGAAATCCGTAAGCTTTCGGAAGAAACAACAAAGAATGCCCAGAAGATTACAGATACCCTTGAAGAGAACGAAACTATCGTTAATACAACATCAGAGTCTGTAATGTCTTTCTCAGAATACACAAAAACCATTACAGAAGAACTTCGTAAAACAATCCGCGTTATGGAAGAGATCCTTTCCGGTGTTTCTGAAATTGATACTGGTACCCGTGATGTAATGAATGCCCTCACCCAGATTGTAGATGATGCAAATGTAAACACCCAGCTTGCAGAAGGTGTTGCAGGAGAAATCATTCAGCAGAACACTGCCCTTCAGAACATTTCAATATGGTACAGAACAGCTTCAGCAGAAAGTAAGCAGTCTTGAAGGCCTTCTTAATAACATCAGGGACGCTATTGCAGAAATCGACAGCAACGCATCTGCAAATGAGATTGTAGCAGCAAAGATTTCTGGCGCACTCTGTTAATTTTTGAAATTTACAGATTCCCGGTCTTTACCGGGAATCTTTTTTTTAAACTATTTTCTATTAACAAAAGTCTATTAATGAACTATAATCTTTAGAATATTAGTAATAATATGTTCAAATTAGTTATAAGAATTATTTTATAGGAGATAATATGTCAAGAAAAATTACTATCATCGGTGCAGGACAGGTTGGTTCTACCGTTGCTTACGCCCTTACCTTGAAGCAGATTGCTTCTGAAATCGTTATCATTGATATCATTAAAGAAAAGGCTATGGGAGAAGCTATGGATATCCGCCAGGGTACTCCTTTCATTGGTCCTGTTTATGTTCACGACGGAGATTATGAAGATGCAAAAGGTTCAGATATCGTCGTATTCACTTCCGGTGTAGGCCGCAAACCTGGCCAGTCACGTCTTGACCTTACACAGACAAACGTTGATATCACTAAGTCTGTAATCCCACAGATTACTAAGGCAGCTCCAAACGCTCTCTACGTAATCGTTGCAAACCCTGTAGATATTCTTACATATCAGTTTGTAAAAACTTCTGGCATTCCTGCAAACCGTATTTTCGGTACAGGTACTATGCTTGATACAGCACGTTTCCGTGCCCGCATTGCAGAAACTTACAAGGTAGCTCAGGAAAACGTACATGGTTATGTATTCGGTGAGCATGGAGATTCTTCTTTCGTACCTTGGTCTCTCGCAAACATCGGTTCTATTCCTGTAGATGATTTTGCTAAATCTTACCGTGGAGACAAACTTCCAGACTTCGACAAGAACGATGTTGAAGACTATATCCGTAAGTCTGGTGGAATCATCATTGCTGCAAAGAAGTGCACAAACTACGCTATCGGTGTAACAACTGCTACTCTCTGTGAAGCTTTGAACTACGACACAGATTCAGTTCTTACAATTTCTTCTATGAAAGATGATGAGATGACACATGCAATCGAAAAGCTGGATGTCATCAGTGAAAAGTTTTCTGTTAAATTTGTTCTTAGTGTATCAAAGGATGAACGGGATTTGCCGGAATGTGCACGGGCAAAGCTCATTCTTTCTTTATAAAACGTTCCGATAAAGGAAAAGGTGTCTTAAGCAGTTGCCTAAGACACCTTTTTTACAAGCTATGCTTCATTGACGGAACGTATTCTGCCGTAAGCACTGAGCAAATATAAGCCGCTGATGCCGACAATACCGTAAATGATACGGGAGAGCCAAGACATATTTCCAAACAGGAAAGCAACCAGGTCGAAGCGGAAAAATCCAATCAGTCCCCAGTTAATGGCACCGAGCAG
>SFOB01000191.1 GCA_004554075.1 Treponema sp.
AAGGTTTGTCACCCTCCTTCTCAATCATATGAATAACAGCGTAGATTTCTCTCTTTCTAAAAAGTTCGCACTCAGAAGCACCTTGGATTCGTATTCTTACGTCAGGAATATTCAATGCCCGAATCAACGAATACCCATGAAAAACCTCATTATTAGTACGGAAGAATACAGCGACATCCCCCATATGGTGCTGCTTAAGATACTGTATCGTGTTTTGGAAATCATCAGACCATTTTCGTTCATTATTATAAATGAACGTATAAGGTTCTTTCGGTTCTTCGTCTCTGTTCTTTTTACATGGAACAGGAAGGGATGAGTTATCTGGCAAGAACACAGATGCTTCCTTCAAAATCTTAGGATATGAACGATAATTAGTTGACATACTCATCCTCTTAGGCTTCAGTTTTTTATACAACTGGCTATAATAGAACTCTGGATCCATGGACTCTTCTTTCTCAAATCCATATATGCTCTGATCGCGGTCGCCAATAGTAAAGAATGCCGGATGATTATATATCTTATCCAACTCAAACATTGCATTCAAACGAGTTTGTGTTATATCCTGGAACTCGTCAATAAGAATGTATTGAATATTTCCCAACATTTTTGTTGCCTCCATGGGATTATTCTTTAGTAGCGACAAAAGTTTAACCTCCCATTCACTCATTTCGAGGCCTTCCAGAGCTGCATCTCCACAAATTCTTTTTGCAAGTCCATGGAAAGTGTACACATGAAGTTGGCTTGCTGACCGGCTGAGTCCCAATGATGTAAACAACTTATTTAAACGACTCTTCAACTCGACAACGACCGCGCGATTGTATGCCAACACTAATATTTGGGATGGTTGTACACCTTGACGATAAATGAGCTTTGCACATTTCATCGTCAACACATGCGTTTTTCCAGAGCCTGGGCCAGCTTCAACGTTGACATTTATATTAGAATTTTCATTATAAATGGCCCACTGTTCTGGGTTATCTTTCATTTTCTCTTCTGCGTTCTTAATTGCCGTTTCTCGTATAGTATCCCATATTGGGTCTTCATCATCATAATATTTACTTAACAATTCTGTAAAACCATTAGCATCGGTTTTGCTAAAGTAAGCACTAATCAACTCTTGGAAATCTTCTTTTGATTTGACTTTTGTTGTAAGAGCATCCATGACACAAAGTCTGAGACTGCGTATCTGCATTGCTTCTTCAAATGCCATCTTGTCATCATAATCCCGACTGTCTGCTTTTGTATCTTCTAATATCGGTTGTTCTGATATATCAGTAGTATAAACTTCAATTCCAGTAGGCAATAGATTATCTGAAACGATGTATGCCATACCAGAGAGATAGCGTAATATGTTCTCAAAATAGGAAAAACCTTTTGATTCTAGTTTTAGATAATTGATGGCATCTGCCCAATTCAATGACAAGTTGTTCCCATTCTGTAAATCAAAGATATACTGAAGGGTTTTTAAACAATCTTGCTTGAAAACAGGCAAGAATTCACGCCATGTATTTTTTACTATTAAGATGGACTGTTTTACGCTTTTAGCTTCTCTGTCAATATAGGATTTGCATTTTACATCAGGAATAATATCGAATAATGTGGAGAAAATTTGCCTGAAGCGCTTGCCCATAAGATCTTTCTTATAGTTTCTTGCAACTGACAAACCTTTATTTCTGTTTTTCTCATCCTTATTATACCATGGCAGATAATATCTGGTATCTACAGAGCCATCATCTAGTCTCTTTTCTACTTTCTTCAAGATACCATCTATGGAAGACATATCCATAAATTGCCGTATTTCTTTATCAAAATACGTCTTTTCTTTATTTATGACATTGTCTTCCAAAATACTCTGTGCGGCACTAAATATAATATGGAAAGCTAATTCAGTTCGCGGATGATTCAAGAGATATGGAACTTCATCACGTCGAGTATTAGAAATGCGGCACCTGACCTCTTGGTCGATTGTTAGCATTTTGTTTTTTGAGCATTTTATGAGTTCATTCAGAACCTTTGTTGAATGAATTGACAAATCTCCTGCGAGTTTTTGTAATGACACCTGAATAGTGTCGCTGTTCTTCTCAGATGCTATTCCCAGTAAATAATCATAGATGCGCTTCGTAATAGCCCCTTCTTTTGCAGAAAGTAATGGGGACTTTGCAACATTCTTCTCATGAATAGTAATCGTTATATGAGCTGGACTGAGATAACCCATTTTAATTCTATTCATCCTTTCAAGCCAATACTCTCCCAATTTAAAATCTGTGTATTCAAAATCATAAGGAGAACTAGCCCATAGTGTATTTGGAACCACGATGGGGAACGACTGTGTTGTTTCTAACGATTGTATATTAGAAATATACTTTAGGATTTCTTCTCTTATCTCTTCCAGATTATTCCAACTAAGCATACTTTGTAATAGTTGCTCGCGAGTTTTTTTTATGTCTTCGTTCGAATAGAGACAAACCGTAGGAATAGGATTATTTTCATCAAATCCAGCAATTTGATACATCTCTTTTTTTCTTCCTGCTCGTCCAACCTCTTGTAAGTAATCTTCCAACACATTTGGCGGAGACAGATGAACTATGTAATGGATATTGGGAATATCCATACCCATACCAAAAGCCTTGGTAGCGCACAAGATGTAAATCGGGTCTTCGTCCGACTTAAATCTATTATAGGCTTCATCTCTGTCATCAGCATCCAGACCTGCATGGAAATAACCTACACGATCAGTAGCATCTCTTTCTTGGAGAACTCCTGCTTTAACAAGTAACGAGGGAAGAGTAGCAGCAAGCTCTTCACATTGGTTTCGAGTTTTGCAGAATACCAACATTCTGCTATATTGGAACTTTATCTTATTCTTTTGGACATAGGATACGATTGCTTTTATTCTAGATTCCATATCGTGAGCCACAGGTTCGAAGGATGTCCCAATATGGCTACGTATAGGATTGTATATTTTCTTATCATTTTCCTGACCAATGCGTTTAACAGGAACAGTCTCACTAATTTGATTATAAATCATATCAGTGACGGTCGCAGAGAACATTGCTATGCACATTCCTTCCGTATAAGTTTCTGCAAACTCCTTACATTTTTTGATAACATTAAGGTATTCAGGACGGAATTCCATTCCCCATTGAGAAATACAATGTGCTTCGTCGAATACCATATATTCCAATCCGTTGTCATGCATCATTCGCGTATAAAGTGCATTGAGGAAAGCACGGGAGCGGAATCTTTCAGGCGTAATGTATAGCAACGCTAATTCACCACTGTTAATCTTCCTATATATACTTCTTACTTCTTGATAAGATCTGTCACCGTTAAGATAGTCCACATTAGTATAGAATCCTTTCTCAGCAAGTTCACGAACTTGATCTTGCATAAGTGCTTTCAATGGTGTAACAAC
>SFOB01000192.1 GCA_004554075.1 Treponema sp.
CAGTGGCTTATCCATACCCAAGTGGGGCTATGCATATCGGTCACGGTAGAACATATACCGTACCTGATGTATTTGCAAGATTCAAAAGGATGGAAGGCTACAATGTATTATTCCCTATGGCATGGCACGTAACCGGTGCACCTGTTATAGGTATTGCAGACAGAATCAAAAGGAAAGACCCATGGACCCTTGACTTATACGAAAGAGTTCACAAGGTTCCTCATGACACCATTCCAAAATTGGAAGACCCAATTAACATTGTAAAATATTTCAGTAACGAATACCATACCGTAATGGATGATATGGGATATTCCATCGACTGGAGAAGGGAATTCAGAACTATCGATCCAACTTATCAGAAATTCATTACATGGCAAGCTAAAAAGCTTAAGTCCTTAGGTTTAATAAAGCAAGGGGAACACCCTGTAAAATACTGTCCTCACGATGAGAACCCTGTAGGGGACCACGACTTGCTTGAAGGGGAAGGTGTAGGAGTAAACGAATTGACATTAATTAAGTTTGAAGTTGAACCTGGGCAATACATCGTACCTGCAACTTTCAGACCTGAAACCATCTTCGCTGCAACCAACGTATGGTTAAACCCAGAAGTTCACTACATTGAAGTTGAAGTGAAATCCGGAGCATGCGAAGGGGAAAAATGGATCATAAGTAATGAAGCTTTCCTTAACCTTTCCAATCAGCAGGACTTAGAGATCATTGGAGACATTGACCCTAAACCATTAATCGGAAAATATGTTAAAAACCCACTTAATGGTGAACCATTACCAATCTTCCCTGCAAGCTTTGTAGACCCTGAATACGGTTCAGGAACAGTATTCTCCGTACCTGCTCACGCACCTGCAGACTATATCGCACTTAGAGACTTGAAAGAAAATGAAGACTTGATCAAAGAGTTTGATATAGCTGATGAGGTTGCTAAAGCAAATCCTATCAATGTTGTAACCGTAAAAGGATATGGGGAATTCCCAGCTGTGGAAGTAGTTGAAAGAATGGGAATCGAAAACCAAAACGATCCTAAAGTGCAAGATGCAACTGATGAATTGTACAAGGCAGAGCACAGCAAAGGATACATAAGCGACCATATTGAAAAATATGCAGGAAAAAGAGTTGCATATATCAGGGATGAAATCAAGGCCGACATGATTGAGGAAGGCAGTGCAGACATCATGTACGACTTTGCAGAAAGACCTGTAATCTGCAGATGCGGTAACAAATGTGTTGTCAAGATTATGGATGACCAATGGTTCATCAGATATGGTGATGAGGAATGGACTGAAAAGACCCAAAAGTTACTTGCTCAAGAAACAATCATTCCTGGAGAAATCCGCTCCAACTTTGAATACTACCTTAACTGGCTAGATGATTGGGCATGTTCCAGAAGAGTAGGTCTTGGAACCAGAGTTCCATGGGATGACCAATGGTTAATCGAGCCTTTATCAGACTCCACTATGTATATGTCCTACTATTCAATAGCTAAATACCTTAAGGACATGAATCCTGAAGACTTGAATGAAGCGTTCTTTGAAAAGGTCTTCTTAGGAGTTGACAGTGATGAAATCACTGTTGCACCTGAAATCATCGATGAAATTCAAGCTGAATTCAATTACTGGTACCCATTGGATTGGAGATTATCTGCAAAAGACCTTGTTGGTAACCACTTAAGTTTCTTGATGTTTACACATGCAGCAATTTATCCTGAAGAGAAATGGCCAAAAGGAACTGTTGTATTCGGTATGGGACTTCTTGAAGGAAACAAGATGTCCTCCTCAAAAGGTAATGTAATTCTCCTTGCAGATGCAATTGAGGAATACAGTGCAGATGTAGTAAGACTCTTCCTCATGGCATCAGCTGAACCATGGCAAGACTTCGATTGGAGAGAAAAAGAAGTTAGAGGAACCCAAAGAAGACTCGAATGGTTTAGAGAATTTGCACAAAAAGTGGAAGACATTAAAGGTGAAAAATTAGACCTTTCCAATATTGAGGAAGTAGCTCTCGAACGCAGCATTGACAAATGGATGATTAGCCAATTGAATGTACATATCAAAGCTGCAACAGAAGCGCTTGAAGTTTTCCAAACCAGACAAGCATTGCAACATGCATTGTTCTTGCTTAAAAAAGACTTAGACCACTACATGTACAGAGTCAAAGACCTTGTAGACAAGCAAGACCCCGCTGTAATATATGTATTGTCTACTGTATTAAGCAATTGGATCAGATTACTTGCTCCATTTACTCCACACACCTCTGAAGAGCTTTGGAGTAAATTCGGTGGTGAAGGATTCGTTTCCTTTGCTAAATGGCCTGAATATGATGAAGCGCTCATCAGCGAAGAGATTGAAAGATCCGAATCCCTTGTCCAAAACATTGTTAAAGATATCAATGAAATCAAAAACATTGTGGACACCAATCCGGAAAAAATACACCTTTACTTAGCTCCGGATTGGAAATGGGAATTATATAAAATAGCTGATGAAGTCGGTAAACCTGACATCGGCCAAATAATGGGTAGAGCAATTGGTCAAAACATCTATGATAACAAAAAGGAAATAGCTAATGTTGCTAAGAAAATATCAAAAGAAATGACCAAAACAAGATACATCGGTAAGATTGATGAAGCAACCATCTTAAATGACGCAAAAGACTTCATTGAAACTGAAGTTGAATCAGAAGTAATCATTCATACTGATGACAGCTACGACCCACAAAACAAGGCAAGAAATGCAATGCCTTATAAACCCGCTATTTTCATGGAATAGCTCCAAGCTTTTGACCTTCGGTCAAAACCTTGACCAAAACTTTTTGAGTGCTGTTAAAACATGACAAATAGTTAAAAATAGATAAAAAATAAATTAATAAAAATAAGTAATTAATAGCTATTTTAAATAGCTATTCTTCTTTTCTTTTTTAAAAAAAAATAATAAATTATATACGCTATCAATCTTTTTTTACTGTTTTTACAACAATACAGAATCAATAGCTTCTTTACAGATTCTTAAAGATTCATCGAGCTCTTCTTTTGTAATTACCAAAGGCGGATTGAAGTACATTACATTACCTAAAGGCCTAAGCATCAATCCTTGTTTCAATGCTTCCCTATAGATTTTATAGCCTATCCTTTCTGATGAATCAAATCCTTTTTTAGACTTCTTGTCCTCAACGAGTTCGATTGCATTGATGAGTCCCATCTGTCTGATTTCACCTACATTCGGATGACCATCAAATATTTCATGGAAACGATTGTTAAGCCAAATTGCCTTTTCATTAGCCTCTTCAAGAATATTGTCTCTTTCTATAATCTTTAATGTAGCATTGGCAACACTTGCAGCAAGTGGATTTCCAGCATAAGTGTGA
>SFOB01000013.1 GCA_004554075.1 Treponema sp.
GCAGCAGGGCGGCCGGCACATTGCTTATTACCTGACTTGCGGCAATTCCTGTTATGTAGGTCTTGAGCGGCGTAGAAAGTACTGACTTTATAAAATCAGAAAAAGCCGGAATTGTAGAAAGCGTCTTTGTAAAAATAAAAAAGCCTACAAAAGTCAAAAGCAGGCTGTAATCAACCTTCTTAAAAAGACGCCAGTTGCAGACCAGCATTACAAGAACTGTTACTCCCAGCATAATCAGATAATTCACTACATGAAAAACTGCCAGAAGACAAAGAATAAAATCAGCTATATAAAAGAAGGTTCTGAAATCAAGCTTAAGCTGAGCAGACTGGGTCTGTAAAACATTACCTGCAAAAACATTCTTTTTTCTTGTCAAAAATAAAATTATGACAGCAAGAATAAAAAGCGACGGCACTGCGATTTTTGCAGTAAGAGCAAAGAAGTCGAGCGCAGAAAACCCGTAATATGAAAAAAGATAAAGATTCTGTGGGTTTCCCATTGGAGTGATGCAGGAACCAAGATTAGCCGCAAGAGTTTCCAGCACTACAATTTGCAGGGCCGGCAGATTAATGCGCTTAAAAATCAAAAGAGAAATAGGAACAAAAGTCAAAAGTGCCACGTCGTTTGTTACAAACATGGAAGAGAAAAAGACCAGATAAGTCATCAAAAAATAAAGAGAACGCTGGCTCTTACAAAGTCTTAAAAGACGCGCCGCAATAAAGTCTAGAAAGTTCTGGCTCTGAAAGGCCTTTATCACAATCATAAGGGAGAACAAAACTGCAAGGGTTCGAAAATCAATTGCCTGAAGGCAAAGCTCCGGAGCAGGTCTCACAAGACAAACAGCTGCAAGGGCCAGAATAATTGCAGCAAAGAGGACCGGCTCTCGTTTTATAAAGTTCTTAAGATAGACAAATGGATTTTTCATTGTTCAAAAAGAATATCACAAAGGCAAAAGGCGGGCAACGGCCATAAAATATAAGTTTTTTTCATTTGCCGAAACCTTTGCACTTTTAGTATATTTTATATATAGATACTAAATTAGCCGGCATATCCGGTAATGACAATTCTGGCAAAATTATGAGCGACGAAATTATTGAAGAAACTATAATTGATGAGGCGTCAGCACTTCCGCCTTCCCTTATGAATAATCTGTCTGTTTCCGGCGATTTTTACAAAATGGCCTTCCAGTTCCAGCAGATTATGATGATTTATGAGAGTGCAATTAAACAGATTGAAACAAAACTTGATATTCTAAACAAAGAAAGCAGCGTTAACAGAACCCGAAACCCTATCAGCACTGTAAAAAGCCGCATTAAGAGCCCTGAAAGCATTGCTCACAAGCTTGAAAAGAAAGGGCTTCCTATCAACTTTGAATCCATGATGAAGAACCTCAACGACATTGCGGGTGTAAGGGTAATCTGTCCTTATATTTCTGATATTTATTCTGTGCGTGACATGCTTTTGAAACAGCCTGATTTAACACTGATTAAACAGAGCGATTATATTGAAAATCCTAAGGAATCAGGCTACAGAAGCCTGCACCTTGTAATGGAGATTCCAGTCTATCTTTCTAAAACTGAGCATAATGTCCGCGTAGAAATCCAGCTGCGCACAATTGCCATGGATTTCTGGGCAAGTCTTGAACATCAGCTGCGTTATAAAAACAGCGCCAAGGTACCGGACAGCGTAAGACGGGAATTATTCCGCTGTGCAGAGACAATCGCCATGACCGACCGCGAGATGGAAGAGATAGCGATTGAATTGCAGGCATTGGATTAATCTAAGAAAAATTGAAAACAGAAATGTTAAGCTTGTTTCTGCGGGGGATTTTCTCCTACTAAACCATGATACGTCGGCTTTTGGTTGGAAAGATTTCTTCAAAAAACTGATAAATCAGATTATTTTTCCAACTAAATTGATGAAAACTCTATTTTAGTTGGGATTTTTCTTCGATTTTCATATCAAAAAGAGATTTTTCAGCCTATTTTGCCTTACTATTTTATACTAATTGCTTATTTGGTTGGAACAACCATCTCTCTTCAGAAGTTTTACCTTTAATCTGCCGATATTCTAAACATGAAAAGATTATTTAACCTTTTAATGGTAACAACATTCGTATTTATATCACACCCGGCATTCTTATTTTCTCTTGAAGTCTACAAAACAGGTGTCACTGCTTCTTACTACGCTGAAGATTTTCATGGAAAACGAACCTCTAATGGGGAGCGCTTTAATATGAATGATTTTACCTGCGCTCATAAGTCGCTGCCGTTTGGGACTATTCTTAAGGTTACTAATCTTGCAAATGGGAAGACCTGTGAGGTGCGGGTGAACGACCGTGGCCCCTTTGTTGCATCCCGTGAAATAGACCTTTCAAAGGCAGCTGCAATTAAGCTTGGAATGATTGGCAGCGGAACAACAAAAGTAAAACTGGAAATAGTAAAGAAAGGGCCGAATACAAAGCTCAGCCAGCAGACTGCTGCCTCTGCCTCTAAGATTATGGCAAAACTGGGCGGCAGCAGTTCGTCAAGCTCGAAGACATCCTCTACTCAAAAGAAAACCGTAAACCTGGCCCCCGGCACCTACTGGGACATCCAGCTGGGCGCCTTCTCATCAAAAGAAAATGCAAAAGATTTTGCCCGAAAGCTTTCCCGTGCCGGCTTTAAAGATATAGTCCTCCAGACCTCAGCCAGCCAGGGCATAACCCGCGTGGCCATAAAAAAAGTGCCGGCCAGCAAAGTGACCGACACTCAAAATCAGCTTGCCGCAGCCGGCTTTAAAGACCAGAAACTGCGACAGCGAAAGGATTAAACAAGACCCTGAGCTACCATTGCGTTAGCAACTTTTACGAAACCTGCAATGTTAGCACCTGCAACGTAGTTAACCCAGTTGCCATCTTTAGCACCAAACTTAACAGCTGTATCATAAGCGTTGTTATGGATGTTGATCATAATCTGGTGAAGCTTTTCATCAACTTCTTCTGCAGACCAAGCGAGGCGCTCGCTGTTCTGAGACATTTCAAGACCAGATGTTGCTACACCACCAGCGTTTGAAGCTTTTCCTGGAGCGTAGAGAATCTTTGCAGCGAGGAACTTGTTTACAGCGTCGATGTTAGATGGCATGTTAGCACCTTCAGCAACAAGCTTTACACCGTTCTTCAAGAGCTTTTCTGCATCTTCACCGAGCAATTCGTTCTGTGTAGCACATGGGAATGCACAGTCAACTTTAACTTCCCAAACCTTCTTTCCAGCATAGTATTTTGCGTTAGGGAACTTCTTAACATATTCAGAAATACGACCGCGTTTTTCACCCTTGAGCTTCTTAACCCAGTCGAGCTTCTTCTGTGTAATACCTTCTTCATCGTAGATATATCCGTCAGAGTCAGAAAGTGTAACAACCTTTGCACCAAGCTGAATAAGCTTCTGAGCAGCGTAAGTAGCAACGTTTCCTGAACCAGAAACTGAACATACTTTTCCTTCGAAGTTGTCGCCAACTTTCTTGAGCATTTCCTGAGCAAAGTAGATAAGGCCATAACCAGTAGCTTCTGTACGGATCAAAGAACCACCGAATGTAAGTCCCTTACCTGTGAGAACTCCAGTATACTCGTCGCGGATTCTCTTGTACTGACCAAAGAGGTAACCGATTTCGCGTCCACCAACGTTCTTATCACCAGCTGGAACGTCTGTATCTGCACCAATATGGCGGTAAAGCTCTGTCATGAATGACTGACAGAAGCGCATTACTTCTTTATCTGATTTTCCGTGTGGATCGAAGTCTGAACCACCCTTTCCACCACCCATTGGGAGTGTTGTAAGAGAGTTCTTGAGAACCTGTTCGAAACCAAGGAACTTAAGAACAGAGAGGTTTACTTCCTTAGAGAAGCGGAGACCTCCTTTGTAAGGTCCAATAGCAGAGTTGTACTGTACGCGGAAACCACGGTTTACGTGATACTTTCCTTTGTCATCCATCCAAGGTACTCTGAACTGAATAACGCGCTCTGGCTCTACCAGTCTTTCAAGAATAGCATTTGGCTCAAGTTCTGGCATTTTTGCAACAACAGGATCCAGAGTTGTCAAAACTTCTTCTACAGCCTGAAGGAATTCAGGTTCATTTGCGTTCTTTGCTTTTACTTCTTCCCATACGCGGTTTACGTAAGCATTTTTCATTTCGTTTTACTCCTCGGCAAATACATCTTCTGCAGTTAGACATCATTTTGCATAATTATGCATTCCCAAGGAATAAATATACCACAAACCGCGTTTCTATGAAAAGTAGTAAAAGGGGAATTCAACCGAATTTTCGTTAATTTTTATTAAAGTTTTGAAGTAAAAATGAAGAATTATTTTTTGATATTTTGGGCGTTCCCGGCCGCGCCAGGTCGCGGCCGGTCGGCGCTTCCACCCTTAATCGGAGTTCCGTTAAAACCGACAGTCCATCGGGACTGTCGGTTAGGAACATCCGAAAAATGGGGGTGTGAGATTCATCGAGCCTTACCTACGGACGGTGCTTCGCACGGACGCCCTTCGGGCGTCCCCCTACAGTGCCTAACGCATCAGCTCTCAAAAACTAATCTTCCATCAATAAAGAGGAACTTTACCTTGCCTGTAAGAGAGCGGCCTTCAAACGGAGTAGCCTTTCCCTTACTGTAAAATTTAGAGCTGTCCACTACCCATTCTTCGTCAGGATCCAGCATTGTAAGGTCTGCATCATAACCGTTTCTGAGAAGGCCTTTCTGAAGACCAAGCAGGCGGGCCGGAGAAGCAGACATTAGCTGGCTGAGGCGACGTGGATTAAACTGATTATCTTTTACAAGAACAGAGTTACAAACTGCATAAGCGGTTTCGAGGCCGGTAAAGCCAGGAGCTCCTGCAGCCTTGTCGTCCAGAGTATGAGGTGCATGGTCTGTAGAAATTACATCTACAGTGCCGTCGCGCAGGGCTTCAAGAAGAGCAACTCTGTCGTCTTCACTGCGAAGAGGTGGATTAACCAGAGCCCTGATATAAGGTTCGTCTGTGCCGCAGAGGGCTAAGTGATGTGGAGTGACTTCGCAGCTTACTGCAAAGCCGCCGCTGAGACGAGGATTTGGAACCGGCTGATATTTTTCACCGTCTTCAAAAGCCTGATATGCGGCATCTGCTTCGTCTGCGTTATAATCTGCCTCATCATCATATATTTCATTTTTAGCATCGCGCACAGCATTTATAGAAACTGCTGTACTTACATGTGCAATGTGAACGTGGCAGTCTGCCTGTTTTGCAAGCATAATATTACGAACTGTTGCAACGTCTTCTGCAAGTGCCAGGATTTCATTTGCCTTTGTAAGGGCTAAGTCTATACGGTCCAGAGCTTCGGCATTTCCTTCATCATCTTCATCAAAATCATCATCACCTGTACCCCAGGCAGAAAGCCCTACTCCCTTCATAATTTCAAGAGCTTCCTGGCGGAAAGGTTTTGCCTGAGCACCGAGAGTCATATCCTCACTGTGGCAGCTTACAATAATACCCTTTTCTGCAGCCTTGGTCATTCCTTCAAGCATGGCAGCAGAGGCTGGAACGTCGCGGCCGTCTTCTGTAATTACAGGAACGTATTTTTTTTCTACGAAATCAAGATGACTGGTATCGCTGCCTTCAAAATCTTTAGTAATACTTACTGTCTGGAAAAGATGAGTAAGACCAATTGCTGCAGCCTCGCGTTCAATTTTCATTGCCATTTCCATAGAAGAAACAACAGGATTTGTATTTGGCATGGCTACTATGGTTCCGTAGCCGCCGGCCGCCGCTGCGTGAAGTCCGGAATTAAGGTCTTCTTTCTGGGTTTGTCCCGGGTAGCGAAGATGCACATGCATATCAATAAAGGCCGGGGTAAGAGTGAGTCCGTGAGCATTAAAAAGTTCTATAGGGCACTTTTCTTCAAGGCCGTCTTCCGTGAGCACAGCGCGAGCCATTTTTTCCAGGGTCTCTGAGTTTGTATAATAACCCTGAAAAACCGATCGGATTTTTGCATCCATAACAAGTACGGCACCCGGAGTGTCCATACTCTCATCCAGAAGACGTGCGTTGTAAATTAAAGTAATTTTGCTCACGGAATGCTCTCCTTATCTTCTCTCGCTGCCTGCAAGGTAAAGGGTATCGCAGTACTCGCAGCGGTAAACACCCTTTGTCTTGTCTGTAAGCAGGAAGGTTGGTTTTACGTAGTGCTCTGTCTGTGTAATGCAGCGGGGGTTCTTGCACTTGAAAACTCCCTGTACACGGCTAGGAAGTTCCATATTGATTTTGCGTACGATTTTTTCGTTTTCGATTACGTTTACGCAGATGCTCGGATCAATAAATCCGAGAACTGAATAATCAATATTGATGATGTTATCGATTTTGATGATATCTTTTTTTCCTGATTTTTCTGAATGCACATTCTGAATCAGGCAGGATGTAAATGGTGCCTTATCCAGGCCCAGCCACTGGTAAATTTCCCAGCCGGAACCAGCACGAATATGATCAATTACAAGTCCGTTTTTTATTGTATTTACGTTTAACATTAGTCTATCGCTCCTGTCAATTTAGCAATCAGCGCCATACGAGCGTACATTCCGTACTTAACCTGCTTAAAGTAAGCGGCGCGAGGGTCATCATCAACCTCAGGGGTAATTTCGTTTACACGAGGAAGAGGATGAAGGACAATCATGTTCTTGCGGGCAAGCTTCATTTTTTCTGAGTCGAGAATGTAGCTGTCCTTAAGGCGGATATAATCCTGCTCGTTGAAGAAGCGCTCCTTCTGAACGCGGGTCATGTAGAGAACATCGAGCTGGTCGATTACAGCATCCAGGCTTTCTACAATTTCATACTGAACACCGGCCGGCTCAAGAACGTTTGTAATCAGATAGTCCGGAACGCTGAGCTCCTTTGGACTTATGAAGATGTATTTATTTCCCTTAAAGTGGCGGAGGGCCTCGGCAAGAGAGTGAACGGTGCGTCCAAACTTAAGGTCGCCGCAGAAGCCTACTGTGTGATTTTCAAGACCACCGAGCAGCTGGCGGATTGTTACCAGGTCGGTAAGAGTCTGGGTCGGGTGGTAGTGGCCGCCGTCTCCCGCGTTGATAATCGGGCAGGCAGAATACTTGCTTGCGAGAAGTGCCGCACCCTCTTTTGGAGTTCGCATTGCAATTACATCGGCATAGCTTGAAACTACGCGGATTGTGTCGGCAAGAGTTTCTCCCTTTACAGTTGATGTATTGTCTGCATCAGAAAAGCCTTCTACCGAACCGCCCAGTCGCAGCATGGCCGCCTCAAAGCTGAGCCTAGTTCTGGTGCTTGGCTCAAAAAAAAGTGTCGCAAGAATTTTCCCGCGACACACATCTTGAAATGATTTAGGATCAACAATAATCTGCTCAGCCAAAGAACAAATTTCTTCGATTTCTGAAACCGAAAGATCATCCGGCTGAATTAAATGACGACCAGTTAGCATTGGTTACCCCTTTTTGATTTTTGACATTTTAGCAAAAATTACGGGATGTTACAATAATCTTGTATTCATCATTTAAAATCTTCTTTATATATTGCAAAGCATGGGTTAGAATTAATGTAACCTTATTATATGGAAGAAACTATGACAAACAAAAATCCTGAATGGCTTGATAATGCAATTTTTTATGAAATCTATCCCCAGTCTTTCTGTGATTCAAATGGGGACGGAATCGGCGACTTTAATGGAATAATTCAAAAGCTTGATTACATCAAAGAGCTTGGCTGTAATGCAATCTGGATGAATCCCTGTTTTGCTTCTCCTTTTGGTGACGCAGGGTATGATGTTTCTGATTATTATCTTGCTGCTCCCCGCTACGGAACTAATGAAGATTTAAAAAGGCTTTTTCTTGAGGTTCATAAGCGGGGTATGCATATTCTGCTGGACCTTGTTCCAGGTCATACTTCTACCGAGCATAAGTGGTTTAAGGAATCTATGAAGGCCAGCAAAAATGAATACACCGACCGTTATGTATGGACAGATTCAATCTGGGTAGAGCCTGATGGTATGGCAAGCCTTCGCGGGATTTCTGACAGAGACGGTTCCTGCGCTGTAAACTTTTTTTCTCACCAGCCGGCCTTGAATTATGGCTTTTATAAACCGGACCCTGCAAAAAAATGGCAGCAGCCTATGGACGCGCCAGGGCCAAGGGCTACGCTTGAAGAGTTAAAAAACATTATGCGTTTCTGGCTTGGAATGGGTTGCGACGGATTCCGCGTTGATATGGCTGGCTCTCTTGTAAAGCATGATGAAAACGGAAAGGGCACAATAAAGCTCTGGCAAAATGTCCGCGGATTTTTGGATAAGGAATTCCCGGAAGCCGCAATGGTTTCTGAATGGGGCGAACCCGACAAATCTTTGCAGGGCGGCTTTCACATGGATTTTCTTTTGCACTTTGGACCTTCTCATTACAACGATTTGTTCCGTTGCGTGAATCCATTTTTTGCGGCCAGCGGTAAGGGTGATGTTTTTGAGTTTGTAGAAAAATATAAAGAAAGCTACCAAAAGGCACGTGCGGATTCTAAGCACAAGGGCCTCATCTGTATTCCGTCCGGTAACCACGATATGGACAGACTTGCCCGCCACATCAAGGGTGACAACCTCAAGCTTGCCTTTGCCTTTTTGCTTTCTATGCCGGGTGCGCCTTTTATTTATTACGGAGACGAGATTGGCATGAACTATGTAGAAAATCTTGTTTCTGTCGAAGGCGGATATGGAAGAACTGGTTCGCGTTCGCCTATGCAGTGGGATTCTTCTACAAACGCGGGCTTTAGTTCGGCGCCGGCGGAGAAGCTTTATATTCCGCTTGATCCAAGCAACAAACGCCCGACAGTCCAAGCTCAGCAGCAAAATAAAAAATCACTTTATCACGAAATCCAGAAGCTTATAAAAATCAGGCAGGAACACCCGGCGCTGCAAAGCCGGGGCGAAATTGAATTTATTTTTGCAAAGAAAAATGAATATCCGCTGGCTTATGTGAGAAGCTGCGCGGGTAAAAATCAGTGTGGCGAAAAAATCCTTGTGATTATAAATCCTTCAGAAAAAGAAGTGTCCTTCCCTTGTGATTTGAAAAAGCTTGGTGGCGCGTCTGGAGACTCTACCGACCTGCTTAAAAATGCCATTTACACCTTCGGCGGAAAAATCAAACTTGAAGGCAAAAAGATTTTTGTCTCAGGAAAGAGTGCTGGATTTTTTGCTCTCTTGTAATTAATTTTTCTGTTTATTTTAAGGCCTATAAGTCACATTCTATCGTAAACATTTTGAGAGAAAAGCCGTTACGCTCATAAAAGCGCATGCCATCCTTATTTTGTGGAAAAACCTGGATACGGAAAAAATCAGCCTTCTTTTCTTTACCGTATTCTTTGGCAGCATTCAAAAGAAGAGTTCCTGTCCCACGGCTTCGCAATTTTTTTGTGACTACCAGATCTTGAAGATAAATGTTACTCTGTGGCCTGAGGCAGGAAATTTCCTTTGCGTGGGCAAAAGTTACATGGGCAAAACCAATGACATTGCCGGCATCTTCTGCAACCAGCATTATCTGATTTTCACTTTCGAGAATTTGCTCCAGCTGTTTTGAACGCTGACCCTTTTTGCTAAAGACAAAATGTTCCGGCTGATAGAGCACGGCGTCCTCTTCAAGTTCAGTGTAAAGATTTTCCAGAACTTCACTATCTTCTTTTTTAGCTTTTCGTATTGTAATCATTTTTCAGGCACCTCTCAGTTACATGACAAAATAATAACATGGAATGAGCCCTTTTTTCTATAAATTAAAAAATCTCCAAAAGCTCGAAAAGATTGTTTATGGAGTGGTCAGGTTCTTCTGATTTTGAAAGTGGTTTCTGGAGAGCGCCAAAGCCTTGTTTTATCCAGACGGTTTTAATGCCCAGAGCTTTTGCCGGAAGGATGTCATTATCAAGGCGGTCGCCTATCATACAGGTTTCTTGTGGTGCACAGTTAGCTTTATCTAATGCATATTCAAAAATTCGGATATCAGGTTTCATTATCTTGACGTCCCAGGAAGAAATAATATATTTAAAATATTGTAAAAGATCAAAAGCTTCGAGTCTTTCTTTTAAACCGTCCAGCTGGTTTGCAATTATTCCAAGTTCGTATTTTTGGGAAAGTGCTTTAATTACAGCCGGTGCGTCTTTGTATAATTTTTCGAGTTCTGTACGGTAGGGTGCTACTTCCTTAAAACTATATTTGTCTATTAATGTGCGGAATTGTGGCTTGCGGGAAATTGAAGCAATTTCTATTTCATGATAGATATCGGCTGCAGAAAGACCAAGATTTTTTGCTTCGTCGGTTTGAGCCTGCTCCCGGCAGCGAGCTTCCCAGACTGCGTCTTCGTTTACAAGTGTGTAACCTACATCAAAAAATAAAACTTTCATTTTTCTGCCTCCGCTTCTTTGCAATTTTGAAGTATGCGTATAAGGTAGTTTTCAAAATCTTTGATTTCACCGGTGGAAAAACCTTTGTAAAAAAGTTTGTTTTGCTGCCTTGAAACCTCTGGGATTTTTGATTTGAAAATTTCATCCTTGCCGGTTCGGGAAATCAGTGTGGCACGCTTGTCGACTGGACTTGGGATTCTCTTAACGTAGCCGTCTCGTTCCAGACGGTCAATTATTCCGGTGAGCGTCGCTTTGTCCAGGCTTGTTTTTTCTACAAGTTTTTTGATGGGAATATTGTCTTCGTTCCATAGGGCAAAAATCACACGACCGCGTGCACCGGCTAAATCTTCCAAACCATTACGGCTCAAAACATCATACCAGACTCGCTGGCTTACCTGATGAATTTGTGAGATAAGAGTTCCGCCTTCTGTACGTCCGTTTTTCATAAGTAAACTCCCGGCCTCCCCTTTTTTAATTTACCGAAGACACTTGATTTATCGGCTGACCAAAATCATGAATTTTTCCACCACCCCAGCAGTGCATAAATTTCGTCGTAAATTTCAAGAGTGTATAATCCGGATCTTTTGCTCCCTTGTGATAATAAATATACCAGCCGGTCTGCCAGAAATCTACTTTTACAGTCTGATCAGTAACTTCTTCAATTGTACCGATTGAAGAAACTCCCTTGAACTTTTTTGGAAGAACAAAATAAAGGCAGACATTTTTATTTTCACGAATCTGACGGATCTTTCGAGAGGAAGTATTTGTCGTAAAATAAATAATGAGCGTTTCTCCATCCACAGAAATTGCCTTGTCTTTAAGCTTTGGATATTTTTTTGGATTTGCAAGATTTAAAAGAGCACGGATTTCCGGGAAACCTTCTGTTTCGTCTTTTCCAAAGGTTGCAATCTGGGCACATTCAGAGGTCTGAATTATTTTTACAGCGTCTTTGATATTCATTTTGTCACTCCTGCATTTTAGTTTGTATACAAACTATATTACAAGGATGATTATTTTGCAAGTATTTTGTTCTTCCAGTTTTTTTTCTTCCATCATATAAACTCCAAGAAAATTACAGAAGCGTTTGAAAGCATTTTCCAGGGCGGGGTTTGTCAAGCAGGCCGGCATATTCTGAACGGATATAATCATAGTCAACAATCCGGATATGCTGAATAAAATCAAAGCCCAGCTTGACCCGCCGGTCGCAATAGAAGCCGTCGATGAATTGCCGGGGAATGCCCGAGCACCCCCAGATATGCACGGCCATTCTCAGGCTACCCCAGACATCCCCAGGCAACTCCCACTACCCCTTCTTCCTCACCGGAAGGCAAATCTCGCAGACGTAATCGGCAGCAGACGAATCGCCAGGAAGATAATTTTCGATGTCGTAGTCGAGGATGCGCTCGTAGTCGGCAGAAGGAAGCCACTCCTTGTAAATCTTATCCCATCCTTCACTGATAGCCTCGCCCGCAGGACCAACGCATTTGAAAACCGCCCAGGTATAAGCAGGGATGTGTATAATCTCAAAGCCCTCGGGAATCTTGTCGGCATTCACAGAACCATCGGCGGCCACAAGACCTTCAATCTCACTCGCACGGCATCCAATTCCATACTTAAAAACATCGCTCTTATCCGCAAGTCCGCCAGGCCCGCTGCCTTGGGCACAAACTCCAAGATAGCCCGGAATCTTTTTCGTAGCCTCGTTAGAAAAATACTCGTCCCAGAAAGCCGGAATCTCCTGGTCGCTGGTCTCGGCATGAAAATCCTTAGCGTGGACTAACAAATCCAGCTCATCCCATTTTTCGATTTTGTACTCCATAATCGTTCCTCCATCAATCGTGATTCGGACAGTGTAACGGTTCATAGATTTGAGCGGGCTACCCTTACGCACCTGCATGGGAGAAAAGCCGTGGAAGCGTGAAAAAGCCTTGGTAAAGCTCTCGGGCGTTTCGTATCCATATTTCAATGCAATGTCAATTATTTTGCTGTTACCATCCGCAAGCTCAAGCCCGGCCAGAGTAAGGCGCCTGTTTCGAA
Organism: Treponema sp.; assembly: GCA_004554075.1. Taxonomy (GTDB): domain Bacteria; phylum Spirochaetota; class Spirochaetia; order Treponematales; family Treponemataceae; genus Treponema_D. The sequence continues at coordinate 12,444 of SFOB01000013.1, forward strand.
TATACTCCGCCGGCGTAATCCCAGTCATAATCGTAAAAGCATGATGAAAATGGAAAGCCGAAATGTTGACACTCCGAGCCACCTCCAGAAGCCCAATCTCCTCCGTCAGATTTTTTTCCATAAATTCAATCGCGTCATTGATAACCTTTATCCACTCCATTTTTCCGTCCTTATGATTTGAAGTATAAATCAGCCCGCCAAATATTTCCTGTCATTTCTTGCTAAGTTTTGTCTTAATTACAGGCATCAACTTCCCAACAGTCCTCTTCACAAAATCCTCTACCTGCTCCGGAGTAAGATATTTGTAATTTCTGTGAAGGTCGCCGTGATTGCTACTGCGATAATATCCCGTTATGTACTGACGGCGGTTTTCAAACGCATCCTTACTGAATATATCCATAAAAACATTTTCATAATTCACTGACTTTTCGTAAATTGAAAAGGCGTGAATATCCAGATTCTGCTCAAGATACAAAAAATCTAAATCATACCAGTCGCCTTTTGCAGTCCAGACTAACTTATATTTATCTTCGGCAGCTTCTTTGGGATATGCCTGTAAAAGCGGCTCATAAACATTGTTGGCCCATTCAATGTCGGTGAGCAAATGAGTGTAGTAACCAAGAAAGAATGAAAAAACTTTTTTATTGTAGGATTTTATCAGCTGGTCATTAAAATACTGAGAGGTAAACTTTTCTATATTGATTGTTTTATTCTGCGACTTTTCACTGAAATGAGAGACATCTTTTGGCGGCTGAAAAACTGTCCAGTCCTCATTTGGAACGCCGCTGTCTGGTGCAATATTTCCCATAACAAAAGCCTGCTCGTCAAGATTTTCAATTTTCTTAAGCAGCTCATCTGCTACTCTTAAATGTACCATCCAGGATGCCATAGTTTTTTAACTCCTTCATTTTTGAAATAAAAATTTCATCAATATTTTTAAGTGTCGGGATGTGAACGAAAACTGCTTTCCCTTCAAACTTTTGCAGGGCGTACCAGTAGGCTTCGTTGCACAAATATTGGGCGGGAGTTTCAGAGATTATATTTTCTACTCCATCGCGTGACAAAGTTTCTGACAACAGTTTTACATCCAGACGCGTCTCACATTTTACTTCATCTTTTTCTGCAAAGCATTCGAGTCTCACACAGTCTTTCAAAGACTTATCACAACCAAACATTATTACAAAATCGTAGTTGCCATCAATGGCCTCTATGTCTTTTTTTACGCCTTCAAAGGAATTAGTGAGCAGACAGAAATTCTTCAGTCCTCCATCTTCCCGCAGAGGAGACTCTTTCAAAAGTTCACTAACCAGTACACACGAAGAGTTTTTCATTCCTTTGAATCCGACAAAAAGGCATTTCTTATTTTCCATAAATTCCCCGACAGCGAATCTCATCTAACTGTTCCGGCGTCAAAGTTCCGGCCTCATACAATCTAAGATATTCCTGTTCTACAGAAGAATCAAAAACAAGGAGGTCATCTGTATTGATGGTAACAGGCACTCCATTTTCAACAAGGATTTTTATAGGATGCTCGTCGTAACTGTTAGCGTAGCCTAACATAATATTACTTGTAGGACATACATTCAAAGTAATTTTTCTATCAGCCAGTAGCTTCATAACTCTTGGCGAATTAGCGGCATTTATTCCATGATGCACTTCATCAAGTCCCAGAGTTTCAATTGCAGATTCAACATCTTCGGCACTTCCGCTTTCACCAACATGCATGCGTTTTTTTATATGATATTTTTCGGCAACCTTGTAAAGGGGAATATAATCAGAAAAAGGCTTGTAGCCTTCACCACAGCAAACGTCCATTGATTTAAAATATCTGCTGGCAAAATATTTTTCGGCTAGCTCAACACTCACTCCAACATCAGCATAAGATGCGAAAGCAAGCTCCGGCTCATAAACTGCATCAGGGCAATATTTTTCACGAAGCTTATCCCAGTATTTTGCAAAGTTTTCTACGCCGCCAAAATCTTCTATATCAGTGTCAGAGAAACTCGGTGCAAATCGGGCAAGATGATTACGCTGGGCCTCGGCAAAGCAGCCTTCCCGTCGAAGGTTCAAAGCATCATGCGCGCGGCAATAATCTCTGATTGCGCCAACATACCAGTTCTGCATTCCCATAAGCCCGTCAAACTTTTCTGGCGGAGGCGGAAAATCGTGATTCAGTTTTTCCGAAAGCCACTGCCTTCTGCAGCCACGCCCAAGATGATTGTGTAAATCACTTTTTGGAATTGTGAGAAGGGTCTTTGTATCATGATTTTTAAGTGCCTTTATAAAATCTTCTGAAAACTTATCTGACATGTTCACTGTATTCCTTTATCCTCATAGCCTAAAAGAAACTTGCCTTCCTGCAGCAAAACATTCCATATTCTTTTGGAACTGTCAGGATTCCATTTACAACATGCTTTGCAAGCACCTCGCGGATTTCTTCCTTTGGCACGGAGCTCAAACTTGTCATGCTGGAAAGCGAATAAATATATTCAACCAGATCATCAAGATTAGTCACTGCGAGAGAATCTTCATAATTTAGTCTCTGCACTTCAGAAAAAAATGGCTCAAGAATTTCTTTTCCATTTTGCAGGGTGAAATTTTTATTGGCATTATCTTCAACACCATAAGCATTCAGAGCCTTGCAAAGAAATTCCATAATTCCGTGCTCGCCAAAAGTTGCACAGTAAAAAGCACCACCCTTTTTCAAAACACGCTGAACTTCGGCCAGTCCGCGATTCATATCCGGCACATGATAGAGCATCATATTTGCAATCACAACGTCAAAGCTTTCATCATCAAAAGGAATGTTCTGAATATCAATAACGCGGTATTCAAGGCCGGCGCAGTCTCCGAGATTTGCTTTTGCATTTTCCAGCATGCCTTCAGAAAAATCAGAGAGAACAAGTCTGTCACAAGCCTTGATTAAATCCTCCTGCCCCTTCCACATGTCGCCGGTTCCGCAGCCCAGTTCAAGAACCTTCAGCCCCTGCGAGATTTTATAATTCGAAAAAATCCAGTTACCGAAGCCCATTTTATTTGTAGAATATTTTTGATGAATCGAAATGCGGGTATTCAGATTTCCCGCGTTTGCATACTGCTCTTTTACATCTTTCTGATTATTAATTGTGCTCATTTTTTAACTCCAACATACATCGCATGACCGCACATCTCGATTATTGATTTTTCTTCCGCAGTGGAATCAATCAAGTCCAGGATTTTTGAAAAGACATTTTTATTTTTGAATTTGAAAATCACATCTTCTTTTTCGTAGCCAAAGCCACGAATGGAACGCAGTATGATTTTTTCAAAACCGTTTGCAGAAAAGAGATTTTCAATTTCTTCTGAAGCAGGATAGTAGCCTTCCTGAAAGCCTTTATCTGAAAGATTTTTAAACTTGCCGGATTCAAAACATTCTTCCAGAGTATTGATATCAACCTGATCAGGACTCCAGCAGAATCTTTGAACAAGTGCAATGCTACCAGACAGATGTGGAATAAAACTTGCAAAAAACTTTCCGCCTTTTTTAAGAACGCGGGCTACCTCGCTGATGCATTTTTCCCGCTCGGCTTTTTCTGTAAGATGATAAAGAGGTCCAAAAAGCAGGACCACATCAAATGACTGGTCTTTGTAGCAGCTTAGGTCGGTCGCATTCACCTGGTCGCAGGAAATCAGATTCTGAACATTATCCTCTTCCTTCTGCTTATTAGCCTGCGCTAATAAAGTTTCTGAAAGGTCTGCAAGTCTTACTTTGTATCCTTTTTTAGCTAGCGGAAAAGAATAAACTCCAGCCCCGCCACCAAGATCAAGAATCGAGACTCCGTCCACAGAGTCAGTTCCAACAGCCCCATCGGCCACAGCACCCTCAGGATTCTCAGTCACCTTTACCAACGGCAGCTCCTTCTCCAGAATCCTCATCGTCATTAAAAACTCAAGCTTACCGCTGTTGTCATTTCTGAGTCTGTTTTTTTCATCAAAATGGCTGTAGTAGTTTTTTACTTTTTCAAAATCTGTCATTTTTTAATTCCAACTAACCTTGCGTTCCCGCAGATTTCGTTTATCTAAATATTATACTAGCAGATTTTCTCACGTATTTTCAACTTTCCGTTGAGTCATTTCCAAAAATAAATTGTTAGGATTTTTCTGAGACATCTGCTAATATACAATTACCGCGCGGAATTAAGGACCGACAACCTTCAATCCTGTCACCCTGAACTTGTTTCAGGGTCTCATAAATAAAGTTTGCCGGAACACAAGGAGACAAAACAAAATGAAAAACTCAATTGGTTCAAACATCAAATACTACAGAAAGCAGCTTGGCCTCACACAGGAAGAACTTGCGGGCCAGCTCTTTGTAACTTCTCAGGCGGTGAGCAAATGGGAAAGCGATGCAGGTCTGCCAGATACTGCGCAGATTGTTCCGCTTGCAAAGGTGCTCAATATTTCTACTGATGCGCTTTTTGGTCTTGAACAGGGAAATTATGATGCAGTTACGGCCGCAAAGGTTCATATAAAATTCCGCGAGCTGCGCAGTCAGATTGATAAGAAAAAGGGAGCACTGGAAGCTTGCGAATATCTTCTTTCTGAATGTGAAGCAAATCCGTTGAACTTTGAAATCTACATGAACTTTGTTCAGAGCGTCGCAAACTTAAGCCGAAATGTCGACCCATTCGGCGAATACAAAAAGGGCATGAATGATACTTACGACAAATATTTTGACGAGGCATTGAAAAAATCTGTTCAGGTTATCCGCTACTGCAAGGAAGAAGATTTTGTTGAAAAGACTCACTTCGCTCTTTCCTGGATTTACATTCACTGCAAAGAATACGAAAAGGCCCGCGAACATATTGCAAAACTTCCAAGCATAAAATCTAACATGCTCAAGGAAAGTATTCTTGCAAAGCTTGAAGGTTTTGAAAATGGCGTAGAGGCACAGCTTAAGGCCCAGCACAATAATTCTCAGCTAATGTGCCTGCCCTTCAACAAGGAGTTTGTATATTCCGCAGAAACATATTTCTGGAACAAACCGGAGCTTGCACCTGCATATTGCGAATGGGCTTTGAACATAATTTTTGCAATTTGCAAAGATCCGACTATGAAGCCATTCTGTCAGGGCTTTGTGAAGGATTTGTATGCCTTTAAGATTTGTGGTGAATTGAAATCTGGTCGCGCTGAAGATATCAAAGCCGCCCGCGAAGATTTTGCCGCACTCAAAAAACTGATTTATGATTATGTCGATTTTTGCGCAGCCGAGCTTGAGCGTAAAGACCTTCTGAATGCCTATGATGAAAAAGGCATCTTGAATATGAAGCTTTACACAAAAGAAGACGGTGACCGCCGTGTAAAAGAACTTGAAGAAAAAATCAGGAACTGGTGCGGCGAGGAAGCATTGAAAAAAGTGTTGTAAACTTTTTGCAGCTGGGGTTTATCTTACTCAAACCCCAGCTCCAGCTGATTATCCACCCAGGACTTTTGTTCCGCGATATGAAGCTTATCTCCGGGCAGGCTGCCACCAATCAAAAAAGGTGACGTAGGATCATGCAGCTTTTGATTTTTTGCAACCTGAGTCAAATCATTATTTGCGTAGCAGTATTTGCAGTAGTGGCGGCAGGTGTCGTAGGCGCCAATATCTGCGGAAAGGTAGCAGGCACATTCTTTTCGGGAAGGCTTGTAATTCGGCACTTTGAGTTTTTTACCGATTGCCTTTTCGTAGTCGCGGATGGTCATGCAGCCACCGCAGTCTGCTCCGTAAGGTGCAAGAAAAGCTCCTTCACCGCAAGGCTTCACAAGCATGCCGTGGTCGGCGGCAATTTTAATAATCCCCCGCCCCAAAAAGAGTTTATCCCGGTCACTAACTTCCCTCACCCCCGGAAAATTCCTTTTTACCTTTTCATATAAATCAATAAAACTGATGACAACAATTTTTGTAAAGCCTTCCAGTTCGCTCGCCATTTTTTCAAAAGTCCGCAGATGAAAGTCTACCGTGTATTTTGAATCAACAAAAATCGGGTCATAACGCCAGCCAACCGACTGGGCCCCAACCGTGCGCGACAAATACTTAAAGCTTTCAATAACCTCAGACTTATCCGGTACCCCGGGCTCAATATCCTTTCCATAAGGCGTAATCGTAACATACCAGAACTGGCCAAAATCCTTTACGAGCTCGAGGTATGGAAAAAATGGTGCAGGATTTTTTGTACAAAAACCAATCGCATCCACAACCCCGGGATTAATTTCATAGCGGGTAACGAGCCCCGGGTTATAAGGATTTCTTACAAGGACATACCCTTCCCTGATTCTGTTTGCAAGCCACTCGGGAAAGAAAGCCGGAATGTCTGTACGCTGACCGGTATTTAAAATCATAATTTACCTGCTCCAGGCTTCTCTCATAAACGAACTGCCAGGCCTCATTATGGTAGCAAAAATCACCGGACCTGCCAATAATTCCCGAAAAATATGCACCATTTAGAAAATTATCAAACTTTTCTAACTGTCACCCCCCGTTTATACTACAACCATGAAATTGAAGAATATAACTCTGAAAAAAACTAAATTACTAATCATTTTAATTGCCGCTTCACTTATGTTTTCTTTCACATACGTTTCTTGTGATATTGCCTCTACAAGTGCTGATGAAACAACTTTAGAAAGCGATGATATCTCTAACGATACCGATAATGGTGATTCTAACAACGGAAATGAGAGTGGAACTGATAATGGTTCAACTACCAACAGTGACAGTGAAACTGATAGTGAGTCAAACGACGACAGCGACAGCGGAACTGACAGCGGGTCAAACGACGACAGCGACAGCGGAACTGACAGCGGGTCAAACGACGACAGCGACAGCGGAACTGACAGCGGGTCAAACGACGACAGCGACAGTGAAACTGATGGTAGTTCTGAGGAAAGCCTTATAACTGATGATTCGGTCTCTCCTCTTGCTTCCAGTAATACAAATCCAAGCAGTAACCCTGCTTTTCCAGTAACTCGTACTACAGTTAGTATTCCTGAGGGTGCATTGATTGTTTTTGATTCTGATAAGGGAATAGATAAAATTAATAATACAGCAATATGGGGGAATGCAACTTTATCAAATGTAACAGTAGATGGAAAGACTGTAAAAAAATATGAATTAGGCTCAGGTAACGATAAAGCTTTTGTGGGGAATTTGACAGAAACTTTTAATTTCCCGGAAGCATCAATTATCTATTTAAGCGTTTATGCAAATAAGAATTTTAAATTTGCTCATCATCCTGGAGAAAATGGCGACATTCCTCAGACAGTTAAGTGGGCAGATTCATGGGACTGGTATTCTGTTCTCAAGACTATGACGGGTGAAAGTTCTATGAACAGCATTGCTTTTTCTTCAGATTCAAATCAGGTCTTCTATATAGATCATATTTATATAGTTCCACATGAACCTGTAATAGAGACAATTAACCTGAATGATTATGAGATAGTTTGGCAAGATGAGTTTAACGGCACTTCTCTTGATACATCAAAATGGAAGTATGAGACAGGCGCCTCAGGCTGGGGAAATAATGAGCTTCAGAATTATATTGATGATGGCAGAACTACAGTTGTCAACAATGGTACCTTAAAAATAAAAGCTTTTAAGGAAAATAATGAATGGAAAAGTGCACGTATTAATTCTAAAACAAATCTGAAATATGGCTATATAGAAGCAAGAATGAAGATTACAGATAAGAAAGGTGCATGGCCAGCATTCTGGATGCTTGGTGAAAATATTGGTAATGTAAGTTGGCCTGCTTGTGGAGAAATAGATATTATGGAAAATGCTCCATCAACATTTGGTGATGGTAAAGTTTTTGGAACTTTACATGCAAGTGGACATAATGGTGGAGCAGGTATTAGTATCGGTTCTAAAACAATTGAAAACTTATCTTCTGAATGGCATACCTGTGCAGTTCTTTGGACAGAAGAAAAAATCACACTGTACATTGATGGAGTTAAAAAGAATTCATACAACAGTGATGGAACAACAGAAAACTGGCCGTATAATCAGAATTTTTACATTTTGTTAAATTTAGCAATTGGTGGAGATTTGGGTAATACAAATGATGCAGCAAGTTTAACAGATGCACAGTTTGAAGTTGATTATGTAAGATGGTATCAATAGTAGATTAAAAAAAAGATCCCCCTCTCCATACTGAAAAGGGGGATTTTCTGGCAGATGCTGAAACAAGCGGCGTGCTGAGCTTGTCGAAGTATTCAGCATGACAATTTATTTATGTCTAAATCTGATCCATTCTAGGAACATCAGCAGTGTAGTCTACACCTTCAACGTCGAAACCGTTTGTTGCGTAGAAGTCGTGCTTGTAACCTGCGAGGTCACATACGTCCTTAATATTTTCGTTGTTTACGCTTGCCATCAGCTTATCAACTTCTGCCTGAACATCGGCCTGCATTTCCCAGTCGTCTACGCGGATGCGGTTTTCTTCATCAACTGGAACTTTACCTGCTGCGTTGTTGCCACCTGTGTAAAGGCGTTCTGCAAAGAGGCGTTCCATCTGTTCAATACAGCCTTCGTGAGTTCCCTTAGCCTTCATAACTTTGAAGAGGATTGAAAGGTAGAGAGAAATGATTGGGATAACTGCAGATGAGCGAGTTACAAGTCCCTTGTTTACAGAAACATAAGCAGCACCGCCGAGCTCTTTAGCAAGCTTGTCGTTCAATTCGTGTGCAGTTGCTTCAAGGTGCTTTTTAGCCTGACCGATTGTACCGTCGCGGTAAATAGCGTGGCTCAACTCTGGTCCGATGTATGAATAAGCAACTGTACGGCAACCTTCTGCAAGAACACCTGCAGCCGAAAGCTGGTCAATCCAGAGCTTCCAGTCTTCACCGCCCATTACTTTTACAGTATTTGCGATTTCTTCTTCGTTTGCAGGTTCTGCGGCAGATTCCTTAAGGCTGTCTGTCAAAATATCAATTCCAAGACCTGCGTATGTTTTACCAATTGGTTTAATAACTGATTTATAAAGTACGTGTGCACCAGTTTCGCTGTTTGGATCAATCTTGTCTGGATCTGAACGTACAGGAGAAGCAAGTGAGTAAACAATAAGGTCAAACTTCTTGCCGGCCTTCTTTGCTTCTTCGATAATCATTTTGCGTGTTTCATGGCTGAAAGCATCTGCAGAGAAAGTTTCTGTAAAGAGACCTTCTGCCTTTGCAGCGCGGTCGAATGCCAGGTTGTTGTACCAGCCAGGAGTTCCGCCCTTAGTTTCTGTTCCAGCCTTTTCAAAAGATACACCGATTGTGTCTGCGCCGTATTCAAATGCAGCAGAAATGCGTGAAGCAAGTCCGTAACCTGTAGAACAACCAAGTACGAGAACGAACTTAGGACCGTTTCCGCCCTCTTTCAAGTTCTTTGTTCCGCGCTTTGCCTTCTGGGCTTTTACGTAAGCAATCTGATTTTCAACTTCTTTAGCGCATCCAATAGGGTGAGCGTTAAGACACATGTTCGAACGAACCATTGGTTTGATTATCATAAATTTATTCTCCTATAGACCGCCGGGGAAAACCGGCGATGACTGTATTATTCTTATTTACTTTTACACTTTATCAAAAAATGTCATTTAAAACAAGAAGGGCCGCCCTTTCGGACAGCCCTTGCTAACCCCAACCACGACTCGTGGTTATGCCTTCTTCTTTGGACCTTCTGCCTTTGTTACCTCAAAGTTTTCAAGACGCAGGCGGAATATCTGCCAGGTGCACTGATCTTTAAGACCAGGAATATCATAGTTCCATCTCTTTGTAGAAAGAATCGGTGGGTCAAGACAGAACTGAACATCACCACTGTAGCTGAAGCCTGCGTCCATATCCATATCAAGGATTACTACAGGTGTCAGATCCAGTCTTCTTGCAAAGCCTACGTAAGCGCTGAGCGGTGCAAAGAAGTCTACCTTAGCTCCTACTGTAACATCTGCACTGGCACCAAGAACACTGTAACCAAGACCTACACCACCACGGAACTCTACAACCGGGCAGATTGTAAACTTAGCACCACCACCAAGTTTAAACTGGCCCATATCCTTAGAAGTGATTCCTGCAAAGCCAGCATTCTCACTGTAGCGGTTGCATGCTGCATAAGTATCACAGTAGAAGCTTGTAGGAACCGGAATGCCAAGGAACTTATCTCTAAAGCCCCAGTCAATACCTGCCTTACAGTCAAGTACTGTCATGTAAATTCCGCCTACAGTAAAGTTATCGAACTCTACTACTGCAAAGGTCTTAAACAGGATGTCAAACTGGGCATCAAAGGTAAGTACAAGTGGCAGCTGTGGAATAGGGTTGATGCATTTGTGCATGCCCTTTGCATCCTTTGAAGGACGGATTCCATTTACAGAAGATGATTTCTGCAATTTCTCAGAAGCATCAAATACCCAGCTGTCGAGTCCAAGCTCATCCTTAAGATTCATCTTACCCATGATATCCATGTAGTCTTTAATTTCCTCCTCGGTGTAGTGACCGTTCGGGAACTTTTCATTGAACTTTGCAGTAAGATCTGATACCTTCTGTTTTTCTGGAGCAGAACTTGCAAAAAGCGATGTAGTAGATACGTTGAAGGTAAGTTTATTTTCAAGCTCGAACTTAACCAGAAGTCCAATCTTAAACTCAACGCTTGGGTTTGCATTTGCAAAGCTGATGTCTCCTGCAACGCCTACGCTTAAGTTTGTCTTTGTTCCCTTTACAATATCCTTGAGCCAGTCCTGACCGGTTAAGGTTGCAAGCAATGGGGCAAAGTTGTAGTTATGGAGTGTAGAGAAGTACTTCTCAATTGCATCACGCTTAACTTCATAATCGACATAAGAATCAATCTTTGTTTCACGTTCTTTTGCATGCTTCTTTTCAGCTTCTGCCATATAGCTCTTCATAGCAGCATCGTAAGCAGCCTGTTTTGTCATCTTAATCATTGATTCTTTGAAAGAAGCTCTTGAGGAATCATCTGCATCTTCATTTTTAAGAGCATCTCCAAAGTCAATGTAGAGCCATGGAAGAACATTGCTCAAAGACTGTGAAAAGAGATTTACCTCAGGACAGTATTCCGGATACATAAGAGTCAATGCATGTCTGCAGAAAAGAACTCGTTCAACTTCGCAAGAAATAGGAGCAGAAGCAAGTTCTGCACGGATTTCATCAGCAACATCACCTGGCTTTCCTTCAACAAGCTTATTAAGGAAGGCTGGATCAAGAATCAGGCGGTTGAGGTATGCTACATTTTCTGCAATGCTGTGTCCTGAAAAGTTTTCTGCAACAATGCTTGAAGGCATTACAGAAAGCAGTTCATTGATATTGAACTCGTCTGTAAACTCATTTGCCTTGAACTCAAATTCTTCCGGGCTTGCACTTGCTGAAATCTGTTCAACTGCTTCCAGTTCACCGTCGCCAATTGCACGTGCGGCAGAACGAGAGCTTCTCTGTTCACCAACATAGCGGGCAAGAGTATTTGTCTCTGTATCCAGAACGTAATCGCCATAGGCAATGTTCGAAACTACCGAGCGGCTGTTTGTACCAACGTTGTATTTGTTTACGATGTACTGGCCTTCAGTATTGATTCCAAGCAAGCCGTTTGGATATACGCTTCTTTCGTACTGCATAGGAATGATTGAGAACATTGCGGCAGAGTCACCTGCTTCTACATCGCAGATAAAGGTAAGCCACATGTTGCTCTTGTAACCCTTGCGTCCAGGAGCTGGCTTTGTGTATTTTACATCTGCAATTCCATCTCCGTTCAGGTCTGCTGTTTCGCCTTCTGCAAGAGTGAACCTTCCTACCGGAACATAATTGTTTGATTCCACAGAAGGGAACCTGTAGTAGCTGAAAGAAATCTCTTCCTTAGAAATTGAATCTACACAAATAAATCCAAGCTCATATTCGGTCTTAGAATTCTTATAAGAATACTGACCGCAGCCTAAATCAGTTTTTTCAACCTTTCCAATTCGGGTTGCAACAATTGCCCCTTCTGCAAGCTGGTTTGCATTAGGATCTTTTGGGCTGTATAAAACAGAACCTCCCATATAGAGCATCTGCTCTGCGTCTGCGCGGTTCATCAAAGAGCGTACGTCATTGTTGATTGAAGAAGATGATTCACCACGGTTCATTGAATCAATCTGCATTGAACATCCGAAGAAGAATGCAGCCATAATCATAACCTCACAAGCTTTTACAACTCTATCAATTACTCTTTTCATAATACGCCTCCTTAAAAGTAATCTGTTAATTTATACGAAGGATGCTGGAAAAGGGCTAAAAAATTTAAAAAAAAATATTCCCGGGCTTTTGAACCCGGGAATCAGAAATTAAAAATCAGTTTGTTGAATCACATTATTCTGCAAAGCAATAAATACTGCAGACTCCAAATGTCAGTTCCTTGCAGCCGACTTCTACATATCCAGTTCTCAAATCTACTACAGAACAGGTATTCTTAGCGCCATAGCTTTGTGATGATGTCCAGATAATATCCGGTAAATCAGGAATATCACATTTAGAGAGTGCAACTGCTTCCGAGGCAGTTGGCAGATACCAGCCCTTCTTGTACTTTGTAAATCCGTTATTAGTGCCATAATTTACTGCATACTCAAAAGCAGGGTATCCGGCAAAGGAGTTCTTTGCATTCTCATCGTATTTATAAACATTTTTCCAGGTATTACGGCCATCTAAAAGCCCTAAAAAGCCTTCGTTATAAAAAACACCGTCTGTAATATTAAATTCCTGGGCAGAAACAATGCTATAATTCTCCAGAAAATTTGTTTCATTTCCTTTAGTTCCTTCTGGTGCAAAGGCTAAAGCTTTAGAAGACTTGAGTCCAACTCCAAGTACTCTGGAAGAGTTTTCATGATCTCCACCGGTTACAGAAAAAATTACAGCCATTGGCTGGGCTGCTCCCTCGTAGTTTTCCAATTCAGCAGCAGTCATAAGGCTTCCATCATCCATAACAATATCACCTACGTGAAATACAGTTTTATTTGTACACGAGGTAATACCTAAAAGGAAAATAATTATTACAAAAATATTTTTGATTCTATTCATAATTGACCTCCATATATTATATATAATCAATCTGATTATTTATACGAAGGAAAAGTAAGAAAGGCTAAAAAAATATAAAAAAGCCGGTGGTTTAGACAAGCTCAACCACCGGCTGGAAAGTAGTCAACTACCGGCCACAGGCAGCCAGGTAATCAACTACCGGCTGATTTTCTAACACTTTCTCATTGGACCTTCTTTCTCCACTACCTCAAAGTTTTCAAGTCTCAATCTGAAGATCTGCCAAACACACTGGCCTTTAAGACCAGGGATATCATAACTCCATCTCTTTGTAGAAAGAATTGGTGGATCCAGACAGAACTGAACATCTCCGCTGTAGCTGAATCCGGCATCCATATCCATATCAATGATGACTACTGGAGTTCCATCCATCTCCATTGCAATTCCAACATAAGAACTGAGCGGTGCAAAGAAGACGATTTTTGGACCAACTGTAACATCTGCGCTTGCTCCAAGCAGGCTATAACCAAGTCCTACACCTACACGGAACTTAACTACAGGGCAAACTGAAACCTGAACACCACCACCAAGTTTCAAATCATCTTTGTTTACCGAAGTAATTCCTGCAAAACCTGCATTCTCACTATAGGTATTACATGCAGCATAGCTGTCATACCAGAAGGTTGTTGCCACAGGAAATCCAAGGAAATACTTTCTAAAGCCCCAGTCAATACCTGCTTTACAGTCAAACACTGTCATGTAAATTCCACCAATTGTAAAGTTATCAAACTCGGCAACTGCAGAAACCTTAAACAGGATATCAAACTCTGCATCAAAAGTAAGGCTAAGTGGCAGCTGTGCAATTGGATTTACAGACTTATGAATACTCTTTGCATCCTTTGATGGACGGATTCCATTACATTCAGAACCATTCTGTATTTTTTCAGCAGCACCGAATACCCAGCTGTCAAGTCCAAGTTCATCCTTAAGATCTACCTTATTCATTGTTTCCATATAGTCCTGAATATCATCTGCACTGAAATGACCATCAGGGAAATTCTTATTAAACTTATCCTGAAGTTCTTTTACACTCTTCTTTTCTGGTGCCTGATCTGCAAAGAGTGAAGTAGTATTTATACATACTGCAATTCTGTTTTCAAGTTCAAACTTAACCAGTAAACCAACCTTGAAATCAACACTTGGGTTTGCATTCGCAAAGCTGACACTACCAGCAATTCCTACGCTAAGGTTTGTATTAGTTCCAGAAACAATGTCTGACAACCATTCCTTATCAAGCAGACCTGCAAGGAAAGATGCAAAGTTATAGCTCTTGAGTGTAGAGAAGTATTTTTCAATTGCATCGCGCTTTACTTCATACTCAATATATTCATCTACCTTCTTTCCTTTTTCTTCACTATGCTTCTGACGTGCTTCTTCAATATATTTCTTCATTGCAGCATCATAAGAAGCCTGCTTTGATTTTTTGATTCTTTCGCTAGTAGCGGCACTTCTGCCTGCTGTTTCAGATTCTTCTGTATTATCAATAACATCTCCAAAATCTACATACAACCATGGAAGTACATTAGACAAAGACTGTGAGAACAGACTAACATCAGGACAATATTCCGGATACACAAGGGTCAATGCATGTCTGCCGAAAATAACTCTTTCAACTTCGCTTGAAATTGGCTGTGATGCAAGCTGTGAACGAATCTCTTCTGCAACTCCATCATATTTTCCTTCAACAAGTTTATTAAGGAATGATGACTCACGGATTAAACGGTTCAGGTATGCAACATTCTCAGCAATACTGCGTCCAGCATAATTTTCTGTAACAATAGATGCCGGCATAACAGAAAGCAGTTCTTCAATATTAAACTCTTGTGTAAACTCATTTGCCTTATACTCAAATTCTTCCGGATTTGATTCTGAAGAAATCTGTACAGCTTCCTGTAATTCAGTCTCTTCAATAGCACGTGCTGCTGCTCTGGAATTTCTTTCTGTACCTACATAACGCAAGAGTGTATTTGCTTCTGTATCAAGAACATAGTCTCCATATGCGATATTTGAAACTACCGAACGACAGTTTGTACCAACATCATATTTATTTACTACGTACTGTCCCATAGGATTAATTCCAAGCAAACCGTTTGGATAAACGCTTCTTTCATACTGCATAGGAATGATTGAGAACATTGCTGCTCTATCACCAGCCTCTACATCACAGATGAAAGTAAGCCACATATTTGTTCTATATCCTTTACGGCCAGGAGCAGGCTTTGTGTATTTTACATCGGCTGTTCTATCGCCATTCAAATCGGCAGTCTCATTTTCTGAAAGGCTGAACTTTCCTGCAGCCACATAGTTGTTAGACTCCGCATTCGGGAACTTATAGTAGCTGAACGAAATTTCATCCATAGAAATTGAATCTACAGAAATAAATCCAAGTTCATAATCTGTCTTAGAATTCTTGTATGCATACTGACCGGCACCAAGCTCTGATTTTTCAACCTTACCAATACGTGTTGCAATTACTGC
The DNA here is from genome assembly GCA_004554075.1 of Treponema sp. Classification (GTDB taxonomy): domain Bacteria; phylum Spirochaetota; class Spirochaetia; order Treponematales; family Treponemataceae; genus Treponema_D. Next base: position 27,990 of record SFOB01000013.1, read on the forward strand.
ACCTGGTATAAGCTGGTTGGCATTTGGATCCTTTGGACTATACAAAACAGATCCACCCATGTAAAGCAATTTTTCTGAATCAGAACGATTCATCATCGAACGGATATTGTTTACTGATGAAGATCCTTCTGAAGACTCAACAGAACCAAGCTGCATAGAACAGCCAAAAAGTACTGCTCCAAGACCCAATATCAGGCAAGCTTTTATTGTTCCCTTAATTATCTTTTTCATAACAAACCTCCTTAACAGTTCGTATATACATTTATACGAAGAGACAGGAGGAAGGACTAATTTTTTGAGAAATTTCTGGATTTTTTTTGAGCTGCCGTTCCGGCAATTATTTTAAGAAATCTTTCAGCTGAGAAAGGGCTTTTTTCATTACAAGTTTTGAATTGCTATAGGACATATTGATTTTTTCAGCAGCTTCTTTAAGTGTAATTCCATCATAGTAAACAAGAACGATAAGGGCACGTTCGCGGTCATCCAGGCGCATAAGTGCCTGACCAAGCTCTGTCAAAGTCTCATTTGTAAGAACATTATCGAAGTTTGTGTCTACAAAGACCATTTCTTCGTTGAGCTTGGCAAAATGCTTTTTTGTACGAAAAAAATCTATAACTGCTGTCTGGGTAATTCTATAAAGCCAGGTTGAGGGAGCTGATTTTGAAGGATCAAAATTTTCCAGGGAAGAATAAAACTTTACAAATATATTAGAACGCAAATCCTCGGCGTCATCTGGAGCAATACCTTTTCCCCTGATGTAGCCGAGAACCTTTGCGCTGTAGTCTTTGAAAATCTGAGTTTTTTCTTCTTCTGTCACGAATCCTTATCCTCGTCCCGCAGGGGCGTAGTACCTGCTGCATTCAGCATATCAAGCTCATCGCTGGAAAGCTCGGTAGCACCTGCCGCCGCCTGGGCATTTATAAAGTTTCTTGCGCTTTGAATCGCAAAATTCATTGCAGAATTATTCTCAAATTTCTGATAATCGAAAAGCTGTCGTAATTTCTTGTCTTTCATTTTGGCCTCCTGTTCCTATAGCTCTTTCTATAGAACACTTGTTTATACGAATGACTTTCAAAAAAAGCTAATTATTCAGGATGTTTTATCTGATTCTTTTAAATCTTCCTTCAGAATAAACCTTTGCTTCAAGACTATCGTCATCTATTATTCCATTTGTAACTTTCAGATTCTCGGCCAGTTTTGCAGGGACAGCCGACTGACCTTTTGCAATTGCCTTTGCCAGCACAATAAGCGCATCGTAAGCCTGCAAAGCATCCTGTCCTGGTTCTTCATTATATTCTTTTTTATAAGTATTGTAAAATTTCTTCGCAGCAGGATTTTCAGATTCCTCATCAAAATTCGAAACTGCATAAACTTTGCCTTCATCTACCACGTTTAAAGACGAAATAAATTCCGGATCATCAAAAGTATCTCCGCCAACTACAGGACATTCAATTCCATTTTCTCTTATAAGGTGGTAAATAGTTCCAACCTCAGGCATCTGTCCGGCAAGGAATATTGCATCAAAAGAACAGTTCTCTTTCCAGCGCAAAATATTTTTGATATGCTCCCGTTCTGACGTGTTCTCAGAATAGCCGTTTCTGTCTGTAACTGTGATATTATTTACAACACAGTTCATTTCAAAACTGTTTGCAAGGCCCATACCGTAATCTGAATCAAGACTATAAATAAGTACTTTATTAAAGTCTTTTTTTGAACAAAGTTCTGCGGCTTTAGAGGCAATCATAGTGTCATCCGGCATATTGCTGAAATATAGCGAATTATCTCCCCTTGCCAGCTTTGGACTTGTAGAAATTATATTGAACATCAAAAGCCCGTAATACTGATAGATAAGCGAATTCGGAATTGCAATATCTGAAATTGTATAAGAGATTACAGCCGCAATCTCATCATCAGAAGCAATTTCGTAAGCATGACGCATACCGCTTGATGGTGTCGGGTTATCAATTACTTCTACAAGTTCAATATTTACAGGGCAGAGATTTTCTTCGCGAATGTGTTTTTGTGCAAGCTGCAGCGCATTCATGAGCTGATGATTTTCAACCTCGTTACTCTGCTCTACTGCAATTTTTACATTGCCCTTTGAATATAATTTTGAAACCGCATTTTGACGTCTTTTGATAGGGTCGTCGCTATTGCAAGCAAGCAAAAGAAATGTCGCAAAAATCAGTAGTAAACTTAATATTTTATTCTTCATAATTCCATCTCCAAAATTAAACCTGCCGCTCCGCAAGCTTAGCAAACCAGCCCTTATTTTTCATAAGCTGATTATAATTTCCACTTTCAACAATCTGTCCATCTTTCATTACAAAAATATTATCTGCATTAATAATCGTACTCAGGCGGTGAGCTATAACAATTCGGGTTGCTTTTAATTCTTCAAGACTCTTAGTTAGCGCCTGCTGGGTAAGGTTATCGAGGGCACTTGTAGCCTCATCAAAAATCAGGATTTTAGGATTTCTGATTATTGCTCTTGCGATTATGAGACGCTGCAGCTGTCCACCGCTAAGAGATTTTCCTCCGGCAAGGATTATTGTGTTCATTCCCATAGGAAGCGCTTCAATTTCCTTGTCCAGGCAAACCTTACGTGCAGCTTCCCAGGCAGCCTCTTCATCGAGTCCGGAAGTTCCAATTATATTCTGAAGAATTGTTCCCTGGAAAACCGAATCGTTCTGAAGCACAACTCCCATCTGACGTCTAAGCAGACCAAGGTCGAGAGAATTAATATCATGATCATCATAAAAAATTGAACCAGATTCAGCATGCTCAAATCCAATAAGATTTCTGAGCAATGTAGATTTACCCGCACCGGAATTTCCAACGATTGCAACAAACTGGCCCGGCTCAATTTTCAGGCTCACATCATTAAGCACAAGAGGACTTTCTGCAGAATAGCGGAAGCGCAAATGACTTACTTCTATTCTGCCTTCTTCTATAGTCAAAGGCGCTTTCCCCTCATCGCTTTCCGGCTGTGTCTCAATAATCGGTTTGATACGTTTTACCAGAGGAATTAAATCGCGTACTTCAATAAAGCATTGAGAAAACCTTAGCAGCGCTGTCTGGAACAAGCTGTAGGCCGTAAGGAAAGCGAGGAAGCTTCCTGTAGAAACTTGTCCCATTTTACCTGAAAGAATTGCCTGTCCAAATACAAAATAAAAGGCAATACTTACAAGAGTAGGATAAATCAGATTGATTATTGCAGCAGTTGTTTCAAAACGATTCAGTGCATAAGTTTTTTTAATCTGATTTTCATAAGCTGCAGCCCATCTGGAAAATGCACGCCTTTCAGAATTTGTATTTACAATCTTTTCTATACCTGTAAAAAACTGAAAGAGCATTCCCTGAAGTTTTCCATGAATGTCTGTAAGCGACTCTTTTAAATTAAAAGTAGCAAGTCCGGTTATAACACCCACCAAAATCGGAATAAGAGCCAGAAGAAGTCCAGCCTTTACAAGCTGCGGACAATAGTGTCTTGCCTGAAGAATATAGACAAAACTGAAAACAAAATTCAAAAGCAGGGTAAATACAATATTAAAGCCTTTTTTTCTGATTACTGAAACTGCCGCAATTCTGGATGCAAGTTCTCCTGAGGAATAATTTTTAAAAAAGCCAACAGGAAGCTTAAGCAGTCTTGCCATAAAAGCTGCTTCAAGGTCTGTTCCTGCCCTTGTTTCCATTCTTAAGTTAGCAAGATATTTTGAAAGCGAACCAATTGCTGCAGATATATTGCAGACAAAAACAAGAATACATATCTGCACTGCCTGGTTTCTTGCAGCCAGCGGAATAATACCATCTACAAAGCTTTTTGTAATAAGCGGAGTAATAAGCCCTATAAGAGTACATAAAAGCCCAATCAAAATATAACGGATAAGATCCCGACGCATATCTTCAAAGGCCAATTTTGTTTCGTAATTAAACTTTTCCATAAAACTACATTGTCCTTATCAGTTCTTTATAAAGCCCGTCAACAGAGGCAAGCTCTTCATTTTTTCCCCGCTGAATTATTTTTCCATGTTCCAGCACAAGGATCTCATCGCAGTCGCGGATGGTACTGAGCCTGTGTGCAATAATTATGCAGGAACAGGCTCGAGCTTTTATATTTTCATCTACAAGTAATTCGGTTACAGGATCCATAGCACTTGTAGCTTCATCCAGAATCAAAATTGAAGGCTGGGTAACAAGGGCTCGCGCAATTTCAAGCCGCTGTCTCTGTCCTCCGCTAAAGTTTACACCACCCTCATTTACATAAGAAGAATAACCTTTAGGCCGCGCAGCAATTTCATCATGAATGCAGGCATCCTTTGCAGCCTGAATATAAGAGTCCTGAGAAATAGACGAATCCCACATTGTAAGGTTATCTTTTACAGTGCCTTCAAAAAGTGAAGTATTCTGATTCACAACTGCAACCGAAGCAGCAAAAGTCTTTTTCGCAATTTGATTAAGTGGTTTTCCGTCGAATAAAATCTCACCGCTCCAAGGCTGATAAAGCGCGCAGGCAAGCTTCCCGATTGTAGTTTTTCCCGAACCAGTTGTACCAACAAGCGCAATTCTTTTTCCAGGTTTAAGCTCAAAAGAGAAATCTGTAATAAGAGGCTCTTCAAGAGGACTGTAACCAAAGCTCACATTTTTAAAGGTGACATATCCTTCGAGTTTTTTCGGCTGAGCCTGAGCGTCTGGAGCTGGGCCCCCCTCCTCTGCTGCCTCTTCCTCCTTAAAAATCTTCGGCAGTTCATAATCCATTACATCATCAATTCTCTGAATGTCTGCACTTGCATAAAGCATTGCAAGACCAAGCGACATAAAAGAATTAAGCGGTGCTTTAAAACTTGCAAGAATCATCTGAAAAGCCATCAGCATACCAATTGTCATGTAGCCGTCAATAACCCGAAGGGCACCAAAGGTCAGAATAAAAATACTGAGCAAAGAAGAAATAACTTCCGGCCCGATTATACTTACAGCACTTGCTTTACTAAGACTCTGCTTCTCATTTATCAGTTTTGCCTGCTGACATTTCCACTGATTAAAAAATACACTCTCAGCACCAGAAGCTTTTATAGACTCAATTCTGTTCAGACCGGCCATAATCAAACCATCCTGCTTACCGCCTTCTATCTGAACCTTAATGGCCTTACCTCTTCTTTCTTCCCTGCCAATTCTAAAGATGATTATCTCAATTACAGTCAGCACAAGCGCAAGAATTGCAAGCGGTACATCATACAAAAACATAAGCACCAGGAAAAACACAGTGCTGAAAAAATCTATGAGAAAATTTGTAAAACGTTCAGAAACTAAAACCGCCACAGAATCGCAGGCAAAAACTCTGCTGCAAAGTTCACCGGGAAATCTCTGCTGAAAAAACTGCATAGGCAGACGAAGCATGTGCTCTATCATCTGGCCCCCCCCCGTAACACGCAGCTTAATCTGAAAACGGATAAGAACTGTGCTTTTTATTATAGAAAGAATAGTAGAAAAAACTGTCGTAATAATCATGGCAGCTATGAGAGGCTTCAAAAGGTTTATAGAATCTTTAATAAGAATTGTATCTACAAAAAAACGTGAAAAAGCCGGATACACAAGGGCAGGAATTAAAAACAAAAAGCTTAATAAGCAGAGGAAAAGAAAAACCGTCCTGACACCACTTACATTCTTTTTAAGCTTAGTCCAGAAATCCAGCTTCTCACCGCCGGTAGAAAAATCTTCCGCCTTATCAAATGCAAGAACTACACCGGTATAAGCCCCATTAAATTCTTCTGCATCAACAAGCCGACGCCCTGCTGCAGGATCATTTATGCAGGCCTTTTTTCCTTTAAAGCCCTCAAACACAACATAGTGATTAAAATTCCAGAAGAGAATTACAGGTGCCGTAAGAAGCTTAAGAGCAGAAAGTTCCATCTTAAAGCCCTTACCCTTAAGCCGATATTTTTCTGCCGCTTTGAAAATATGAGAAGCCTTTACACCATCACGGGAAACACCACAGTCACTTCTGATTTTTTCAAGGGAAACAGTTTTGCCGTAATAGCCAAGAATCATTGCAAGACAGGCCGCTCCACATTCAGGAGCTTCCATCTGCAGAACAGTCGGAGTTTTAAAACAAGCATTTTTTCTGAACATCAAAAATCCTCTTACTACTCCGCTTTTCCTTCACCAATTCCTAAAACTTTTTTTCTTATCCATGGAATCAAAATTGAGATTGGACGATGTGCTTCTGTAATGACAGAGGCATCGCAAATAAAGCCCGAACCGATTTTCTGCTTAGGTCCGTTAGAAGAAGACCACTTATAACCCGAATAAGAATTAGGGTCCGGTACAATACTTACCTTTACTTCAATAGGATTCATAATCTGACGGAAGGTGTTTACAAGAGCTGTATTCTGCAGACTTGAATTAAGATAGTTATCACTAACAGGAAATTCCGAAACTTCCATTATGATTCCAACAATGTAGCCATACTCTTCCTGCTTTACCGTGCCCGGCACAAGACCAATCTTCATTCCAGGAGTAAGCTTTTTGCCGTCTGCGCCGGAAAAATAAACAAGAGCCTCTATAGGCATATCAACATCTGCAGTATCAATTACTGCAAGAGTTGTACCAGGCCCAATGTAATCTCCCCTGCGAACGGGAACTTCCATAACAAGGCCAGAACTGTTTGCAATTATCTGACTTGATTCAACAGGCTGCACATCCTGCTTTTCAACACGGGCAATAACCTGTCCTTTGTAAACCCTGTCGCCGCGGGAGATAAAAGTATTCTCTACAATTCCGGTTGCCGGATATTTTATACTTTCAATTTTATCAATATTGATGATTACGCCTTTACCGCTGACAACCTCCGGCACAGAACCAAATATGCACCAGAGAATTGCAACAAGCATCATAATGCCAACAGAGATAAGAGCAAGAATAGTTGAAGACTTAATTACCGTAACAGACTGATCTATCTGTTTACTTGAGGAAATATTGTCTAATGCTGCTTGTCTGAAAATCTCTCTATTCTTTGCCATCAGCTCTCTCTATCTCTATTTAAGGCTTTCTAAATTTTCTTTAAGATTACACAACCGTTGTGACCGCCAAAGCCCAGTGAACAGCTGGCACTTGCTTTAATCTCGCAAGCCACTCCCTTATTAGGAGTGTAGTCCAGGTCGCAGCCATGCTCAAGATCAGGCTCTTCAAGATTGATTGTAGGCGGAACAAAAGAGTCTTCCATTGCCTTAATACACATAATTGCTTCAATGGCACCAGCCGCACCAACCATGTGACCAATTTCACTCTTAGTAGAAGAGATGTGAAGTTTTTTAGCATCTTCACCGAACACAGATTTTATCATTGCAGTTTCGGCAGTATCATTTGCAGAAGTAGAAGTTCCGTGTGCGTTGTAGTACTGAATATCAGCTGGCTTCATGCCTGCATCTTCAAAGGCTCGCTTCATTGCAAGAGCACCACCGCTTCCATCTTCACGAGGGGCTGTAATATGGTAAGCATCAGAGCTTGAACCGTAGCCTGCAAGTTCTGCATAGATTTTAGCACCACGGGCCTTAGCATGTTCATACTCTTCAAGAATCAAAACTGCAGAACCTTCTGCCATAACAAAGCCGCTTCTGTTTTTATCAAAAGGACGGCTTGCCTTTTCCGGAGTATCATTAAACTTGTTTGTAAGCGCACTCAAAGCCTGGTAACAGCCGATATTAAAGCCTGTGATATTTGCATCAACACCGCCGGCAAAACATACATCCAGGCGGCCGCTTCTGATCATATCCAGAGACAAGCCCAGTGAATCAGTACCAGAAGCACAGGCTGTAGAAAGTGTCCATGAAGGACCATAAATCTGAAAGTGCATTGCAACACCAGCGGCTGCTTCATTATTCAAAACAAAAGGAGCTGTAAGCGGTGGAATACGGTTTACTCCGCTTGCCGGGTCCAGATATTTTTTATAGGCAGTTTCAAGGTCATCAGAAAGTCCGATTCCAACACCAGTAACAATTCCTGCCTTCTGTTCTTTAAGATTTTCAGGAGTAAGCCCTGCATCATTTGCAGCTTCAATACTTGCACCAAGCAGGAACTTGCTCATGCGGCTCATTTTGCGGGCCAGCTTACGGTCTACGCCATAATTATTTATATCAAAATCCTTAACTTCACCTGCTATCTGAACCTGATGCTGAGACGCATCAAAAAGTGTAATTTTTGTAATTCCGCTTTTTCCATTGCGGACATTTTCCCATGCAGTTTTTACATCGTTTCCAACAGAAGAAACGCAACCCAATCCGGTAACTACAACTCTACGCTGTGACATTCAAAAGTCTCCTTATATATACCTGTCATAAAGACAATGAATTATATCATAATATTCTATTAAATAGAACACTATGGTTAAAAGAAAAAGAGCGGCGGATATTTTCCGTCGCTCTTTCAAAATCAGTTCAATTAAAGAACTTAAATCTCGCTCAAATCAGCCTGGCTAATCATACGGATTCCAGCCTTCTCAAGCACACGTTCAGTTTCCGGCACATCAGTACAGCGGATAATCATATAAGCCGAACCAGACTTGCGGCCGGTAAAGCCGTACATGTACTCAACATTGCGGCCATTATCTGCAAGAATCTTAAGAATGCGGTTAAGGCTGCCAGCTTCATCCGGAATCTCAATTGCAATTACAGACGTTACCTTTACGATGTAGTGAGAGCGTTCAAGAGCACCCTTCACCGCTGCAGCATCGTCCACGATGATTCGCGCAATACCAAAGTCGCTTGTATCAGCAAGGCTCATTGCACGCATATTGATGTTATGAGTTGCCAGAACGTTAGTAAATTCTGCCAGCGCATTTTTTCTGTTTTCGATAAAAATTGAAATCTGTTCTATTGTCATAATAATCTCCTTATGTAGGGGGAAGTCTCCCCCTCGCTCGCACTTCGTTGCTCGCTACCCCTTCTCCTAAGGGGGCTAGCCCCCTTAAAATCCCCCGGTAGTGTCCCTCGTTAATCATGAAGTTTTCTGGTATCTATTACTCGCTTTGCTTTACCTTCGCTTCGCGCAATAGTCTTTGGTGCCACAAGAGTTACCTTAGCCTTAATCTGAAGAACACTCAAGAGAGCAGCCTCAAGCTGCTTTTCTGCCTTGTTTACTTCAGAAACCACATCACTGAACTTGTCTGCTGTCATCTCAACAAGAATCTCAAAAGTATCAGTATTGTTTATGCGGCCAACGTGAATCTCGTAGTTTGCAGGGTAACCGTTCTGCATAAGAACACCCTCAATCTGGCTTGGGAATACGTTAACACCACGGATAATAAGCATATCATCAGTACGTCCCATAGGTTTACTCATGCGCACAAAGGTACGACCACAGGCACAAGGAGCGCGGTTCAAAACGCCGATATCCTTTGTACGGAAACGCATCAATGGGAAAGCCTGCTTTGTGATTGCAGTGAATACAAGTTCTCCCTTCTCGCCGTCTGGCAGGCGTTTTCCAGTTTTTGGATCAATTGTCTCAATGATGAAGTGGTCTTCGTTTACATGCATGCCGGCCTGTTCTGCACATTCGTAAGCAACGCCAGGTCCCATAACTTCTGTAAGACCATAAATATCATAAGCCTTAAGACCAAGTGATTTTTCAATGTCGCGGCGCATTTCTTCTGTCCAAGGCTCTGCACCAAAGATACCTGCCTTCAGGTGGATATCAGCTGGAGTAAGTCCCATCTCCTTAAGAGTTTCACCAAGATAAGCGGCGTAGCTAGGAGTACAGAAAAGAATTGTTGATTTCAAATCCTGCATGAAGGTAATCTGGCGCTGGGTATTACCGCTAGAAATTGGAATTACCTGAATGCCAAGCTTTGTAGCACCACCGTGAACACCAAAGCCTCCGGTAAAAAGTCCGTAGCCGTAAGCGTTCTGGGCAATATCATTTTCATCACAGCCGATTGCAACCAGCTGGCGGGCAGTACAGTCATTCCAGATTTCAAGGTCATCTTTTGTATAACCTACAACAATCTGCTTTCCTGTAGTTCCGCTTGATGCGTGAATGCGCACAACCTGGCTCATAGGAACAGCAAAGAGTCCATATGGGTAAGTTGCGCGAAGGTCATCCTTGCAGGTGAATGGCATTTTATCAAGGTCGTCGAGTCCCTTAATATCATCCGGAGTAACGCCTGCCTCTTCGCAGCGCTTTCTGTAATATTCAACATTTTCATAAACATGGCGGAAGTTTTTTGCCAGTCTTTCGCCCTGGAGCTTACGAAGCTCTTCCAAAGGCATACATTCTGATTCTTTCTGATAATATTTTAAGTTCATTTTTTTTCCTCGGATTAAAGATTTATAAAAAAAAAGGAAGGTTACCGTGCACGGTCACTTGTACGCATTGCACAAAAAGATAAGAGAAGTTCGCCCTTAGGCGAAAAAGAAATTAAAGGAAAAGAAGCGGCTCTTAAGTAGGCCTGTAATTCTTAACATATACTGAATATTACCACGCTTAGAGCCGCTTGTAAAGATTAAAACAAAAAATTATTAAAATCTCACATTCATAACCGTTATGTCATCCGGAAGGAGGGA
>SFOB01000193.1 GCA_004554075.1 Treponema sp.
ACGCAGGGTACAGGTAGCACCGAAATTCTACTATTTTGATGTGGGGATAACCAATTATCTGCTGCATCGTGACCCACTCAGACGTGGTACGGCGGAATATGGACATGCCTTTGAGCATCTTATTGTTCAGGAAGTCATGGCATATTTGGATTATTCGGAGGCAATGAAAGGCTTGTCGTTTTGGCATACCCAAAATAACGTCTATGAGGTTGACCTTGTTGTAGGCAATGCTGAAGTTGCAATTGAAATCAAATCGTCCAACAACGTAACCACATCACATCTCAAAGGTCTTAAGGCATTTGGAGAGGAGCATCCAGATTGCAAATTGATTGTTGTTTCACTTGAAGAACGTCCTCGCATGATGAACGGCGTGGAGATATGGCCTGCACAAGCATTCCTGAAGAGGCTGTGGGATGGTAAAGTTGTTTAATATTGAAGTCTTTATATAATATGCAGAAAATAGAAGAAATTGTAAGTGCTTTCAAAAAGCATCAACTTCAATACGGATTAAATGGTTATTCTGGATTAAAAGAACTTTATAAATGGGAGTTGGTGACCAAACAATATGGTCATCCTAATACAGATGCTATGGATTTTGCAAAGGAGATAAACTCTATTCAGTTGCAAAATCTCTGTTATCCTCCTCAAATAACAGCATATAGAAATTTTGCCAAATATGCACCAGAGGAATACAGGAAGGCTCTTCGCATGCTCTTTACAGAAACTGTTGATTTGCAAGAACGTGTGGATTCTTTTACATCAACTTGTAAGGCATTATGGGACAACAAAATTAAGAGTCACTTTGAGCAGAATACGAGTGCTATGTGTGATGAACGGTTGATTAGTTGTTTTTTGACCCTCAAATATCCACAGAAATATACCTTCTATAAAAGTGATGTTTATTCAAGTTTATGTAACCTCCTTGGAGTAGAATCAAAGAAGGCGGGCTATAAACTTGTTCATTTCTATGAGTTATTAAATAAACATGTTGTTCCTGTTGTGGAGAATGACAAAGAATTGATGGACTCCATCAGTAAGGAGATAGACAATAAAGGCTATATCCATAGTACACTTCTTGTTGCGCAAACAGCATTGTGGTATTATGTCTATACATCAAACACGGAAAAAACAAAATTTGCAGTGAGCCAAGATAATAATAGTAATAAAACTAAAGACAATCCAATGAAGAAATACTCTGAATATATAGATTTGCTAAAAGAAAACTACAATATAGTTCTCACAGGTGCTCCTGGAACAGGTAAAACGTTTATGGCACAAGCTATTGCGGAAGAAATGGGTTGTGGCAAAGACGAAATGTGCTTTGTCCAATTCCATCCTTCTTATGATTATACGGATTTTGTAGAGGGGCTCCGACCTATAGAGAAAAGTGACGGACAAGTAGGGTTTGAACGCAAAGATGGTGTATTCAAGGAATTTTGCAAAAGAGCATTATCTAAGGTTCAACCTATAATTCATAATACGAATTCAAAACAACAGGATACCTTTGCTGGAACAACTCCTTTTGAAAAAGCATACAGAAAATTAATATTTGACATTAATGCTGGTAGTGCAGTGTTGTATTCTGATTTTCGTAGTATGAGAGCTATGAAAATCTCAATAGATAATAGTAAAGAACCACAAATTATAAAATACTTTGTATCTAATGATTATAGAAATGCTCAGTATGACTATTTGGAGAAGTTGTATATGCACTATTACTTAAGAGGTATTTATGATATAAGAAATGAGAGATTTGAAGATTTCGTGAAGATTATCGGTAACACATTAGACTATTCTTGTTATAGGGGAATTGTACAAGGGTTGCTTGATAGAACCGATAAGAACCAAGATGTAATTCTGAATGATAAACATTGTGTGCAAAACACAGCAGAAGATCCAATGGAAGTTACAAAGCGCCCATACGTCTTCATCATAGATGAAATCAACAGAGGTGAGGCTTCAAAGATTTTTGGTGAATTGTTCTATGCAATCGACCCCGGTTATAGAGGAAAGACAGATGTGCGGGTTAAGACCCAATACCAGAACCTTATTCCCGAAAGTGATGTCTTTGCCGATGGCTTCTATATTCCCGACAATGTCTATATCATTGGCACTATGAACGATATAGATCGCAGCGTTGAAAGCATGGACTTTGCTATGCGTCGCCGATTTACTTGGAAGGAGGTGACACCGACTGAGACTCAGTCAATGCTTGACACATTGCCTTGTGCCGATGAGGCAAAGAAAACGATGAACAGGTTGAACGAAGAAATCGCTAATACAGATGGTCTTGGAACTGCATATATGGTTGGCCCAGCATATTTCCTAAAATTGGGCAATAGCGGTGGAGATTTCCTAAGACTCTGGAATATGAATATAGAGCCTCTGCTAAAAGAGTATCTACGTGGTTTCCGCAAATCAGATGATATACTGAAAAAATTCAGGAAGGCATATTTCAATTCAGAAGAAACACCTACAGAGCAGGAAAAATCTGAAGAGTTAGAATAGCAATGAGAATAAATCTAACCGATAACAATACAGGTAAGGCAAATGTAAAGACTTATAATAGAAATGATGTCTCTGCATTGTTTCCTATTGCCGATAAGACAATAGGTCAGCTTTGCCGTGAAAATGAAAATCTGCTTATATTCCCTTACTGCATAGATGATTCAGATGATAGGATTGGCGAGTCTTCTGTTGTAAGTATTCTCAACACGGATAATCCGGAGAAAGTAAAGATTTCTACTGGCAATATTATGGGATTTATTGGCATTGGCAATCTCCAAGTCAAGATACAATCGAGATTTGACGAAGGACATGATGATTATCTTTTGCACTATATGCTACAGAAAGTGTTGTCGTTCAATCTGTTTGACCTCAGCCACAATAATGAACAGGAAGATGTCTTTGACTTTGTGATGTTTATGTTCCCATATTTTCTGAAGAAAGCCCTCAGACAAGGAGTTTATAGGGAGTATCAAACTCATAAATACAATAACTCAAATGTAAAGGGAACGATAGACATAGGCAGACACATTGCACAAAATGTGCCGTTTGTCGGGAATATTGCCTATTCAACTCGTGAGTATTGTAATGACAACGGAATGACAGAATTGATACGCCATACCATAGAGTATATGAAAAAAAAGAAATATGGCAAGGCCGTTCTTGATATTGATAAGGAAACCATAGACAATGTAAAATTGATTATAGAACAAACGCAATCTTACAATGTGAATCATCGTAACAGAATCATAAACAAGAATCTGCGCATGAAATGCCATCCGTTCTATACAGAATATAGTCCTTTGCGGAGTCTT
>SFOB01000194.1 GCA_004554075.1 Treponema sp.
GGTGCTGAGAATGAGAAAGCAGAACGATTCAGCGCATCCACTGGCGTAAGAAATGGTGGTACTGGTTCAAGACGATCTAACTACAATTATATAGATGATGGTGTTGAAAGAAACGACTCTCAAAAATCTTTAGAAGATTTATTGCAGTTTACAGATGATGAGGGAGTAAAGGCTGGAATTAACAAGCTTATAGAATATGCAGGAAATGCAAATTATGAGCATCCACATACAGATGAAAGTATTCCTGTTGATGTGTCTGTATGGCCTGATCTGTTTTGGCCTCAGTCCAAAGTTGCATTATTTCTTCCGGAATCAGAATCACAGTTTGAAAGACTTAGAGTGTATGACTGGCATTGTTATATGATTTCTGAGGATGTTGATGCTGAAAGTGTATTTGCAAACGTTAAGGAGATTTAATTTATGGCACATATGATACCCGCAACTCCTAAGGAGTTCGATGAGCGTAGCCATGAAGGCGATATATTTAATGCTCTGAAAAAATTACCTGATGATTATTATGTTTTTCATTCGGTTTCAACGGTAGGTGTTACCGATGATAATGTGTTTTACGAAAGAGAACTTGATTTTGTTGTAGCAAGCCCTAAGAAAGGAATTCTTGCTATTGAGGTTAAGGCCGGAAATAACATTCATTTTGTAGAAAGAACATGGCGTTATTCTAGTGGAAGAGTAATGTCTCATGGAGGACCTTATAATCAGGCAGCAACTGCAAAGAGAGCTCTTTCGAATAAGTTCACAAGTCATAGTGATGAGCGAATAAGAGAATTATATAAAAAGACTAAGTTTATGCATGCAGTGTTTTTTCCAGAAATGACGCAGGAAAAGATGGAAGCAATGCAAGGCTTGCCGGAAGATGCAGACATCAGGATTACGCTTTGTGCAGATGATTTAGTAAATCCAACAAAGAAGATTGCTGAGATGTTTTCAGTTACGATTCCTGCTGTAAGAACTAACACTGATGAAACAAGAATTTCAGATGAAGATTTTCAATTGATATTGGATGAAGTTTTATGTCCTCATTTCAATTTGATACCTTCGCCGCAGGCTAAAACTATAGCTATAAACGAAAGAATGAACCAGTTGCTTCGTGAACAGTATCTTGTTTTGGATTTTTTAGAAGAGCAGGAATCTGCAGTTATCAATGGGGCCGCCGGAACTGGAAAAACGATGGTAGCTGTTGAAAAGGCAAGACGACATAGTTTGAATGGTGACAAGGTATTATTCCTTTGTTATAACAGAATGCTTTGCGAGAAGCTTATAGAAGATCATAAAAATAATGAGAGTAAGGCATATAGAAAACAATTTGAAAATGTTGACTTTATGACCATAAGCAGACTTGCAAAGAAGGCCACTGGGGACTTTAGAAATTACGATTGCTTATACGAATGGTTATTAGAGTGTATCGATAAAAAGCATGAACTGGGATATAAACATATCATAGTTGATGAAGGACAGGATTTTGGATTAGTAGATTCAGATCTTTCAGAAGAGCATGGCACCAGCAGTGAGAACACATCTATTATTGATGCTCTTCAGGAGGCTGCTATTGAGAACGGTGGAACCTTCTATTTGTTTTATGATAAGTATCAGATGATTCAGGGTGGTGGAAGTGTTGAGTATGAGCTTCCTTACTGTATTGAGAATAGTGATTGCCGATTAACGCTTCATAAGAATTGCCGTAATACAAAAGAGATAGCACGTACTTCTGTTACGCCTCTTAGAGATAAGAAGAACAAGGCAATAAAGGCAAATGTTTCTTGTTCATGGGAAGAACCTATTAAGCCGGTATTCCACATAGTTGATGAAGCTGATGCAATAAAAGGTAGCCTTGACCAGGCACTTTCAAAACTTGAGGAATTGGAAGTAAAAGACGTAATCATTCTCACTCCAGGAACTTTTGAACATTCAGCTGTATATCCAGAATTGAGATTTAGTGCAGACCAACAGGACGGATATGCATATTATTTGCATGGAGATAAAGAATACAAAGTAACAACGTGTATAAGATTCAAAGGACTTGAGGCGGATGCCATTGTCATGATTGATTTGAATAAAGATTCATTCGTAGGCCAGAAGGGGTTAGAATTTTATGTTGGAACTTCTAGAGCAAAGCATTTCTTAGATTTGATATGTAATGTTGCAGGAGAAGATTACTACGAGATAGCACATAGCCTTGACCCGAATGCACCTAAGCGTGATGACCCTATAAGAATGAAAAGAATACTTGCAGATATTTTTGCTGCAACTATGGAGTAGATATTATGGAGAATAATAAGATACATGTTGAAGTTAAAGGTGCTCCATTGATTAAGTTCCAAAGCCTAGATAAGATTGAGAAATTGCAAAAAGGTTTAGTGTATGCAAAGACGTTAGAGTATTACAGACAGCGAGAGATCGATACCGGAGATACCGAAGTGGGAGATTCTTTCGAGGGAAAAATCCATGTAAATGAAGCATATATACATATTGTTGATGGCGATACAATCGCGCTAAAAGATGAGCTAATTAATACCAAGCATTCCGATGATTATGTTTTCTGTATGTTTGGAATTTATCATTTTATGAATGAGTTTCAATTTACTGATAAGCAAAAGGATAAGATGCGCTCGTTTGGTTCACATGCGTTATTGATCACTGATTCAGATGAGTTTATAAGACGAGTAAAGCTAGCAGCGAAAGGAAAGTATGAGGTATATTTTGATGCTGTTAACTATTATCCACCAAATGAAGATAGTGGGAATATGCTTTTATCATTGGTTGGAAATATGTGGAAGGTCGCTTTTTGGAAAAGAGATATGTATAAATATCAGCAGGAAGCAAGATTCCTTTTTGTTTCGAACGAACACAATGTTGATCACATAGAATTGGATATAGGCGATATCAGTGATATTTCTATTATAGTTACTGCGGAACAAGTCTTGAGTGGAGAAGTAAATAAACAATAGAAAAGTATTTGTTCCCTTTGTGGCGACACATGTGGCCGACACTGGCCCTAAGACGACGAGATTGGCTACTAGTCCCTATAGTTGGGAAAAACCGAACGTGGGCGAAATCTGAAAGGGTGTTAAAGCATTAGAAAATATGACTAATATAATAATGCGGACAGGTAATGCATAAACCAAGATACTTTTGATTTCGCAAGGAATTAAGTAGATGAGAGATAAAATATTTAGGCAGACTATTTTAATATAGAGAGACAATATGAAGTGACCTCCAGATTGTAGATTCGTGGATTTACCTGTAAACTGTTAATTGGTCAAAATTAATGGTAACAGGGATTACCGCATACAAT
>SFOB01000067.1 GCA_004554075.1 Treponema sp.
ACCAAGATTAATAAGTATAACTTTTATTTCTCCGCGATAGTCACTGTCTATTGTACCGGGTGTATTAAGTACTGTAACTCCGTTTTTTGCTGCAAGTCCGGAACGTGGTCTTACCTGAACCTCATAGCCTTCAGGAATTTCAAAAAAAAGGCCGGTTGGAACCATAGCAGAACGACCTGCTGGAATTGTAAGCGGACTGTCTAATAAAGCACAAAGATCTGCACCGGCAGCGCCACTAGTTTTATATTCAGGAATTATAGCCCCTTTTGAAGCTACGCATTTAATATTTACAGTATTCATTCTTCTATTATAACAGAATATATTGATAAAAAAAAGCAGTGCCTGTATAAACAAGCACCGCATATCGGCAAGCACAGCTTGCCTCTGAGCCATTCTTTCGATGAACCTAAAACGACCCTTTCGGCTCGTTTTTTAACGGTTCTTCGATTATAGGCTTATCTGATTGAAAGAAGTCCGCCAATAATCAAAAGATCCTTTGCAACATTCAAAATCCAGAACATTGCATCACCATCAAGCTTGCTTACACCGAATGAACGGCTGAAAATATCAGCAACAACAGCAATTACAATCCAGAGTACAGTAATTATAAGCATTATTGTATTATCCCAGCTTCCAAGATCACGGAAAATTGTGATTGCAATGCATACTCCTCCAATAAGAAGAAGAATTGCAACAACAATTACAAGAATCTTTGCGAGGTCGCCGCTGAAGATTTCATAAATTGCAGCTCCAGCTTCGCTTGATTTGATTGATCCGCCAACTCCGAGCATGCAGAGTCCTGTGATGATAAAATACGCTGCGAGTGCAATTCTCAAAAGAAGTGCACCGAGCCCTCTGTTACTAGTTTTTGCCATTTGGCCCTCCTAATATAATATTTCCGTTTTTCCTACTCTTTTTCCTTTGTGGATTTTTTAGAAAGCCGTTTGAAAATCTTTCTTATCAAACCAATCTTTCCAAAACAAATCCAGTAGAAAAGGAAAAGCACAGCAAGAATCGGAATACCATAAACAATGATATATATAAGAACCTTAAACAGACCGATTACAAAGTTTACTATATTATAACCAATCCGCTTAAAATCTATTTTATTAATAGAATAAGAAGGAGAAAAAGCTGGAGTAGCCGTTTCCATATAAATACTGATTGTTGAATAATCAATCTGATTTGTAAGAAGCTTAAGGCGGCCTTCCATAGATTCAATTTCTGAAATGACATTATTAAGATTTCTTTCAATTTCCATTAAATCTTTGATATTTTCAGCCTTTTTAAGGTACTGATTATATTTTTCACGTAAAAGTTTTTTTGTTTCAAGGCGGGTCTTTAAATCATAATAAGAATCTGTAACATCTTCTGCCTGAACAGAACGAGATTTTACTTTTCCTATTCCGGAAATAGAATTCATTGCTTCATCAAATTTATCTGCCGGTATACGTACTGTAAAATTATTTGAATTTGAATATTGATTTGAACTGGAAACATAACCATTATACTTAGAAACCCAGGCTTCAAGTGCAGCAGCACTATCTTCAAGGGAAGAAACCTGTAAATAAATATTTCCACTTCTGATGAGTTTACGCTCAATTACTTCAGCCTGTATCTGACTTCCAGCTTCTGCAGATTCTCTATCACCAATAACATTGGACATGTCTGAATAAACCGGTGGATTTGTTTCTTCAAGGCTTGCAGGTCCCTGCGGATTATAACCGTTACCAGACCAGCTTTTTGAACTAGTTACAAAGGATTCATCATAAGCAGTATCAGCAAGTTCACGCTGGAACCTTACTGATGATGCAGACTTTTTTGAACATGATAAAAATACCAGAGAAGAAAGTAATAAAAGAGCAATCCGTTTCATATTTATTATTATACGCGTCTTTATGAAAAACCGCAATTAAAGATTCAAACGTGTTAAAATAATAAGACTACTATACCCTCATTTAATAAAAGCATTACCATTCTTTGGTACATAAGTAATAACAGGATAAAAAGTGATTGAATTAGCAAAAGTTAAATCTAATTTTGCAGGCATATTTTTAATTATATAAAAAATGACCTGCCCATTTTTTATGGTACAGGTCATTTTATTATTCTACATCATCTTTAATGATGATTACTGTTCAATAGCGTCAATGTAAGAAAGGTTCAATCTTCCCTGTTTGTCTACTTCGAGGAGTTTAACAGGAATTACCTGACCTTCTGTAAGAACGTCTGTTACCTTGTTTACGCGCTGTTTTGAGAGCTTTGAAATGTGGCAGAGTCCTTCTTTTCCTGGAAGGATTTCTACGAAGGCACCAAAGTCCATAATGCGCTTTACAGTACCCTGATAGATAGTTCCAACCTCAGGATCTTCTGTAATGCCCTTAACAGCCTTCTTTGCAGCTTCAGCGTTCAAACCGTTCTTAGAGTAGATTGTTACAGTTCCGTCGTCTTCAGTGTTGATTGTTACATCATACTGAGCGCAGAGAGCCTTAACATTCTTTCCGCCTGGTCCAATGAGAGCGCCAATCTTGTCTACAGGAATCTTCATTGTGAGGATCTGTGGAGCGTTCTTAGCAAGAGGTGCCGGCTTGTCGATGCACTTCTCCATGATTGAGAGGATGTGGAGACGACCCTGGCGAGCCTGTTCCATAGCCTTCTTCATGATTTCAGTTGTTACACCGGCAATCTTAATATCCATCTGGAAGCCTGTAATACCGTCTTTTGTTCCGGCTACCTTAAAGTCCATATCACCAAGGTGGTCTTCTTCACCAAGGATATCGCTCAAAATCTTATAGCGGCCATAAGGATTGTCTCCCTCTGGTTCTGTGATAAGACCCATAGCAATACCGGCAACCATCTTCTTCATTGGAACACCGGCAGCGAGCATACAAAGTGTACCACCACAAGTAGAAGCCTGTGATGAAGAACCGTTAGATTCCATAATCTCGCTTACTACGCGGATTGTGTATGGGAACTCTTCGCGGCTTGGAACCATTGCAGCAAGTGAGCGGCGAGCGAGGTTTCCGTGACCAATTTCGCGGCGTCCTGTTGTGAGCTTACCTGTTTCACCAACTGAGTATGGTGGGAAGTTATAGTGAAGGATGAAGTGCTCTGAGCGGTCTCCATCGATATCATCATAAGACTGTTCGTCCATTGCAGTACCAAGAGTACATACTGCGAGAGACTGTGTTTCACCACGAGTGAAAAGTGCCGATCCGTGTGGAGTTGGCAATACATTTACTTCACAAGTGATTGGGCGGATTTCATCAACCTTACGTCCGTCTACGCGAACTCCGTCGTCAAGAATTGACTTGCGGAGAAGCTTGTACTGGATGTCGTCCATCAAAGTACAGAAAAGCTTTGCCTGAATAGGGTCAGAAAGCTGTTCAGCATATTTTGCAGCGAGGTCTCTCTGAACCTGAGAAATTGCCTTACCGCGTTCAATCTTGCTGCCCTTGAAGCATGCTTCTTTAAGAAGTGGAGTTGCTTCAGCTTCGATAGCTTCTGCATTATCAAGAGTTACGTCGAGAGGGTTCAAAGGAAGTTTTTCCTTTCCTGCCTTCTTAACAAGTTCTTCCTGAAGGAGACACATATCAGTAATGAACTTCTGAGCGCGTTCCAAAGCTCCAAGCATAAGCTCTTCAGAAACTTCGTTAGCACCACCTTCTACCATTGTAAATCCGTCTTTAGTTCCGGCAACAACGATTTCAAGTTCACCCTTTTCAATCTGTTCGAATGTAGGGTTGATAATGTATTCGCCATTAAGATATCCAACACGACAAGCAGCAACTGGTCCGTGGAATGGAATATCAGAAATACAAGTAGCAGCAGAAGCTGCAATTACGGCAAGAATATCCTGAGTGTGAACGCCATCGCAAGAAACACAAGTTGGAACAATCTGAAGTTCGTGACCGAATGATGGCTCAAAAAGTGGACGCATTGGGCGGTCGATAAGACGAGATACGAGAATCTCCTTGTCCTTTGGACGACCTTCGCGCTTTACAAAACCGCCAGGGATTTTTCCGGCAGCATAGAATTTTTCGTTGTACTCAACAGTTACAGGAACAAAGTCCTGACCTTCTGTTACGCTAGACGAAGCACAAATAGTTGCAATAATAGCGGCTCCGCCCCACTGAGCGTAAACACATCCATTAGCCTGTTTACCGATTTTTCCTGTTTCGAGGATGAGATCGGCATCTCCAAGTTTGTAGGTTACTCTTTCTACAGACATCGTTTTTCTCCTACACACATCACTACATCCGATGCGTGTTTTTATCTATTTATTAGTAAAACTAATATGCAAAGTTAAAGATATATAATTTTAATCTATAAATGGAGAATAATCAATGTTAATTTCTTATGTTATATAGAAGATTTAAATAAAAAAAATCCCGCAAAGCATAAAGCCTGGCGGGATTTTACAGATGCTGAAACCAGTTCAGCAAGACAACTACTTGCGAAGTCCGAGCTCTTTGATGAATGCGCGGTAACCTTCGAGGTCTGTGCGTTCAGCTGCTGAACACGCTGTGTCATGATAGCGATCTGAACCTTTACATTACCTGTATCAGTTTCTTTTGCGCCGTACTTCTTTACTGTTGCGGCTGTTGTCTCTTTTGTAAGTGCCATATTGGAACCCCATAAAAAAATTGATATTCCGGAACAATCCAGAAATCTGTCTGAGCGGAAATTATGCAGGTCGGTCTCCGGGTTTCTGGAAACAAATCACATACTAATCCGTAAAACAGATTATAGTATTTTAATGAAAATATTCCTGTTAATCAAGACAAATATATTTTGATTTACAAGTCCAACTTCTTAACGTATACTAAAATATCAGCGGGTATAAGGCGGTGCAGAACTGATGTCACATTTTACACGAAAAAATATCAGATTATTACTTTTAACTTTACTTGGAATTACTTGTATTATCTTTTTGCGATACACTGGTATGTCTGATTCCAGATATTTTCACCTTGGTTCTTTCAGAATTCCAACTTCAACCCGCAGCGGAGTCATTTCCGGCCTGCTCTCCCTTATCTGCATTCTCCTTGTCTTTGTTGATTATAAAAAAGGTGTCAAAATCGGCATTGCTCTTAATCTGATTTCAACCGGGAATCTTTTTTTCGGTATGATAATGAGCAAATCAATTGTCTCTCTGCCAGGAACCATGACCAGCCTTGTTTCCCTCGTAACTCTGATTACAATATATTTCTTCTATAGTAAACTTTCTATCAGCAACATGACAGATTATATCACGGGTCAGGGAAACCGTCGTGCTTATGTCAAAGAAGTAAGTGAACATATAGAAGCAAAAAAGTCCTTTACCCTGGCCTGCGTTGAGCTTGAAGATTTTAAGCATATTAATGATGTATATGGCATTCAGATTGGTGACGCCCTGATTAACAAAACCGCAGACAAACTTGCTACAATTCTGGATAAAAAAGATAAAATGTTCAGAATAACCGGTTCTAAGCTTGCAATCCTGTTTGAACCTGGAGAATCTCCGGAAGAAAGACTTAAGAGTATAATAACCTCCGAAACAGTTACTGTTTCAATTGGCTCTGATGAAAATCTTATAGAAACCTCTTGCGTACTTTCACTGGGAGCTGGTGTTGTATACTCACATCCTCCATATAATTACACAAAAACGGCTTCTTCTGTTTTACAGGATGCAGAAACAGCCCTTGCTTCTACCCGTAACCTTTCCGACCAGAGAATCTGCATTTTTAATGAAAAAATGAATAATTCTGAAGTAAAGCATCGGGAAGCAGAATTCCTTGTTAAAGAAGCCCTTAAGAATAATTATTTTTACCTTGTTTATCAGCCTCAGTTCACTACAAACGAAAAAAAACTTCGTGGTTTTGAAACTTTAATCCGCTGCAGAAAGCCGGACATGACTATCGTGAGCCCGATGGACTTTATTCCTGCCGCTGAAAAGTCAAACCTTATTATGAAAATTGATGATTTTGTAATTGAAACGGCCATGAAGGAATTCAAACCGGTTCTTGAGAATTCTGACAGTGAACTGATTATTTCCATTAACATTTCTGCTAAAACCATGGCAAGCGCAGACTTCTATAATCATATTAAAAGACTGATTGATGAAATCCACTTTCCACCGGAAAATCTTGAATTTGAAATTACAGAATATTCTTTTGCTGAATCTCTTGATACTACAATTTCAAACATTAAAAAACTTCGCGAAACCGGGGTACATATTGCCCTTGATGATTTTGGAACCGGCTATACTTCTATAAAACAGCTGATGAAGCTTCCTATTAATCTGCTTAAGATTGACAAGAGCCTTATTGATGATATTGAAACCGACCAGAATATGCGCGACATGGTAGACTCAGTAATCTACATGGGCCACATTATGAACTGTGAAGTTATTTCTGAAGGCGTTGAAAAAGAGGCTCAGCTGGATATTCTTCGCGAACACAAATGCGACTTTATTCAGGGCTTTGTCTGGGGAAAGCCGATTAATTTTGAAGAAGCAAAAAACATGTGCAGCCAGGAAGAGTTCGGACTTTAGTTTACAAATCGTACACTATTGCATTCGGGGAGTTCTGTGATACGGCCACCGCTTA
Organism: Treponema sp.; assembly: GCA_004554075.1. Lineage (GTDB taxonomy): Bacteria > Spirochaetota > Spirochaetia > Treponematales > Treponemataceae > Treponema_D. Next base: position 6,591 of record SFOB01000067.1, read on the forward strand.
TGGTAAGGCGTACCAGCTCCCCTTTTTCATTTTCAGTACGGTAAAGACCGTCTGGGGGCAGCAGTTGTGTAGCTTTTTCTGAGGCAGCGCGGCGGATTGCAGCTATATCCAGCTCGTAAGGGCGTTCCAAAAGCTCCCGGGCAGTAGTAAAAAAGCCTCTGCTCAGCATTTTTCTGATATAAGACGAAGAAATTCTCTCTTCCTCATCAGTTCCTTCATTAAAATACACAGGATCTACAAAAACCGTTTCTACGCCATTTTTTTCAGCCCAGTATCTGATTGCCTGAGCATCTGTAGCCCCTTTAAAGCCGCAGCGGAAATCAATTCCTTCTGCTAAAAGTTCCATATTGCATACGTTCAAAAGGATATTCAGAAAATCAGCCCCCATCATAGAGGCAAAGGAATCATCAAAATCTACTACAATGGCAAAATCAAGGCCAAGTTCTTCAAACAACCTGATTCTTTGATCCAGAGTTGAAAGATCTCCCATATAGTCGCTGCTGTGCTTAATACCTGGAAGAGGTCTTGAAAATGTAAGTACACCGCAAGAAAGGCTGCGCGCACGGCCTGCGGTCAAAAGTTCTCCAAGAAGTTTTCTATGCCCCTTATGAAGCCCGTCAAAACTGCCAACCGAAATACCAGTCTTAGCTCCACTAAGGAAATCTGTGTTTGAGTCTCCGTTTAATATAGAAAGAATATCATTCCAGGTAAAAAGTTTCATGTTTTTATTATATATCACTTTACTAATAAAAAAAATAGTTATATAATTATTTAGTGTAAATAAAAAACTTTAGTATTACTAAAGAGCGAGGTACAATTATGGCAACAACAAAAACAACTGCTAAAAAACCTGCTGCAAAGAAAACAACAGCAAAAAAAACAACAAGTAAAAAGCCGGCAGCCAAAAAGAGAATTGACTGGGGCAATCTTCCATTCGGCTACAAAGAAACTTCTAAGAGCTATGTAGCAAACTGGAAAAATGGTAAATGGGATGCGGGAAAGCTTACAAGTGACCACACTGTAACCATCAGCGAATGTGCTGGCGTTCTTCAGTACGCTCAGACTTGTTTTGAAGGCCTTAAAGCATATACAACAGAACACGGCGACATTGTTACTTTCCGTCCGGATTTGAACGCTGAACGTATGGAAAACTCTTGTAAACGTCTTGAAATGCCAGTTTTCCCAAAAGAGCGTTTTATTGAAGCTGTTCTTAAAACAATTAAAGCAAACAAGGAATGGGTTCCGCCTTATGGAAGCGGTGCTACTCTTTACATCCGTCCATACATGTTCGGTTCAAGTGCAGTTATCGGTGTAAAACCAGCTGATGAATATCAGTTCCGTATTCTCGTAACTCCTGTTGGACCATATTTCAAAGGCGGTGTAAAACCTATTAAGGTTCGCCTTTCAGATCTCGACCGCGCTGCTCCTCATGGAACCGGTGATATTAAGGCTGGTTTGAACTACGCTATGTCTCTGCACAACATCGTAGATGCTCACAACAACGGCTACGCAGAAAATATGTATCTTGATCCTGCTACTCACACTTACCTCGAGGAAACAGGTGGAGCAAACATCCTCTTCATCACTAAGGATGGAAAGCTTGTTACTCCAAAATCTGATTCTATCTTGCCTTCTATTACAAGACGTTCTCTCGTAATCGTTGCAAAAGAATACCTCCACATGGAAGTTGAAGAGAGAAAGATTAACAAGTCTGAACTTGCTGACTTTGTAGAATGCGGACTTTGTGGTACAGCAGCAGTTATTTCTCCAGTTGGCGAAATTGATGACCACGGAAAGCAGATTATCTACAACGAAGGAAAACAGGAAATGGGTCCTAAACTCAAGGAAATCTATGATACTTTGACTGGTATCCAGATGGGAAGATTACCAGCTCCTGAGGGCTGGGTATATACTATCTAATTCATAAATAAAAAATTTCTCACAGAGAACACAGAGGCCACAGAGAGGAAATTATACATCACCTGCTCTGTGGCCTCTTTTGCTCTGTGTGAAATATTTTAAGCCTATTATCTTACCTTACGCAAGAACGCATCTTTGAATCCGTAAGACTTAAATCTTTCAAGAACTACCTTATATTCATCCATAGTAACTGGTCCAATCAATACCTGCTTGCTCTTGCCGCCGGCCATTGGAACAATTGTAACAGGATAGTTTGTTCCGTACTTGTTGATAACTTCAAGGATATTATCATCAGAAGAATATACTGCAATCTGAATATAGTACTTTCCAGATTCAAGATCCTTAAGACTTGGAACAATATATTTATCATAAGATGTTTCTGTTACAGAAGGAGCTTTTACTTCAGGTTTTACCTCTGCAACAGGAGCCAGATCCTGCTTTGATTTAGTTTCAGATGGAAGCGGAGTAAGAATAATTTCATCTATTGATTCAATCTCATTTTCCTCAACAACATCTTCTACTTCATCTTCATCACTGTCGCTTTCTGGTGGATTAGAATCTGCAGGTACAAGCACAATAGCTTCATATTCTTCTGATTCTTCAGCTTCCTCAGTCTCAGGTTCAGCTTCAGGCTCAGCCTCTTCTTCACTTTCCTCAGGCAATGATTCAAGTTCATCAGCTTCAAAGGCTTCTGCAGAAGGAACATCTTCTTCAGCAGTCTCTTCTTCCGGTTCGGCTTCAGTTTCTTCTTCTACTGGAAGTTCATCTGGAGTTTCTGCATCAAAGGCTTCTTCGTCAAAACCTTCTTCCTCAGGAATATCAGTTTCTTCTGTTTCTTCAGCCTCTTCTTCTGCACTTTCTTCTACAGGAACAGGAGCAGGTTCTTCATCTTCAAAAGCTTCTTCCTCAAGTTCTTCTTCTACAGGAGTTTCATCTTCAACCTCAGCCTCTGCTTCTTCAGTATCTTCTTCCTCATCAAGAGTTTCTTCTTCAACCTCCTCGGCAGGAAGGGCATCCGGTGCTTCATCTTCAAAAGCTTCTTCTGAAGTTTCTTCTTCAGCATTTTTTTCAGGAAGCTCTTCTGTTTCTTCTTCTTTTTCTATAATTTCCTCAGGAGTTTCATCAACATATTCTTCAGCTTCTTCTTCATCGCCACCGGCAATTATCTCTTCATCAGCAGCCTCATCTGGAGCCTCATCTTCTGTGTCAGCTTCAGCCTCATTCTCTGCTTCGGCTTCTGCATCAAACTCTTCCTCTTCCAGATCTTGTTCAGCAAAGTCTTCTTCACTTTCTTCTGGAAGTTCTGCTTCTTCAGCAAGCTCATTTTCTGCTTCAGCTTCAGCTTCAGCTTCAGTTTCGTCTTCTGCTTCTTCTTCAGCTTCAGGCAAGTTTTCTTCCGGCTCATCAAAGGCATCTGTATTTTCTTCTGCGCTGATGTTTTCAAAATTACCGTCATCCCAGTCTTCAATCTCTGCTGTAGACTTTGTAATAACCGCATTTCCATAAACACGTTCATCCTGACCAGAACGTTTTGTAATTTTTACGATATTGTTTGCGCCCTTATCAATTCCCATTGCCTTAGCAGCTTCTGGAGAAAGCATAATTGCAACCCCTTCAGAAGGATCCAGAGCACCAATTACAAGAATATCTACAGTTGTATCACCTGCAATATTTGTAACACTGATAATATCACCCGGGAGGTAGCCTACTGTCTTTGCGAAAAGTCCCTGTGGGAAAACGCCCTCATCTACGACTACAGCCCTTCCATCTAATGAAGGACTGAATGATGCGAACATAAGACATCCTGCAGTTACTACCAGAATCTTAATAATGCTTTTGATTTTATTTTTCATACCCCTACCCATCCTTAGGCTTTATATGCTCTTAATGCTTTACTTATTTCATTTACCAAATCTGATGATATTTTTACCAGATTATTTTTCTTACTGCGGTCCAGTTTTATATTTTTCATAGACTTGTCCGCAATCTTTTTACCAGTTTTAACAGAAGTGATTGAGAAATCAATTTCATACAGATCTGAAGCTGCACTTAAGGTTTCTTCTGTTCTTTCATAATAAAGTCTTATCTGAATGAAATAATCTGAAAAACCGTTAAAGGCGTCGCCCTGACCTATTTTATATAATTTTTCATCCTGTGCTTTTGATTCAGAAATTGCCGCATCAGAATTAGTAACTATATAACCATACTCAAAAAAGTTATTGAGCACAGAATCTTCTATAATCATTGAATCTTCTGAAACGCAGTCCAGGCTTTCATCATGCTGTACAATCTGAAAAGAAATCTGATTTGCAAAGCAGAATGTGCCGCTTATAAGAAGAATTGCAAGAATACTAAATCTTTTAAGTTTCCCCATCAAAAAGACCCCACTATTGCGCAAAAGGCGCCGGCCGGAAACAATACTCCGACTCTTATTATTTTAATCGGTGAAAAATTAAGGCGGGTTTAGAGATTTTTTTACATCGTTGCGGAATTAAAAACCTTGTGATAAAATAAATAAAAGGGTTGGGACAATGGATAAACGTATATACATCATTGGCGCAGGCTTTGCCGGACAGACTATTGCCGATGATATTAAGCGAAAAAAGATATTTGGAAAAGTAAACGCCTTTATTGATGATGACAAAAACCTGATTGGAACTGATATTGACGGAATTCCAGTCCTTGGTCCTATAAGTGGCGTTACTTCAATTCTTTCCAATTCTGATTTAGACGAAGCAATCATTGCCATTCCTTCTGCCCCAACCGAAAGAATCCGTGAAATTTACGAAACCCTTACCCAGAACGGCTTTAACCATATTAAGATTCTGCCTGGAATCAGCCAGGTAATAGAAGGAACTGCCCATCTTGTTCAAACCCGTGAAATTGACCCTCTTGATATTCTTGGTCGTACTCCGGTAACTATTTCTTTGAAAGAAAGTCTGGGCTACCTGCGGGGCAAACGTGTATTTATTACTGGTGCCGGTGGATCAATCGGCTCTGAGCTTGCCCGCCAGCTTTTGAGTGGTGGTGCTGAACGTCTTTACCTTTTTGGTCATGGAGAAAACTCAATCTGCAGTATTTACCGCGAGCTCCGTCTTTTACAGGCAGAAGGTGTTGGTGAAAAGGCTACCATAGTTCCTATTATTGGTGACATGAGAGACCGCGAATATGTTGACTATATTATCCGCCAGACAAAGTGTAATGTAATTTTCCACTGTGCAGCCTATAAGCATGTTCCTATGATGGAAGAAAACCAGGTTGCTGCGATTGAAAACAATGTCTTTGGAACAAAAAATCTTCTGGACGCAGCTTTGAAACATAAGGTAGACCGTTTTGTTCTGATTTCTACAGACAAGGCTGTTGCTCCTGTCAGTGTTTACGGCGTTTCAAAAATGCTCTGCGAAAAGCTGGTATTGAATGCCGCAAAGCAGGCCGCAGCCAGTCAGTCCTTTATGTTTGTACGTTTTGGTAATGTTCTTGGAAGCCGGGGCTCTATTCTCCCTCTATTCCAGAATCAGATTAAAACCGGAGGTCCTATTACCGTAACCGATGAAAAGATGGAACGCTTTTTCATGACCATTCCGGAAGCATGTTCTTTAGTTTTACAGACAGGCGGTGTTGGCGAAAACGGAAAATCTTATCTTCTTGATATGGGCGAGCCGGTAAAGATTATAGACCTTGCAAAGCAGATTATAAAGTTCTCAGGCCTTGAACCTTATAAAGACATAGACATTAAGATTATGGGCTGCAGGAAAGGCGAACGTCTTATTGAGCCTCTCTGGCTTAAGGAAGAAAATCCTACACCAACAAAATACAAAAAACTTTTGCAGCTGGATAATAAAGAATACAGCAGCGAAAGACTGGATGTTTTACTTAAAGCTCTCTACCCTATCTGTTTTTACACAGAAGGTCACGAGGCAGAGTTCCGAGACAAGGCAAAGCTTGTTCAACTTTTATGCGACGACTGCGAGAGCCTGAAAAACTTTTACGAAGAAATAAAAACTGATAATCAGATGAGGACAGATATACTATAAAAAACGTCATCCTGAACTTGTTTCAGGATCTGAATAATATGGAGTTATAATGGCAGAAATAAAAGTTCCTTTTCATAGAGCCGCAATTACAAAGGCAGAAGAAGATGCTGTACTTGATGTACTCAGAAGCGGCTGGCTTACAACCGGAAAATATGCTCTTGAATTTGAAAAGAAATTCAGTGCTGCAGTAAGCGACACAGACAAGATGAAAGCTGCCCGCGCAGAAGCTGGACTCCCAGATGGGGACATCACATCCCTTGCCGTAAACTCAAACACAAGCGGAATGATTCTTGCAATGGAAGCCTGTGGAGTTCGCGAAGGAACTGCCGTAATCACTACTCCCTACACTTTTGTTTCAACAGCAGCCTGTGCCCGCCACCTTAATGCTGATGTATTTTTTGCAGATGTTGAAAAAGACACTTACAGTATAGATCCCGATAAAATAGAAGAAATCTTAATAAAAGACAGCCAGCCGCGCGGAGTTGACGGAAAAGGCCCTCATCGTGTACGCGCAATTGTTCCGGTACATATTGCAGGAAATGTCTGCAACATGAAGCGCATTATGGAACTGGCAGCAAAATATTCAACTCCAGATAACCGCATCCGCGTAATTGAAGACGCAGCCCATTCCTTCCCTTCACCAACTGCCTTAGGCTATGCCGGCACAATCGGTAACGCAGGTGTCTTTTCATTTTACGTTACAAAAACTATTACAACTGCAGAAGGCGGAATGGTATGCACCCGAGACCCTGAACTTGCCCGCCGCATGACTGTTATGCGCATGCACGGAATGGACCGCACAACCTGGGACCGCTATACAAGCCCTCGTGCAAGCTGGGAATATGACATTATAGCCCCTGGCTACAAATTTAATCTGCCGGATGTTCTTGCTGCAATAGGCTGCTGCCAGGTAGACAGAGCACAACTTTTTTACGAACAGCGTAAGCACATTGTAGACATGTATAATGAAGCCTTCAAAAATCTGGACTTTATTAAGCTTCCCCCGGATGGAGAAGGAAACAGCTGGCACTTATACCTTATGCGCATAGTTCCAGAGAAGTTAAAAATCACTCGTGAAGAATTTGCAAAAAAAATGCAGGCCGCAGGACTTGGAATTTCTGTACACTTTATTCCTATTTTCCACTTCACCTACTGGCGAGAGCTTTACCCTGATTTCACAGCCCAGGCTTACCCTAATGCGGAAAGACAGTACAGCACTACAATTTCAATTCCTCTTTATCCGGATATGACAGAAGAACAGGCTCAGCTTGTAATAAATACTGTTATTCAGATTGGAAACGAAAACAGGAGATAAGTAAAGCACAATGGCAGGAAAGAAAAACAACGCAAAAAACAATTTACGTTCCCTCGAAGCCTCAGGCTTTTACAGCGACTTTGAAAAAGAAAACTGTCTTTATGCAGCCCTTGTGCGAAGTCCAGCCCCTGCCGGAAAAATTAAATCAGTTACTGCAGCAGACCTTCCAGACGGTTATACACTTTACACAAGCAAAGACATTCCAGGTTCAAAAACAATTACAGCCAACAAAAGCAATACAAAAATATTCGGCTATGGAAATGTTTCTTACAGAGGAGAACCGGTTGGAATTATCTTTGGACCGGATGAAGAAAAAGTTTATCAGCTCTTAGACACAGTTAATATAAACTTTGATGTAGAAAACCTTGAATCTGCCCTTCACAATGTAATCAATAATCAGGAAGAAACTGCTAACTTTAAGGAGTTCGTTGAACAGATTAACGAAATGCCTTCTCTTGATACTGTAATTGACAAATCACATGTAGAAGAAAATCCAAATGTAATTGTAGCTACCCGAGAAGTCAAATACGGTTTATATGAAAGTTTACCTCTTGCTCAAGCAGATACTAAGCTCTTTGAAAATGCAGATTTTGAATCTACTGATACCTGGAAAGAAAAACTGTTGACTCCTAAATGGCAGGAAACAGAAGGAGCCTTTGCCTATACCGAAGGTGAAAAAATCCATGTCTTTGCCCCAACCCGCTGGACAGGCTTTACACAAAAATCAGTTGCGGCAGCACTTGAAATCAGCGAAGAGCAGGTTTTTATTCATAAAACAAAGTCTGCAGGAATCTATCCATCCGGTCTTGCCAGAACTACTCAGCTTGCAGTTCAGGTAGCCACTGCAGCCTGGCTTTCTAAAAAACCGGTAAAACTCGTTCTCTCCCAGTTTGAACAGGAAAACTATATGGTTCCCGGAGTAACGACAGAAATTACTTACCGTACTGCCCTGAACAAAGACGGCCACCTTAAAGCGCTTAAAATTTTAATTGATATTGATATAGGATCTTCAAACCCTTTTGCACAGGAAATCACAGACAGAATTGCAATTGCAGCAGCCAGTTTCTATAAACCAGAAAATCTTTATATTAATGCAAAGGCTCATACATCTAAGAATCCGCCAACTTCAATTTCCATGCAGATTATTGAATCCCAGGCATTCTTTGCAATCGAAAACGAGATTCAAAAGATCAGTAATCTTTCAAACATTTTCCCGGATGAACTTAGAATCATAAATGCAAGCCAGGTACTTCCAGCTCCTGAAGCAGAAGAAAAGCCAAAAGCAAAGACAAAAACTGCAAAGAAGTCTTCAAAAACAAAAACTCCTGCAATAACTCCATTTCCATTTGATATTCCAACCGGAGATGTACAACAGGTTTTGCAGACAGCTCTTTCACAAAGTGATTTCAACAGAAAATACGCTTCCTTCCATATGGAGGCTATTGATCGTGCAGAAAAGGACAGCAAGCCTTTCTTCGCCCTTCCTCTTCGAGGTATTGGTGTAGCTACAGCTTTTATTCCTTCAGGTTATTACGGCCAGACAAGTTTTTCGAATGATACAAAACTCGAAGTCACTCTAAGTGCAGACGAAAAACTGGTTATTCATACAATTAAGCCTTCTGAAGTAATACAGGAAATCTGGAAAACTTCTGCAGCAGAAATTCTTCAGATTCCAAAACAAAACATTCAGATTAATTCAGATTTTCCATATGATGAAATTCCAGAACAGCCGGAAGATTCTTACAGCTCTATAAGTATCATCAATGAAATGGTAAAAAAATGCTGTAACGATATTCAGAAAAAACGCTTTCATCAGCCGCTTCCAATTACTGCAAAACGCGGCGGACCAGTAACTTCTAAATCAAAATGGGATAAAGATAAATTTTCAGGCAGTCCCTTTTATACAACCTCTTTTATCACAACTGTAGTAGAAGTTGAACTCGATACCTATACCTACAATGAAAAAATAAAAGGTATATGGGTTACCGTAGACTGTGGTGAATTATTTGATGAAGCTGCAGCCCGCAGAACTATCCGCCTTGAAATTCAGCAGGAGCTTACAATGCTGGTAAAAGGAAAGACTGTTCCATGCGATGCAATAAACATCAGCTTTGTACAGACAGCAGACCGTTCCGGTCAGGTAGGTGGTTTAATTCATAACTCACTCCCTGCAGCCTTTTCTTCTGCCCTTTCTCTTGCACTCACAACTCAGCTTACTGAAATTCCATGTACAGAAGACCTGCTCTTCCAGCTGATTCGTGACCGCACAAAAGAAAAGAATATAATAAAGAAAGCAGAAGCCAAAAATGAAGCAAAAGAAGAATCTAAAAAATCCGAAGTAAAAGGAGCCGAAGAATGAAAATCCCTGTCATCTTAAATGGTACAAAAACAGTTCTCGATGCTCATGCAGATGAATCGTTAATGAAGGTTCTTCACAAAAACGGATGTCCTTCTGTAAAGAGTGGCTGCAGCTCCGGCTTTTGCGGTTCCTGCACAATTTTACTTGATGACAAGCCTGCTGCTTCCTGCAAAATTCCTGCCGGCATAGTTCATAACAGCGACATTGTTACCCTTGATTATTTTGTAAAAACAGAAGAATACTCAACTATAATGGCAGGCTTTCAAAAAGCGGGAATTAAACTTTGCGGCTACTGTACCGCAGGAAAAGTTTTTTCAACTTATCAGATTTTAAAGATGCCTAAAATGCCAACAAGACAGGAAATTACAGATTATGTAAAGGCCCTTTCACCCTGCTGCACAGACCTGGAAACTCTTGTAAACGGAATCATCTATGCAATTCAGATTTCTAATAAGCGGCAGAAACGTGGATAAATGAGGAATAAAATGGGAAAGACAATTTTATATGCAAAGAATGCTGCAGAACTTATAAAGATTCTCAATAACAATCCTGGAACAAAAGTCGTAGGCGGTTGTACCCGCATTGAAAATCTTCCTGATAAATTTATTTCCACCCATGGCATCAAAGATCTTTCTCACATTTCCCGCCATGAACGTTATATCGATGTTGGTCCTGGAGCAACTCTTTCAGATATTCTGGCAATCGGACAGACTCACCTTCCACCAATTCTCTACGAAGCCCTAAACTGTATTGCAAATCCGATTATACGAAACACAGCCACAATCGGCGGAAACATCTGTTCAGAAAACCATAAGCTTACTTTGTTTGCTCCTCTTATGGCCCTTGATGCAAAACTTGAATTCAAAAATCAGACAGAAACAAGAACTGAAAACATAAGATATTTTAAATCTGTACCGGAAGGTTTTATTCTTTCAAACATCCGCATTCCTCTGGTAGATGCAGAGCTTTCAATTTTCCGTCGTATCGGCCACGAGCACTCAATTACCCAGCAGTCTGCTTCTTTTGCCTTCCTGGCTGATACAGAAAAAAACTCCCTGCTTAATGTGCACCTGGCCTTTGCAGGTCCGTTCACTTTCCATAGCAAGGAGTTTGAAAACTTTATGAGTGGCCGCCGCCTTCCTCTTTCGCAAAAAGATATTACTCAGCTGGAAGAAGTTGT
>SFOB01000195.1 GCA_004554075.1 Treponema sp.
AATCGGACAAAATTCACGCTCATACTATCATGATGCATAGTGTTCAAGCTCTTTACTGCAATTGAGATTGCCATTGAGATTGCTTGCGGATTTTAGGCTTAGTAGATTTAACTTCAATTCCGTAATATTTTTCTGCGACAATATCAGGGAACCTTTGTCCAGAAATCAATTTCACCTCATTAGGATCAAAAGGTGTGTTGGCACATGCCATTTTAATCTTCTCAACAGCACAAGGTTCCAATGAAGAAGAATTTAACCCTTTATACTTTGGGGGATCCATGCGAGCCTCCTCGTTCAATATATGCTCAGTATTGTTCATCAACTCAACAAATGCTTCATGAGCAAGGGTTATATCTCTTTTTCTCATTGTAATAATATTATTCCCTTTATTCATACTATTCATAATAAGATATTAATTATCAATTGTACCTACATTGAAATATGTCAAAATTGGATTCATAATGCTTGTCAGCTTGTTCAACTTATACGGTCAAACTAGCTGAATAAAACTGGTTGTTTTTTCGTAAGGAAAAAAGACGTTTTTTTATCGTTTGTTATTTTTTCTTTATACGACAATTCCAATAAACTTCTTATTGTTAAGTCTGGGAGTTCTTCTTTTAGAGTCTTTCGCATATTTACTTCTGCGGCTTCAATCCATTGTTCTAAACTGATTTCCTCTTTCTTTGGATAGATTGCAAAGTTGATAAAGTCTTCCATAATGACAGACCTGTCATTATAAATATCGACAATTTTATCCAAAACAGTAGTAAGAGTACATATTACTTTGGGAACATTTTCCCATCTTAATTGTTCATTTACATAAATATTACCTTTACCTTTAGAGGAGAATGTGTCACGGATGTTTGAGCAGATGACAGAATGTCGTGTACACATCCATAAAGAAGGCTTTCTGTATTTTTCACGTTTGTTCCCTAATATTTCAGGGAAAAGAGCATAACTCATAGCAATGAATTCTTCTTTCATTTCAGGTTCCAAATCACAGAGCAGTCTTAAGTCCTGTACCGTATCACCAATCCACCAAGGCATAGTTTTTGCCTTTTTTGATTTGTATATGCTGCGATAATATTCTTTTACCTTGTCTATCTGTGTTTCACCAAGTTTACGAAATGTATCGTATCCTATTTTCATTTTGTCAAATATGGTTTCATCATCATCCGACAAGTCCATGTTAATATTGTATCTTGGACTATGTGTGACATGAATGTCAGAAAGACATTTTTCATAAGGTTTACACCTGAAATCAATGTTTTTCTTTGAAAGAATTCCAAATAACAAAAACACTTTTTTGATATCATCGTCACGCAGACTTTCAACGATGCTGCTGCCTGTTGAAGTCCATGTGTTCTTTTCTGTGCTTTTAACCTCAACACCAAAATAATTGTTTGATATTATATCGGGAAAATGTTGTGGCTTAGTAGGCAGAATATGAGCAGGGTCGAAATGAAAATCACTTGCCTTTGCTCTCATACACTGCAAAACATCGTCCTCTAACATCTTACCATTCCTTGAAAGAAAGTATTCTTTCCGATTTTTGCCGTCAAGTCGTAATGCTTCTGTAGTCGCATCCATAAAATGCACAAAATCCTCATAATGATTTTTGCTATCTGCAATTGTAATAAATGACTCAGTTCCCATATATATCAACCAAAATATAAATCCCACAATTCTTGAATTCTTCTCGCTATGTTATAAGCCAACATGGGAGGTACGGCATTACCGATAACCTTATAAGCTCCCGATTGGTTTACCTGAAAACTTCTCGAATACCCCTTGTATCTTACAAATGCATAATCAGGTGGAAATGTCTGAATTAAAGCACATTCCCTTGGTGTAAGTCTTCTTTCCACAAGTCCTTTATCCAATTCGTCCTTTATTTTCCCACCATGTTCTTCAGACAACCTACGGAACTCAATGTTACCGTGATGCTCTGACCTTATAGTTGGCCCTAATCCATCAATCTTTATTTCGCTCTGCCCCTGACAATGTTTTCCCATATATTTCGCCTTTGAATAGAAACGATGAGACAAATCATTACTATTCTCAGGCTCTGGCAAATTCTTAAAGATTTCCCTGCAAGTGACAGGAGCTTCAAGATTATCCATATTTACATTGAAATTATGAGTTGGGGAAGGGTATGGATTATATTCTTGTGGCACTATCTCCTGCTCCAAATACTGCAATGCAGTTGGATTAAGTGCATTTCTTCTTATTCCAATAAAAATAACACGCTCGCGTGTCTCAGGAACTCCATAGTTGCCTGCGTGAAGTACTTGTGGTGGAAGGACAATATAGCCATCACCATCTGCGTGTGCAAAGTCATTTTGTATTACGTCTCTTACGTCTCCAAGACTAACAAGTCCCTTGACATTCTCCGCTATGAAAACCTTAGGTCTTGTAATGTCAATGACCTGTTTCATCCAATAGTATAGTTTCCCCCTGGTTTCCTCTGTCGGAATAGAATCCTCGTGACTTTTGCCATCGTGTGCCTTGTCAGAGTTAAAACCCTTTCTTTTACCGGCTACGCTGAAATCTTGACACGGAAAACCTCCTGTAACAATATCTACATCTTTTGGAAAAATATTTGCACCGCCCCTTTGTTTTTTTACAAGGTCAACAATACTTTCCTTATGGTAGATGGTTGGATCTTTATCAAAACGATTCATATATGATACCCAAGTAGCAACCGCCTCATCAAGAATGTCATTCGCAAATATTGTGTTGAAACGATTCTTTCTCAGCAACACCCAGTCTTCATTTATTTCATTTTCAATCCATTGAGAATTTCGGGGAACAGAACGTCTATTACAAATAAAACCGCCCTCAAAACCTATGTCCATACCACCGCACCCAGAAAAAAGCGACAGCATAGTCAGTTGATTCTCATTGTCATTATATCCATAATTGAACAATGGAAGACATTCTTCTTTTAAGATATCCGAGTAGGTTTTGTATATTGTATATTCTTTTTTCATAGTTATTCTTGTCGTCAATCTGCCACTTAACAAAGTAGTAGAATGAAAAAATGTTTTTAATTATTCTGCAAAAGTAATGAATGTTTTCCGAATCTCAAAGCTTTAACTTGTTTTTTTGGGGTGTTTGTGAAAAAAAATGGTTAAAAACGGATTTTGTCTATTTTGAAGAACAAAAAAACAAAAAAACGCCGTATGTCTTGAGGGTCATTGGTCGAGTAGAGCGAGGGAGTTTCACCCTCACCCTCTCACAGAACCGTGCGTGAAAGTCTCCCCTCACACGGCTCTTCACACTCTATGCTTTGTGCATA
>SFOB01000196.1 GCA_004554075.1 Treponema sp.
GCCGAGCTGAACCTGGCCGACCATCAGGAGCTGGTGGATGGGCTGGTCGAAGAGCTCACGCGCCGCCTGACCCGCGCGAAAAAGTAAGCCCTTGAGGCTGTCAAAAAGTATTACTTTTTGACAAAGAGGTTTGCGGCCTGACTGCAGCGCACGCGCCGTCCGCCAGAGGCGGACGGCGCGCACGTTTGCAGGCCGAGCGGTATTTTCTTCGCCGCACATGTCGCCGAAGAAAATGATTGGACTTTTTTTCGCCGCTGCGGCGGCGAAACTCTACGAGGTCCTTCGATAAGCTGAGAGGACGCCCGCCGGGCGTCCTTTTTCCGGTTGCAAAGCCGCGCCGCGTGTGCTATGATGCACACGGAAATCTATGCAATGCATTGGACAGAGTAGGAACAGCGCGTCAAGTGCGTCGGGATGGGAAGTTGTCCGGCGACGAAGGGGCCGCGCGCCCCGCGGTGCTGTTGCCGCTTCCGCTGCCACCAGGGGAGACCCCCGCTGTGGCAACTGTCACGAAAGGAGATTTTTTTATGAAAAAATCAATATTGATATTTACCTTTTTTATTTTTACGTTTCCTCTTATATCTCAGGAAGGCAGAATATATATAGAAAAACCTGCTAATAATGGACAATGGGTAGATAAAAGCGAGACCTGGTATGAATATTCCAAGCTGAGTAAGAAAGTACATAAAAATGATTACATAGATGGTGAAGAATGGCTTGAATACGATAACAACAATAATTTAATTTATCGTAAACATGGTTCTATAGAAGAATGGTACGATTATGATGATCATAATACTTTGTATTATACTAAGTATAAATATAGTGCTAATGATATTCGTGAAACTCGGCTTCAGCATACTTATAACGAAAAAGGTCAATTAATTTATACAATTGATCCAAATCTTAATAAAGATTTTTCTAATTATGAACAGTGGTATGAATATGATGAACGTGGAAATCTTGTTCATTATAAGAATAGCCATTCTGAACAATTTTTTGAATATGATGAAAATGATAATAAAGTTAGTGAAAAATTTTATTACTGGGTAACAACATTCAAATATGATTCAAGGGGTAATAAAATATATTCAAATATGGATGGCCGAGAAGAATGGTTCGCTTATGATTCCCATAATAATCTTATATATTCTTATGAAGGTGAAGATGAAAAATGGTTTGAATATGAATATGATGATAACGGCAATGTAACTCATAAAGTTTCAAAGTATTATACAATGGCATATGGAGAAACTGGTTATAGATATCGCAAAGCCTTCAATTGCCGTGATGAATGGTATGAATATGATAAATACAATAATGTTATTCATTATAAAGATTCTACAACTTTTGAAAAATGGTATGAATATGAGTATGATTCAAAAGGCCGGATTGTACATGAAATTTGTTATTCAAGAAATTAAAGTATTGCTCTTGTAAGGCAGCCTCTAAAGCTCTCTCCGATGTCCAGCCCCCAAGCCTTTTGCGAGGGGGCAATTCTTTTGCTTTAACCTCTCCATTCATTTCTAATCACAAGCCCCAGCCAGACGCGCTGCCCGTTAGTAGCCATTCTCTTAAATCCTTTCTCGCTCATTCTAAGCCCCAGCCATTTCTGCGACATAACACGCTCATTATTTTTGTTGCACCATTTAATATAAGTCTCATACAAAAGTTTAGTATGCAACCGCCACTTAAGAGAAGCATCAATTTCAAGGCAGTCATTCACAAAAGTTCCTACCGCATCCATATCCATTCTATATTCTTCATTTGCCTGGCAAACAGCTTCCGGCTCTTCAAGTCCTTCCTTTTTCCACATCGCATAACCTTGAATCAACCAGTTCAAAATCCCTGAGTTCTCAGCAATCAGTTTTTCCGTAAGTTTTTTATCTCTCTGTTCCGGCGGAATGGTGACAGTAAAAGGAATCATCTTGATACGTCTCCAGATACCGTTATCAGCTCCACAGATTTTCGGCTTATGGTTAGTCGCCATAAAAATCTTAAAGGTAGGTTTAAAAGAAAAATACTCGCCATACAAGAATCGCGCTGTCAAAGCATCCTCACCGGTAACGCTCTTAATCAGGCTTTCACTCATAGGGCTTCCTTGCTCAATCTCGCTGGTGGTAACAAGACGAGCTCCCTTAAGACGTGCCAGATCGTTGCTCTGTTCTTTATTCTTTTTAGTAAAGGTTTCAATACCAGTGCTGCAGCCATAGTCCCCAAACAGCTGTAAAAGCACATTCAAAAAAGTTGATTTACCATTGGCACCAGTTCCCCAGAGAATAAAAAGACACTGTTCACTTACATCTCCGGAAAGGGTATAGCCACAGGCTTTCTGTATAAATTTAATCAGTTGAGTATCATTGTTGAAAATCTGCATCAAAAACATTTTCCAGGTCGGACAGTCCGCATCCTTGTTGTAAACAAAAAGACTCTTTTTTGTAATAAGGTTTTTAATATTCGGTTCCTTGGCTTTTCCATTTTTCAGATTTAGCGTCAGCCCCTCAACATTAAAAAGATAGATATCTGTATCAAGCTCTTTTTCAATTACCTTTATAGAAGGTTGCATCTTCAAAAGCCCGACAATTGCCTGAATGCGGCGGAAGCTTTCACTCTTAACAAGATGCTTTTCAAATTCCTGTTTCAAAAGCTGGTCTGGAATATAACGCTGGATTCTGTACATCTTATGAATAAAAATCGGTATTCGTTCCTGAACAAAACCACGCAAATCAATTTCCCAGTTCGTTCCATTCCAAACAAGAAACTTATCCCAGGTAATACAGTAGCGGATGCTGTCCTCATAAGCACGCAGAAAGTAAAGCGTATTCGTAAGATCAGTAAACTGCATTTCACCACTTACGTATTTATTCGCCTTCATCTCAAGGCCGATTTGTTCGAGGACTGCTTTTTCATTTTTTGAAAAATCTATCTCACTCATTTATCATCCCGTTTTCTTTCAAAAGTCTATAAAACTGAATCAGCTTAAACTGCAGCTGACCATATCCATCAAGCAAATCATATTCACCAATCTTTTTATTTATTTCATCAAGATTCTCATATATCAAAATCAAAGAGAGAGGATAATCAGCAAAGCGTTCCATCTCCCACCAGGCAATAAACTTGTCAGCTTCTTCGCTCTGTTTGAGATTTTGAAAACACTTAAACTTTTTATAAATGTCAACGTCATCGCGGATAGACAAAAAGAATTCTTTTGCTTCCTTCCAACAGTCCATAGGTATATAGTTATCAGGAATTTTGATTTTTCTTTTCATACGC
>SFOB01000197.1 GCA_004554075.1 Treponema sp.
CCATCACCTACATGAAATAACCCAGGGTGCCGCTGCGCTCTACCCTGGGCTATGTTCTTCTGCGCTTACAGCGCGTGCTGGTCAATATATTTTCTGCGAAAAAGTAGTCAGAGTAAATCAGGAACACTTCCATTTTGGGTTCATCAAACTGTACACCCTATTTATTAACTCAAGTTCGCTTGAAATAAAAGACCAGCCTTACAGGCTATTCCCCTCACGAGACAGGTTACGACCGCTTCGCTTAGTATGATGTTTAGTGTCGTGAAAGTGCCATTGCAGCATACTGATGATACTTTCTTGCATGTCAGAAACACCCGTGAAATCATTTCTTTTTTGTCCGGAAATCGCTTTCGATGCACCGTTTTATGCCTTTCAATATCCAAGAAGATACCGGTAGAGGTGCCAACAAGTCAAAGTGAGAAGCCAAAATAGTCTAAGTGAGCCGACGAAATAGTCAAAGTGAGCCGGCAAAATAGTCAATATTGCAGCCGAAAACAGCTGTTTTTCTTCGTTTTTTTATCCCTATGCCGGAGGTCATGGATTTACAAATACCTGGAAATCAGTAATATATGCATTTTGCATAAAAACCCTGAAAAAACCGTCCGAAAGTCAGCCCGTGGCTTCCAGACGCCGGATTTTGCAGAAAATCAGTGTCAAAATAGTATCATCTGCGGCTGTATAGGCGTGCGGCTGATACTATTTTATCCGTCTTCTTCATACGTACCTTATTATATAATTTTTACATATGGGCCAAAGGGATAGGTACATTAGTTCACTTTTTCATGTTGATGTATTTGTCTCTATGACTTATGCAAACTGACTCCAAGGGGATTGCAATTGTCTCCCCTTGGAATCCGTAGATGTTCTTTACTCCACCGCAATCTTCACACTCTCCTTGCCAATCTTCGCAACGACAATAGTGCCGTTAGTGGCAGAGAATGTAGCAGTGCCATCTGTTGCTGTGGCAGAGCCGAGGGCAACGCCATCAACAGTGAAGAAATCAACTCGCTCGTTCGTGTCAAGACCGGAGAGGGTGATGAAACCACCTGCTGACTGGATAACAATGCCACGAGTCTTCGCAGTGTTGATGTTTGTGCCTATATCAGACGTTGGAAGCCAATAAAGCTTTGCGGTAGCTACGTCAGAGTTATCATATCCTGCCTTTGTTGCGGTAACTGAAATGTTGTAGCAACCAGATAATTGTACTAATTGGGTGTAGAAATTACCAAAGTCATCGCTATTTATCTTACTTACATATTCCACTCCTTCTGTTGCACAAGTGAAGAAAAGTTCTCCATTATTGTATGAGATAACAGGCTTTTCGCATTTCTTTGTTTCTGCTTCTGTACCTTCAAGTGCCTTGATTGTTCCGAATCCGCTCCATGGAGCTGTTGCCTGATATAAAGATAAAGAAGAACCTATAACGTGGAGAGTTGAAGATTCAATGTATGAGTTTTCGAAGGCTGTGGCATACGTTGAAGGTACTTTCTCGGCATAGCAATAAAAATTTTCAAGTTTTGAGCAACTTGCGTATCTACAAATTGTTTTATATAAACGACTTACATGTAAACGGTAGAAAAGTGAAGATGTAAATTTTGTAAACGATAAAAAAAGTCGAAGATTTAATATTTTTAACTTTCGTTTTAGAAACTACGTGTACATACACATGATAACAAATAATATGTTGCTTATGTCTGCAAGATAAATGAACTTTCATACAACAAGCATTCCTTTCAAAAGAAATCCTGTTGAAATCGTTTTCGTACTCAAAGACAATTACGCCCATGCAATAATAGCGGAGATTGAAATAGTCATTCCATACAGTCCATTATTCTTGGCTGTACTTGATGACTATATACGGATCTACTAATCAAAACTACATCTTTACTTCGGAGCATAAAAGGTTCAACAAACAAGTTGAATATCCTAAACGTTCTTATACCTTGAAATATATTGCTTGAGATATACGGATAAAGTAATCATACATCCAACCATCAAGAGAGTTACGAGTGCATAAGCAATAAATCGCAATGTGGAAGAATTAAAGGAAAGGTAAATACAAAAGAAAATGAATAAACTAACATCAATAAATATTATTGCCATCAGTGCTCTGTTCATATTCTTCATGCGTTTCATATATTCATTAGCAAAGCGTAAATCGCTCTTCTTAACAGGGTCAATCTCCTCGGAATATCTAATCTCATCTGTAAGTTTTCGTATTGCCTGCTTATTACTCTCCATAAATGAGTACACAACAGTAAAGATTGTAATAGCAATACCTAAAACGCCTAACAACAGTGAAATACATATATTGTCAATGGACGTAAAAAACGAATCAGGTAAGTTGTTAAACAGCTCCATTTGTTAAATAGTTTGTTATTACGTTATTAAAGTTACGGACCATCGTTCGTATGTTGTTGATATCTTGCAAGTCCTGAACATCTACATTTTGAGAATACCCGTATTTTGACACCAAGGTAGACTGCAAATTTCCATCATCGTCCAACTCTTGAGTAATAGTATCTGTGGTTGCCCTATTATTTCGATCCTTGAAAAATTTAATCCGCCTTTTGATTCCTTCTACCACACTTGCATTATCATTGATGATTTCTTGAGCTTCATCTGTAGTAACATTTTCATATTTGATAGAGTGGGTAGTCTTAGTTGTCGCACTAACTATCTTATGATGAACAGCAATATGCTCATTATCTTCATTTTCTAAATATGCAAACGAAACTTCTACTTTAGGAATAATATCAATGCCATTAAGGGATGTTGGCAAAGTAAACTTAAAAGGAAATTTTAAAATCTTATTTATTGTGTATTTTATAGTGTTTATTATATCGGAATCATCCTTGTTTGGTGTGTCATAGATTACGACTATCCATTTATTACTCCATGTGTTATTTGTGTGTTCTATTACAGGGTACAGCAAAGCATAATTTTTAGCACTTCCGATTCTATCATTGGGCGTTATTGATACTTCCGGATTCCGAGCTTTTTGTAGATACAAATCATCAAAACCCTCTCTATACTCTTCTACGCAAATAATTATGGATGGTGTTTGTCCTATATTGCACAAATCGTAATGTATGTTTTTAATCACCTTAGATTTGCTTTTGCCACGAAATGGAATTCGAAGCTTTTGATTTGGTGCAAGATTGTTGTATATATTAATATCGTTAATAACGTCTTGTCTTAGTACTATACATTGTTCATGGTGAGAGTCCAAAATGCTCGT
>SFOB01000198.1 GCA_004554075.1 Treponema sp.
CCCTATAATATAAATAAATGCTTATATCAGGGCAATAACCTTATAAGCCAGGAGGAAATTAAAATTGAGTCTAAGTTTCAATTTGATGCTCTTCTTGAAGAGGTAAAACAATATAACTCTGATTCCTCAAATAAGGAAGATGAGAAATACCTAAAGATACAGTAAACAACATGTTTAACAACTTTAATTTTAAGTAAAATGGCAAAGAAAACTAAGAAAGAGCCTGCAAAGCAGGAAGTAGAACGCATCGACCTCGGTAATGGTACAGTACTCGTTAAGTATGACGATGGTTCAGTAGAAGTAGTAACTACCACAGTACTCACCGCCGAACAGGCCCAGCAAATCTTCGGAAACGATTCCGATGACGATTCCGATGACGATTCCGATGACGATGACGATTCCGATGACGAGGACGATTCCGATGAGGATGAGGATTCCGATGAGGATGAGGATGAGGATTCCGATGAGGATGAGGATTCCGATGAGGATGAGGATGAGGATGACGACGACGATTCCGATGAGGATTCCGATGATGAGGATGAGGATGACGACGACGATTCCGATGAGGACGAGGATGAGGATGAGGATGACGAGGATGAGGACGAGGATGAGGATGAGGACGAGGATGAGGATGAGGATGACGAAGTTACTCCGGAAATGCTGGCCGAGGCCGATTTTGAGGAACTCGAGGACATTTGCGACGAAAAGGAACTTGACACAGACCCCGACGATTTCGATGAGGAGGACGTAGAGAAACTCCGTGCTGCAATCGCCAAGGAGATGGGCATCAAGCTTCCTAAGGGTAAGGGTAAAAAGGGTAAGAAATAATCTTACCCTTTCCAACATTCTAGGAAATGGTAAAAGCTATAAGCTTATAAGTAAACCATAAGTATAACAATAAATTTATAAAATCATGGCAAAAGCTAAAAAAGAAATCAAGAAGGCTGCAGATGCAACCAAAGCAGAGGAGAAGGCAGCAAAACGTAAGGCTCGTATGGAGGCTCTCAAAAATCGTCCTGCAGAACAGAGACCTAACTCTAAGCAGGTAGACATCATCCAGGTAAGTGAGAACCAGGTCGTTAAGACCTATGCAATGCCGGTAAAGGTAAAGCATCGCTCTATCGGAGTTATGGTAACTTCGGTTGCTATAGAGGACGGCAAGGTAGTATCTACCTCTAACACCTTCATCCCAGGAGAGCTTGCAGTTAAGGTAAAGAAAGGTCACGGCAACATTGTTGCTCAGAAGGCAGCTAAAGGTTCTAAGGGAGCCGATACCGATTCTGAGGAAAACGACAATGAGGACGAGGACTAATCCTTAACTCAAATTTCATAATGTTTCCTCGGCCCTACCCTTAAATGGGTGGGGCTTTTTAGTTTACTTAATCATGGACCAGCAAATTCGAAGAGATATCATTGCTATTGCATTGACTAATCTTATTGAGGGAATAAATCTTTCTCTAGAAGATAATGAAACTTGCCCAAATAATACTGAGGATAAGGAGTATTTAGAATTTCTATCTTCCCAGGCAGCACTTATCCTAAAAGAGATGGCCGATGATGATACTAACATACCTATTTCAAAACCAAAATGGGACGAGCTGACAAATCGTTAAAGGAAATCACTGAGGCTCTTACTACCTATTCTAAAAGAATACAGGTATTAGAAAAACAACGAACGAGCCCAGGCATGAGGAACTCATATCTCCAATCCATTAACCTTCAACTTCGTAATGCCAAGAGGAAGTTCTATGAACTTAGGAAAGAGTTAGAGGCTAAGATAAAAGGGGAAATAATCCTGGTATCCTATGAATTGGATGGGCAAACTTTATCAGGCAGGTTTGTTAACTTAAGCGATTCCGAAATAGAATTTTTATATAGGAATTTATCCATCTGGTATGGTAAGGAAATTAGGATACTGAATATAGAGAGGCTTCCTACTTACCTTTCAGATAAATAAATTTTTCCTAGAATTTCGGAAGGCATTACCCAATCTTGGGAATCTCTGCTATATGTATATGAATCCCAAAAATAAATAGGAATGGAAAAGAAATACCCTATAAAAACTCCAGAGCTGATAGAGGCTAAGAAGGCAATTCTTAAATTCCTCAAAAAGCATAATCTGGACCCTCGTAAGGATTACTCAAACCATCCTATATTCGGTGAAGAGTTTAGGAAACTTCTCTTCAAACTGAATAAAGAGAGGGATAAGATAGCAATGAAATACCCGTCAACGGACATTAAAAACTTAAAAAAGTACATTAAAATGAAAAAGGACAAGAAAGCCAAGAAGGCAGCTGAAAAGGCTGCAGTAGAAGCTTCTGCAAAGGAAGCTAAGAAGTCAAATAAGGTCGCTAAAGAGACCAAGTCTGAAACACCTGCTAAGGAGGAGAAAAAGGACAAGAAAGCCAAGGCTCCTCGTACAACTGGCAAATATGACTATCCTCTCATCGATGGCCGGGAGATGACTTCAGCAGAGAAGAAAAAGTACCGTGCCGAGCAACGCAAGGCTAATTCCGACGGAGCCGAGAAGAAGGAGAAAACTCCTAAGGCCGACAACAAGGAGAAGGCTTCTAAGAAAGAGGCTAAGGAAACCAAGGTTGCCAAGGAAGAGAAGAAGGACAAGAAGGCTCTCAAAACCAAGGGCAACAAGGACGGTAAGAAAAAGAAGGTTGCAAAGGATGAGGACTAAACCTAATCCTTAACAACTAAGAGGTTAGGGCTTAGGAAAAGTTAATGCTTTCCTAAGCCCTTTTTTATTATCTATAAAGTAGTTTAACAATATGGACAAAGAAGTAATTTTCAAACCAAAGATGAGGGTATCACTGCTATCCGATAATGGAGCCGTTACTTCAGACCGTTTAGTGGATGCTTATACTGAGCTCAATGCCGGTCCAAAAGAGTCCCATAACGGCCCCATAAGAATAGAGATTACACTCACCAACTCATTGGACGTAACCAACTTCAAAAACTACTTGGATAGATTATCAGGGAAATTACCGTTAAAGTTACCTGGAACTCGTGGCAGAAAACCTTCTACATCTTCCGGAGAATTGGAAAACCCAAGAGAAGAAATTCTGGCAGACATATCCAAAATGGCAGAAGAAGGTAAATCTCAAAAGGATATCATTAAGTATCTCAGAGGACTTGGTTTCATATTTATGCTTACCGAGGACTTCCTGCAGTACTTTCCAGAGTTTCCTTTTAATCATAGGGATGTTAATAACCCTCATGAGAACGGCCAATACTTGAACTCCTTATCTTGGATGGTAAGGCAAATCAAACAGGCAAAGGTACCTAAATCAGATAAGTATGACCCTCAGTTAATCTTTGGATTCTCGATTATAAATGGACCTTCTAAAAAGGTGGTACCATATCTTTTCAAGGAAAGGCAATCACCTCTTAGAGTTAATCCTGCTAAGAAGGCCATGTCTTTCTCAACCGTAGGTTTTACTAAGTACCCAACCTATATGAGGGAAGATGAGAGACTTAAGTTCTCTACAGAGATAAGGCAACTGCTTAATGGGCAAAGGAAAAAGCCTTCAACTTTCTTCAACAGATGGATTAAGGATGTAAGGTTCCCTGATAAACTACAAGAACAGTTAAATGAAGTATTAAACAATAAAGAAGATGGAAAGAATTAAAATAGAGCCAGAAGCCAAACAGGT
>SFOB01000199.1 GCA_004554075.1 Treponema sp.
ATTCAAGGCTCCCGGAAGATTAAAAATGTGTGTTATACCCGAGGGCGTTGAAGCTATTTGTGACGAAGCCTTCATGGGTAGAGCTACATATGAAGAAATCGATTTGCCTGATAGCATAAAACACATAGGTGCATATGCGTTTAGTGGTTGTCACAGACTTAAGAATATACGAATCCCTGATGGCGTTAATGTAGCTTCGAGAGCTTTTGATGGATGCACATCTCTACCAGCGAAGTACTTACCACAATCTTATAGACAATCATTAGGCATAAGTCTTGACGAAGATACCGTAGCTGATCCCGATGATGCTGTAGATTTCTACAATGATGGTTCAAAAACAAGTGCTGATGGCAAACGCTTTTTTCAAGCGCCTATAAATGTTACAGAATATTCTATCCCTGAAGGTGTTGAAGTAATTTGCGCCAAGGCATTTTACAAAATTAAAACCTTAACCAAAGTGGTATTCCCACATTCTGCCAAGATTGTTGGAGCTTCTGCTTTCAAGGATTGTCAACAACTGGAAACTGTAAAACTGAACAAGGAATTGAAAGAGGTTTCTGACAATGCTTTTTCGGGTTGTGGAAATATACAACACTTACAACTTTCAGTAAAAACTTCAATACAAACAGGGTCTTTCGGAAAATGTGACAAGTTCACCGATAAGTCTTTAAAACTCTTCCTTGAAAATCTTAAGGAAAATATGTCAGTACCTCGTTTAATAACTTTCCTACAAAGTAATTACGCTATAAGTAGCAAAAAAAGTGTCTTGGACGAGGTTGGACTAACAAAGGTCATGGAGGATTATCAAAAGAAACAGAAAAAAGAGATAGCTACAGCATTACGAAAGGAAACAGCAAATCAGTTCTTTTTCAATTCCTGCGGAGGTTGTCTTTTCTGGGTGGTTCTTCTTGTTGTCATCTGGTATGTAGTATGGAATTACGTAATATAATTGAGTTTTAGGAGTATGGCAAAACGTAAAAAAGGATTTTATGATCATCTGGTAGATTGGTCAGAGAAAATAGCCATGGCTCTCTGTGGGTGTAATGGCAATGAGTTATTAGTACATATCCTGCTAAAGATGCGATTCATCAAGCACAAGATGCAGGTAAGAGTTGATATGCCAGAAATTGCTCGAAACTCTAAGTACATTGTAGTGGACTTTGTAATTCCCAATCATAAAGGTCAAGAAATTTGGATCGAGTATGATGGTGCTCATCATGACACAATGGGGTGCTATGGTACAAAACAATCTGATTTTGATAAGCAAAAACGTCGTGACCGAGTGCAAGAGGAGTATTGCAAAATTAATGGAATACGTTTAATTCGAGTTCGTCATAGTCTGAACTATATTAAAACTCTTTGGAAACTGAATAAACAATTATAATATGGTCTTTGTAGTTATTTTTGCAGCTATACTTCCGGCTCTCGTCATGGTTTGGCTAATTTATAGAAAAGATAAGCTACAGCCAGAACCTGTTTCACAGCTCTTAAAAGGAGTACTATGGGGAATTGCGTCAGCCTTCATTTCTTTTGTCTTCTCGGTTCCTTTATCTTTGATCTTCGGTGAAGGTACAGGAGTAGGTTTCATTGATAGTGCATTCACGGCATTTGCATTAGCTGCTGTACCAGAGGAACTAGCAAAATTCATCTGCCTATATCTCTTTTTGCGCAAAAATAAATACTTTGACGAATACATGGATGGCATTGTATATGCAGTATGTATTGGTATGGGATTCGCAGGGTTTGAAAACATAGGATATTTGTTCGGTACTGACGAATGGGTTGGACTAAGTATAGTTCGTGCCATAATATCAATTCCTGGACATTATGCTTTTGCAGTACTCATGGGATATTATTTTTCACATTGGCGTATGCTCAAAGACCAAAAGAGTATGTGGTTAATGCTTGTCACTCCTATTCTTGCTCATGGTATATTTGATTTCTTGTTGATGTGGGCTCCTTATGTGGAAAGTCTTTATACGATTCTGACAATCGCATTTTTCTACTTCCTAAATAAAATGCACAAGCATTGTAGCGGACTGATTGCACAACAAAGGGAATTTGACAAGTATCAGATGATGGCACACAATAATTCTGAGTCTGAGCATGAAAACAATTTCAATCCTAATGTTTGAGAAATGAAAAATAGACGTTTTATAAGTCCTTCATTTGACAGAATGCTTTATGGTGGAACTATAAAGCAAATTTTGCTGCTATTTGTGGTAGCAATCGTTATCTTTGCGCTGTTCTTCATCCTTATACAATGGGGTGATAAGACAGACAACATTACAGAGAATCTTTGGCAGTTATATTACAATTTCTCGGATTCCAACCAACAAGTCAGCATCGATTCTGCCTTAGGGTGGCGTAGAGGAATAATGGCATTAGCAACCTTTTGGGGTACTATCATATTTGGGGGTATGCTGATTTCAACCTTGAGCAATATGTTGGAACGACGAGTAGAACTATACAGGAACGGTCTGACACATTATTCATTCAAGAATCATATTGTGGTCATTGGTGCTGCCCCTAATGCCATAGGAACCGTAAAACGTCTATTGAACACAGAGAAAGACACAATTATCGCTGTGTTGACAATGTCTGATGTTGACGAATTACGCAGGTCGTTAAATGCCCAGCTGGGTGATGAAGCCATGAAACGCATTGTCCTAAACTACGGAAGCCGTGACTCTATTGAAGACTTAACAGACATTTGTATTGATACTGCAAGGAAGGTGTATGTCTTTGGCGAGGACAGCGAAGTTGATGATAAAGAACAAATACACGACTCTTTAAACATCGAATGTGTTAAGATTATATCTGAATTGCGTAAAGGTTGCGCGGAAGTCCTTCCTTGTATCGTTGCATTTGATTACCTTGCCACATATCATATATACCAGTATGCTGACCTTGAAGATGATGTTAAGCATACCGTGAAATTTATTCCGTATAATTTTAATGAATTGTGGGCACACAAGATGTTTGTTGGAGTTCAGTATAATAATGAAATCCAAAAACAGGCTCTAAGGACACCTCTTGATTATCGCCCAATAATGTCGGAAAATTCCGAAGACTATGTTCATCTGATTGTGATAGGACTTTCTCGCATTGGTGAAGCAGTTGCTCTTGAAGCTGCGAGAATTTGTCATTTCCCTAACTATCAGCACAGGAAGACAAAGATTACTATCATTGACAGCAACATGGATGTGGAAATGGATCTCTTTAAACA
>SFOB01000200.1 GCA_004554075.1 Treponema sp.
CAATAGTTGTCTGGAACTAACACAACAAGACCTCTGATGGTAACGGAGAAGTAGTCTCTACCATACTTCTACCCCATTCGGTTCTTTACCTGTACGTTCCAGACAACTATTGCGAACCAAGTTCTCCAGTTTCTCTACCATTTTACGCCTGATTTCCTTAGAAGCCTTCCAGCGGCGTAGAGCCGCTTTCATTTCAGTCTCCCCCTTACTTCATCCACGTTCATGATTTTATTCAAAGGCTCAGCCAAGGTAAGAAACACCTGGTTTAAGTCATTAGTAACCTCCTTCATACTAACCATATCATCATTTCCACACTCTGCCATGTAGTAGTTCACATACTTCTCGATGCTATACATAGCAGAATAATACCTCACTGCCTGAAGGAAATACGGACTATGCGTACTGATCATCACCGGAATACCCGAATTAACAATCTGTACGATAACCTTAGCAAACCAAGTTAAGTCTTTAAATGATGTTTTCTGCGCAGCAACTAAGCTACGCACCGATTGGAATATTGGCAATGCCGCCATTACAAACGTCATCAACATCTTAGAGACCAATGGTATCATTGTGGTAGAAGTAGAAGCTTCTGACGCTTTCTCTGGTCTCAATGGCACATTGGAAAATGGAACTCCTGTCATTGTCATTAACAAACAGATGAGCACCGAGCGTAAACGTTTCACTGCGCTCCATGAATTAGGCCATGCATTGCTTCATTTTCCAGAAGACATGGATGAAAAGACGGAAGAATAATACTGCAATATTTTTGCCAATGAAGTTTTGATGCCAAGACAAACTTTTCTTCAGTCTATTGGTGAGAAACGCCACGACATAGCATTAGTAGAGTTGAAGAACCTTCAATCAGAATTTGGAATATCCGTTGATGCCTTGATGTATAAGGCGAGATACCTTGATGTCATATCAGAGAATCGCTATACAACCTATTGGAAAAAGAAGAATTTCGACCCCAATTTCAAATCACAGGTAGAGAAGAGTATCATTGATGACGAGCACAGCACCAGATTCGAGAACCTTATCTATCGTGCCCTGTCAAGTGGCTTGATTACAGAATCCAAGGCTGCCGTCTTACTCAACAAGACGACAGAGGAAGTATTACATAATTTCGTTCTTGCCTAATGAAAATAGTAATCAGCGATACCAATATATTCATAGATTCTCTTTGAGAATGCCATGATAACAGACATAGAAAGTGTAACCTTTGAAATTTAAGCATTATGATACAGAACAAATTATTCCGTGATTGTCTCGCTGCAATAATGCATCAACTAAAAAGATACAGCATGCAACATTTTGAAGCCAAAAATGCCTACAAATATCATATAAATATTGCAACCATTCATTAATTAGTCTTAAATAAACAAAAATCAATGGGATAAATTTGTTTAAGAAAAATAATACCCGTAACTTTGCAGAAGCTCATTAACCAAGTTGTTAAAGGAGTTACGAGGTCGTATAGCAGTTTGCTATACGACCTTTGCTTTAATCATTTATCCCTTGCATTATATTTTTTATAAGTTCATCAGGTGTTAAAACTCTTCCTGATAGCCTTAACCATTCTTCATATTCCTTTGCTTTCTTCCTCACTTGATGAGGATAATCGGCATAAAAAGCAGTCCATAACAGCACAAAGGTCTTTCTAACATCTAAGACAACAAAATAGTTGTCGCCATCATCTACCTCCAGCCAAATGCATACACGATGCTTTCCGCTTCTAGTTTGCTCCCAGCATTTCACCTCACCCTTCTGAGGTAAAATTTCAACAGCAGGCTTTGCCCATGGCATTCTTTCACATCTTCGGAAATCAGGAACTCTTTCATTTTCCACATTTCCCTTATGTGTCATGTGATAAAAAGTATAGGCCCTATCTTGAAACTCAGGGTGCACTTTCATTTGCAAAGGCCAACTTCCGAAATACGCTTTACGTTTTATAAAATCTTTCTCAAATACAGAATATACAGCATCTATATAAGTAGAATAATTCCCGCCATAATCAGACAGGAACAATTTGTCGGGCACATCATTGATACTTACAGCCATATTACACCTGCCATCCCTTCCACACAAAGATATTAACCTTATCCTCTTTCACCAATGTTGACTTCAGCAGAGAATATTTTGAACGCCGTTTCATTTGTTCCACAAGTTCTAACTTTGCAGCACTAGTTTTTAAACCTCTATGCGCATAAGCTACGGCACCTATCAAGAAATCAGCAAGTTCTATGAGTTCTACCTCATGAGATCGAACTTGTTGTATCTTCCGAATCATTTTTTTATTATAGTCATAAGCATTGTTAGCTAGCACATCCTTCAGCTTTTCCACCTTTCTTCCACCATTAGTATCTTTTATGTCTAGATAAATACAATACTCATTCGATGGAGTCAAGATTGTCTTTAACAAGTCAAAGTACATTTTATAATAAAACTGGTCATGTGTTTGCCCATATTGCTCATGATGCAGAACGGATTTGTCTGGTACAACCAACACCCTAAAATGCAAATCAGAATTATCGAAGAAGAAATCCATTACTTCTTGATAATATGCCAATTTGGCTTGAGAGACAGCATTCCACTTTAGTTCACAAGTAGGTTTAAGTCCATACTTCACCTTTATGGCACGAAGTCTCTTAAAGATAGCATCTTTCTTTTGCTCTTCACACCACACACAACCTAAAAGCATCGGCTTAATCCCATCATGCTCTAAATGGCAGCTCTCATCACAATAAATATTTATTTTTGCCATGGCTATTAAATTTTATATCTACAAAATTACCTATTAATTTTGAAAACGCCAAAATTCTTGGCTATATTTAACGATAATAAAGAGATAATCTATTCCACCTGATACACAGATGCCGAACAAAAGGCAGAGTTCAATTTGTCTTTCGGTATAGCCGAGCGCATTAGTGAGATTCTGAAAGCCAAAGGACTCACCCAAAAGGATTTCGCCCGATTACTCAACAAGCGAGACTCTGAAATCTCGAAATGGCTAACAGGCAGACATAACTTCACGACTCAAACCATTGCTCGTATAGAAACAGCCTTAGGAAGCAAACTCATTAGCATAGCCCATTGATTGGGCTATGCCAATAACCATATTCTAAAACACCAAGAAATCCACAATAAATCTGCAACTTATCATCAAATTCCCCGAATATAAACTGTCAACTATTGACTATT
>SFOB01000068.1 GCA_004554075.1 Treponema sp.
GCCGTTGTCGATATGAAGACCGAGAACACGGTCCTGACCAAGGGCTTTATTTAAAAGAGCGAAGGTGATTGTTGAATCTACACCGCCGCTCAAGAAAAGCAGAACGTTACGTCCATCAGCTTCCTTTTTAATATTTTCAAGAATGATATTTAATACAGTGTCCTGATCCCAGTTCTTTTCCATACCGCAGTAGTCGGCAAAGTTCTGGAAAATCTGATTTCCGCAAGGAGTATCTTTTACCTCGCAGTGGAACTGAAGAGAGAAGCGGCGCTTTGTAAGATTCTGAGTTGCAGCGTAAGGACAGTCTTTTGTAGAACCAACAACCTCAAAACCTTCTCCCATCTGAAGAACTCCGTCCTGGTGGCTCATCCAAACCTGCTGACTTCCTTCAACACCTTTGAAAAGCGGACACTTAGCAGAAGCGCCGTTCATGCCGTCAGCAAAATTCAGTTCTGCAAAACCGAACTCACCTACATCAGCTTTTCCAACTTTACCCTTGTAACCAAGCTGAACAATGTAGTGGCCGTAACAGAGACCAAGGATTGGAATATCAAGATTTAAAATTTCGGAATTGAAATCCGGAGTATTTTCGTCATAAACCGAAGCAGGTCCCCCGGAAAAAACAATACCCTTCGCATTCTCAAAGGCCTCAAGGCCAGCAGAAGGAAGGGCAATTTCAGAATAGTAACCAAGCATGCGGAAACGCTTGGCAATCAAATGTGCATACTGCGAACCAAAATCTAAAACAACAATCTTTTCTCTTGACATAGACAGATTATAGCGAGTTTTAGTGTTAATTGGAATATGTAGATTGCCACGCTTATACGCTGTAATTCAAAACCTGCTCGGTAATCAGCGGAATCAACTGCTTCTTGCGGCTTACTACGTCTTTGAGATAGTAAACGCCGTCTTCCTTTTTGGGGAAGGTGATGAACTGGGTGAACTTTGGATCGCAGTCTATCAAAAGCACGCTGGAAAGCTTTGTGATGTCGGTAACCAGCAGGCAGGCAAAAAGCCCTTTGTTGGCTCGTCGCTCAACTGCCAGCTCTTCCATAAACTCTGCCTTGCGATCTAAGATTTCCTGAGGATTACCAACTTCGATCTGGCTTGCAGTATAAGTAAGCTTTCCTTCTGTGTATTCCTTCATATCCTGGTGGATAATCTCGCTTGCAGGGCGGCCGCCAACTTTACTTCCGGCCATGAGGATTTCGTTTCCAAGCTCCTTAATGTCCAGGTCTGTAATGCTTGAAAGATATTCAGCCATGTCGCGGTCTGTGTCGGTAACTGTGGCTGACTGCAAAATCAAAGTATCTGACAAAATACCGCAGAGCAAAAGTGAAGCCACATCCTTTGGGATAGGTATTCTGTATTCTTTATAAAGCCCTGCAATCTGGGTTGAAGTTGAACCAACCGGACGGTTAATAAAAGTAATAGGATTTTTAGTTGGTATTGAACCTATGCGGTGATGGTCAATTACTTCCTGAATCTTATAATGTTCAATTCCTTCTACTGCCTGAGTAATTTCGTTGTGGTCTACAAGAATCACTTCTACATTCGGTTCCTTCATAAGGTCGTGTTCAGAAATCATTCCGATAACTTTATTTTCATCATCAACAACCGGCAGATATTTGCAATGTGCATTTTTAAGGATATCTTTAATTTTTGCAATTGTATCATTCTGATGAACTGTAGTTATTTCCCTGTCACCCATGCTTGAAACCGGCATTGAGTAAGCAATAAGCATTGAGGTTGGCGAAGTTGAATATGGCGAAACAATTACAGAAACTCCATTAGCCTCGGCTAACTCACGCAGCTTCTTATCTATCACACAATTTGAAGTTGTAATAAGAAGCTTTACTTTGTGTTCAATACAGATGCGCTGAATGTCTTCGCGGTCAGAAGAAATTACAACTATGTCTTCGCTGGCGTGGGCTTCCAGACGCTTAGAAAAACTTTCTATAGAAGAAGAACCTACGTGAATTGAGGCATTGAAAGTTTTATCTGCATCGCCGGAAATATAAATTGGCTGGGCGTTTAAGGTCTTTTGAATTAAGCTGATGCTTGTAGAAAAACGATGCTTTTTTTCTGGATTCAAAATAGTAAGAACTCCGCGGGCAAAGCCAGAATAATGAAGCAGAGACTGATAATGTCCCTCGCCGTCTACAACCGGCAAAACACGGATTTCTGTTTTTTCCATCTTACCAATTGCTTCCCATACAGACACGTCTGATGTAACAGTTTCTACCTTGTCCTGCATAAAATATTTTACCTTTGGCACAAGATCCGGCAGATACTCTGGACGCTGAATTCCAAACTTTTCAAAAATGTAAGCAGTCTGTGGGTTTAAGTGGCCCGCACGAGCCGCCTTGTATTCTGGGTGCCCCAAAAGATTTTTAAGTGTAGCATAACCAACAGCAGAAACAACCGCGTCGGTATCCGGATTACGATGTCCTATGATGTAAACAGTCTTTTCCATATCTTTATAATAACAAAATCCTTTATTGTAATCAATTTTAGAAGTTTTCTGTCTCTTCTATCTGATAATCAGTTCTGCAAGTGCAACAAAAACTGGCAGAAAAAACATACATAATACACTAGTGAAAGAAACCGTCAGGCTTGCATAAGTTTCATCCCGGTTGAACAATACAGCCAGCCCAGGAATTGTTGTTGCTGCAGGACACATCGAACAAATTAAAACTACAAATAAAAGTGTCCGGCAGTCAGGCATATTCGGGAAGAGTTTCCATACAACAAACAGAACCCCAATATTCACCAAAGCACAAACTACATGTCGAAAGAGGCTTACCTTAGCAATCTTTAGTGCATAAAGTTTTCCATCTGAAGGTTTAAAGTTTGCCAGCAGGATTCCTATAAGAAGCATGCTCATTGCAGTGTTAGTGTCGCCTATCATTATTACCGGGCGGGCAATTATTTCCGGCAAAGTCCATGGGCTGCAGAAAATTGCGATTCCAATTATAACAGCGATAATATTCGGATTCGTAATGATTTTCTTTAAATTGATGGAACCGCACATGATATAATAACCGTAGGTCCATATTGTAATATTAAATACTACAAGATAGCCCATCAGATAAAATACGCCTTCATCTCCAAAGACTCCACGAATCAAAGGAATTCCTATAAAACCGCAGTTTGTAAAACATACTACAAGACGATCTACCTGCTCCTTAGAAGAGAAAAAGCCGATTAAAATCATGATTAAATGAATCACAAGTGCAACCGCAAAAACAAAACCAAGCTGCACAAGCTTATCAGAATTGAATTCAAGATTAAAAGATTTAACAACCATAAAGGGATTAATAAAATACAAAAGAAGCTTACTTAAAACCTTTTGCTGTGAATCTTCTACCTTGAAAATCTTTGCAAAAATAAAACCACCAAGTGCAATAAGACACATGGTGATTAATTGTTTCATTACAAGTACGTACATTTTATTTTCCTAAAGCGGCAAAAATTGCTGTAAACAAACCAAGGCTTCCCGCCATCATAATAAGTCCTGCCAGCAGAACTCCAAGCATTACTGCAATTACTGTATCACGGAAACGCATATCCAGAAGGCTGGCTGCAAGTGTTCCCGTCCAGGCCCCTGTTCCAGGCAAAGGGATTCCTACAAAAAGCAGAAGAGCAATAAAGATTCCCCTTCCAGCCTTGGCCTGCATTTTCTCCCCGGCTGCGGTACCTTTTACTAAAAAGAAGCGGCAGATTCCACCGATAATTTTTTTATCCTGACCCCATTCAAGGAACTTACGTGCAAAAAGATAAATAATAGGGACTGGCAGCATATTACCAATAATGCATACAATATAAGAAGGAATAACCGGCAGCTGCATAGCCTGAGAAACAGGAATTGCTCCTCGAAGTTCAATCAAGGGTACCATAGAAATTAAAAAAATCCAGAGATAATTTTTAAGCATAAGGTGATTATAATAAAATCCACCCGTCTTGAAAATATCCCCTATTTACGGTAATATACAAGAACTTGCCGGGATGGCGGAACTGGTAGACGCCCAGGACTTAAAATCCTGTGCCGAGCAATCGGCGTGCCGGTTCGACCCCGGTTCCCGGCAGGAAAGCCTCTCTGGAAACAGGGAGGCTTTTTTTATGGAGAAAAAAATGACACCACACGTTTATCCGCGCCAGTGCGCTTTTAAATCAATTGAAGATATTAAAGACAAAAAAGTTACCATTATGGGTCTTGGTCTTAATGGCGGCGGAGAAGCAGCTGTTCGTTTTTTCCTTAAGAAGGGAGCTTACGTAACAGTTACAGATATGAAAACAGCAGAACAGCTGGCTGCAACTGTTGAGAAACTCAACTCCGACACAAGCCTTGATCACAGTCGTCTTACCTACAGACTCGGTGAACACAAAATAGAAGATTTTGAAAATGCAGACTGCGTAATCAAGAACCCGGGCGTAAAAATTGAAGGCAACAAATATCTTGCCGCAGCCCGAGCCATTGAAACAGACCTGAGCATTTTCCTGCGCTTTACAAACTGTCCGATTATTGCTGTAACAGGCAGCAAGGGAAAGTCTTCTACTGTCAGCGCCATTTATTACGGTTTGTCTCAGGCCGGCTACTCCACCTTTCTGGGCGGCAACATCACCGTTAGCCCCCTCACCTTCTTTGACGAAGTTTCCGGCGACACACCTGTTGTTATAGAGTTTTCTTCCTGGCAGCTTGCAGACCTTCGCGGCCGCGGAGTTCTCCGACCACATATTGCAATCATCACTAAAATTGTACCGGATCATCAGAACTGGTACGGCAATATGGAAGACTACGTTGCAGACAAGCGCCTGATTTATGCAGATCAGACAAAGGGTGATTATTCTATTTTTGATTCCGGAGCTGATGAACCAGGAACCGGCCCGGATCCAGAACTTCACCCGGATGCCCGCACCTGGGGAGACCTTTTTGCAAGTGAATCAAAAGCTACAGTTCTCCGCTATGGAGTAAAACCAAGCTGGAGCATTGAACTCGGCCAGCTTTTAGTTCCGGGAACTCACATGAAAACAAATGCCCAGAATGCAGCCCTTGTAATGCATCTTATGGGAGTACCGGATGCACGCATAAAAGAAATCCTTCAGAAGTGGCCAGGCATTGATCACCGCCTCCAGTATTTCCACAGCTGGAAAAACTCTGCAGGTACTACAGTAAAATTTTATAACGATTCCTGTGCGACAGTTCCTGAAGCTGCGGCAGCCGCAACACAGGCTTTTGGGAAGCAGGTTATTCTTATGACAGGCGGAACTGAAAAAGGTCTTGAACTCACACCTCTTATTCAAACTCTGACCGCACCTGCAGCAGATACAATAAAAGTAAAGGATATTTATCTTCTTTCAGGAAGCGCTACAGATAAACTGCTGCCAGAGCTGGACAAGGCTGGAGTAAAGTACCACGGCCCATTTGACGGACTCGAACCACTTCTTAATGAAGCTAAGAAAAATCTGTTAAATGAAAAGGCCGGAGAAGAAATCTTTGTTTTCTCACCCGGCGCTACTTCCTTTGGTATGTTTAGCAATGAGTTTGACCGCGGCAACAAATACATGGCAGCAGTCAAAGCTATTTTTTAGACCCTAAAGAGATCTACCTGCGAACCAATCTTTCCAATGGCAACCTTAACCTGATCAGAAATCTCACTTAAGGTTACGCCAGTCTCATTAATCTTGCGGGCACCAACAGCCATTTCTTCCATACTGGTTGTAATCATTTCTGTTGCTTCTGCAAGAATCTGCATATCACGAACAATCTGAGCATTTCTGTCATTCATATCGTGTGAAGAATTTCTTACTTCGCTTGTAGAAGAGTTCAGGTGACGGAGTGCCTCCATAATCTGCTTAGAACCTTCGTTCTGTTCTTCCATTGCAGAATGAATCTGAATAACAAGTTCATCTGTTTCCTTAATGCGGTTAGAAACTTCATTAAGAGCTGTACTTGCTTCATTAGAAGAGCCTACTACCTCAATAATAGAAGACATAATCTTACCAAGCTGTTCTCCAATTCTCTTAGACTGTTCAGATGATGTTTCAGAAAGCTTACGGATTTCATCAGCAACGACAGCAAATCCCTTTCCTGATTCACCGGCATGTGCCGCCTCGATTGCCGCATTCATAGCAAGAAGGTTTGTCTGTTCTGCAATTGCAGAAATTGCAGTGTTTGCTTCTTGAAGCATTTCCGACTGTCCTTCAATCTGGCGAACCTTTTCGTTAACATCTTCCTGTTTAGAGAATCCAATTTCAGCATTATCTTCCAGAGCCTTAAATGATGCAGACATCTTTTCTACAGATTTATTAACCGAATTGATATTTCCAATCATCTCTTCTACCGCAGCAGAAGCCTGAGTTACGCTTGAAGACTGATCTTCAATAAGACTGTCGAGGTCTGTAATTGCACTTGAAATATGCTGAACAGAAGAGTTTGTTGTTTCAACACTCTGTCCCTGGTTAGTAATCTGATTATGAATACTATCAATATTTGCAAGAATTTCTGTAATAGAACTTGAAGTATCCTGAGTACCTGCTTCAAGGTTTTCACCGCTGATACCAAGATCTGCTTTTGACTCTTTAAGAGTTTTTACAATCTCCTGCAGCTTATCCATAAACTCATCAAAATTGATGATAAGGGCACCAATTTCATCGCGAACATAAAGATTACAGCGCTTAGTCAAATCGGCATCGCCGCTTGAAAGATCTTTCAGGAAGACTGTAACGTTATTGATTCGCTTCATAATCCAGCGGACAAAGAAGTAACCTATTGTTGAAAGAATAAGGAAAAGAATTACTGAAACCGGAACAATCATAGAAATTGTCTGGTTTCTTACCTTATCAATTACACTCATAGCCTTCGCTACGAAAACCATACCGGCAATTGAACCGTCTCCATTTACGAGAGGTGAATATACGGTATAGTATTCAATTCCGGCAATTGTATTCTTTCCTGCGTATTCTTCTCCATCATAAAGAACCTGCTTTACAATTTCTTCATTATCAAGCTGGGTATTAAGCATATGAATACCAAGGGTTGTTGCGGCACGAGTCTTTCCGTCAAACACAGTACATTCAACAGTATGGTAATCATGAACAATACTTACATAGCCGTCAGAACCCATTGTTGCAATATCATAAGCAATAAGAAGACAGCCAAGTTTTTTTCCATTTTTTACAACAGGAGTTGCAAAAATAAGACCGTATTTTAAAGTACCAATCTTTGCATAGCAGTATGATTTTTCGCCATCGATTGCTCTCTGGATAATAGGAAGATTTGGTTTTTCACCAGGATTAATTTCCCAGCCGGCATAAATGGTTCCTGATGTATCAGTAATGGCAAGAAGATCTACACTACAAATCTCACCCTTTTCTTTAAGGTATACATTCGGGTCATCTTTATAAGTTCCATCAAGATAACCTTTAATATGGTCAGTTGAAGCCAGCATATCGCCGTATCCGCCAATGGTATCAAGCCAGTCCTCAAGAATCCATTGAACACCACCTGTGGTATTTTCAAGTTCTTCAAGGCTTTCTGTATGCATACCGCGGTTAAAAACTGCAAATGCAACGGCTCCAGAAACAAAAACGCCAACCATGCTGGCACCTACTATCATTGCTATAAGCTTAGTTTTTAAAGAAACATTCTTTTTCGGGTTAGGATCAAATCGGTCCAATGCTTTTGCCATAAATCAACTCCTAAAAAATAAAAATATAAAAAAACTTCTATATCTTTATCTTTTTAATTATCGCACATTATGGCAGATTTGCAATGTTATTTTATTTTTTCAGCGTGACTTAAAATTCAGGGCAGAAACAACGGCTGCAATACCGGCACGTCCTACGTTGGAACTCTTTCCAACACCCCATACCTGTTCTCCGTTTTCTTTTGTAATCTGAACATAAGCCATAGCCTGGGTATCTGATCCGGAACCTACAGAATGTTCGTGGAAGCTTGTGATATTAAAGGCAGGAGCCGGAGTCTGTTTCATTGCACTTACAAAGGCATCAAGAGGACCGTTACCATTTGCGGCAATTGCATAACGCTTTCCTTCCCATTCAACAGTTGCCATGCCGGCTACCTGCTCAGGAAGGTCGGTTCCACGTTCACCTTCAACGTGTCGTTCTGTAATATCAATTACATTAAGCGGAGATTTTGTATAAAGCCAGGTTTCTGCAAAAATGTCATAAACCTCTGCAGGGCTAAGCTCTCTCTGAAGCTCGTCTGCATGAGCCTTTATAACAGCACCGATAACCGGATGCATTGCTTTTGGCGCTGCAACACCAAACTTTGTTTCGAGAATATATGCAGCTCCACCCTTTCCACTCTGACTGTTGATTCTGATAATTCCATTGTACTCGCGGCCAATATCATGAGGATCAATCGGCAGATAAGGAACATCCCAAAGCTCAGGAGCATTGCCGGAAAAACGTGCATTAATTGCCTTGCTGATTGCATCCTGATGAGAACCACTGAAGGCCGTAAAGACAAGCTCGCCTGCATAAGGGGAGCGAGGGTGTATAGGCATTGCTGTGAGTTTATTGAACTCGTCGGAAATTTTTTCCAGATCAGAAAAATCAAGCTGGGGATCAATTCCCTGGGTATACATATTGAGGGCAACTGTAACAATATCAAGGTTTCCGGTTCTCTCGCCGTTTCCAAAAAGACAACCTTCTACACGTTCTGCTCCGGCAAGAAGGCCAAGCTCACATTGAGCAACGCTCTCGCCACGGTCATTGTGATTATGAAGGGAAATTATGCAGTTTTCACGTTCAGGGAAATTCCTGCAAAAATATTCAATCTGATCTGCAAACTGATTTGGAAGACTGCACTCAACTGTTGCCGGCAGATTCAAAATCAATTTATTGTCTGCCCCGCCACCCCAGGCCTTCATAACAGCGCTGCAGATTTCTATTGCATAATCTGATTCTGTCTGGGTAAAGTTTTCCGGAGAATATTCAAAGCGGAAGTTTGCTGGCAGGCGGCCTGCTGCCACTGCTTCTTTTGTAACTGCCGCAATATATTTTTTTACACACTTTACTCCGCTTACTGCCAGGTCTATAAGCTCTTCCTTTGACTTACCAAAATTATATTTTCTCTGGGCAGGCGAAGTTGCATTATAAATATGAAAAATTACATTCTTTGCACCTTCAATTGCTTCAAAGGTTCTGGCAATCAGATGTTCTCTTGCCTGGCACAATACCTGAATATAAACATCATCGGGGATGAGATTTTCTGTAATGAGACGGCGGATAAATTCAAACTCGGTATCTGAAGCTGAAGGAAAGCCTACTTCAATTTCCTTAAAACCAATCTTTACAAGCAGTTTAAAAAACTCAAGTTTCTGTTCTATGCCCATAGGATTCACAAGGGCCTGATTTCCATCGCGTAAATCAACCGAACACCACACCGGAGCTTTTGTAATTATGTTTGAAGGCCATTTTCTGTCTTTTAAAGGCACAGAAATAAAGGGCTTATATTTTCCACCTGGATTCATATAATCAATTTACCGTATAAACATTATTGAATTCAACTGCTATTATATAGTAAAATTATTTATCACATTATCAGGAGACAGATTATGAAGAAAGTATTCAAAGCTTCATTGGCACTGCTCGCAGCTGCCCTCGTTTTCAGCGGATGTTCAAAATCAAATGCAAACGCTAAAAAAGACTACATTCTTGCAACTGGTGGTACAAGCGGTACTTACTATCCGTTTGGTGGCGCAATTGCAAATATCTGGAACACAAAGATTGCCAACATGAACGTTACAGCTCAGGCAACTGGTGCTTCTGCAGAAAACCTCAGACTTATTAACAAAGGTGAGGCTGAATTTGGTACAGTTCAGAACGATGTTATGGACTATGCTTATCATGGAACAGATATGTTTGCTGGCGAAAAGCTTTCAAATATTATGACAATCGGAACTATGTATCCGGAAGTTGTACAGATTGCAGTTTCTGAAAAGAGCGGAATTAAATCTGTAGCTGATTTCCGCGGAAAGCGCATTTCTGTTGGCGATGCTGGTTCTGGAGTTGAATTCAACGCTAAACAGATTCTCGAAGGCTACGGTCTTACTTTTGATGACATCAAAAAGAGCAACCTTTCTTTCAAGGAATCTGCAGAAGGTATTCAGAACGGAACTTTGGACGGATGTTTCATTACAGCCGGTGTTCCTAACTCTGCTCTTCAGGAGCTTGCATTCACAGCTGGTCTTGTTTTAATTCCAATCGAAAAAGATGCTGCTGACGCTATCTGCGACAAGTACGGCTTCTATACATACACAACAATCCCAGGTGGTACATACAAGGGAACTGACACTGATA
The DNA here is from genome assembly GCA_004554075.1 of Treponema sp. GTDB lineage: Bacteria > Spirochaetota > Spirochaetia > Treponematales > Treponemataceae > Treponema_D. The sequence goes on from SFOB01000068.1 coordinate 10,330, forward strand.
CTCCAGCTCTCGCAATCAAGGCTACTCTCGCTGTAAGCTCAAAACTCGACGAAGATACTGTTTACGAGATGACTAAGGCTCTCTTTGAAAACCTCGACGAACTTGCCCGCGGTCACGCAAAGGGTAAGGAAGTTTCAGCTGCATCTGCAATCACAGGTGTTTCTGTACCATTCCACCCGGGTGCAAAAAAGTACTACAAAGAAATTGGACTTAACGTTAACTAATGCCTAAAAAGTTATTTTCACTAATAATAACTTTTTTTCTTGCTGCAGCGGGATTTTTCTTTCTTCCTGCAGTAAGAGTTCTTTCGGTAAGCAGCAGAAAAAATCCCGCTCAGGTATTTTACTCTGCTGCTGCCTGTAAAGAAGGTTTTATAATTTCATATACACACTCTGTAAATAAAGGCAGAGTACACGATTTTTACAGACCAGCCAAAGACGGCGGTCTTGAATTATACAAAACAGAATTTGTTTCTTATGGAGCGGGAATCCCGGAACCTGAAGAAACTCCCGGTGCAGTTTTTACCGTAACTGATGACGGATATTTCATAGAAAACCTGAACAGATACCTTCCCCGCCTTACAATGGCAGTTGGTTTAATTGCAAACCATTCACTTGCAGCTGGTTCTGATTTTTACGAACAAAGAGAATATTTCCTTACCTCTTTCTTTGAACCACAGACAAGTATAATTCTGGAAATAAAGAGAATATCTCTTTTTAAATATATGAGATTGTCGGATCCAGTCCGACACAACACTTAATTACAAAAAAGGAGGGTCCCCATGGACAAAGAACAGAATGAAGAAATTACCAGCAGCGCGATTGATAACATTCTTCCAACTTCCAACGAAGATGAAATGAAGAATCTGATGAAAAATCTTGATCGTGAACAGGCTTACCGCGAGCATAAATGCTGGCGCCAATATATTACGGTTATAGTTTCTTTCATATTTGTTGCCTTCCAACTTTATGCAACTCTTTCAGGTGCAGTTACAGCCCAGATTTTACGAGCAACACATCTTGCTTTTGTTCAATTCCTGGCTTTCCTGCTTTTCCCTGCAACTAAAAAACTGCCAAGAGATACACTTCCTCTTTATGATGTAATTCTGGGCCTTGTAGGAGCAGGCTGCTGGATGTATATAGTAATCAACTTTCAGCAGCTTGTACGCCGCTCAGGCAACAACACTGTTCTTGATGTTATAATCGGAATCATAGGTATTCTTATTCTCTTTGAAAGCTGCCGCCGTATCGTTGGTCTTCCAATCATGATTATTGCAGGTACCTTTGTTGTTTATGCCTTCGTTGGAAAATACCTGCCGGGCTTTTTACACCACCGCGGCTATTCGCTTCAGCGTGTCGTATGCCACCTTTTCTACAACACAGAAGGAATCATGGGAACTCCAATAGGAGCCTGTTCTACCTTTATCTTCCTGTTTATTCTCTTTGGTGCCCTGCTTGAAAAAACAGGAATCGGCCAGTTCTTTATTGATCTTTGTAACGCAATTGCCGGAGGTGCAAGCGGAGGTCCTGCTAAGGTAGCAGTTCTTTCTTCTGCCCTTCTTGGTACCGTTTCAGGCTCTTCTGTTTCAAATACAGTTGGATCTGGTTCTTTTACAATTCCTATGATGAAAAAACTGGGCTACAAGGGTGAGTTTGCAGGTGCCGTAGAAGCTTCTGCATCTACCGGTGGACAGCTCATGCCTCCTATCATGGGTGCTGCAGCCTTCCTCATGGCAGAAAGCCTTGGAATGCCTTATATTACAATCGTAAAGGCAGCCGTTATTCCTGCTCTTCTCTACTTTACAGGAATCTTTATTACAGTTCACCTCGAAGCTAAAAAGCTTGGTCTTAAAGGAATGCCTCGCGAACAGCTTCCACGCTTCCTCCCGCTCTTCCTCAGCAAGGGTTATATGATTCTTCCTCTGGTTGTAATCATCTGGTTCCTTTGTGCCGGAAAAACTGCCGTATACGCAGCCCTTATGGGAATTGTTGCCTGTCTTGTCATTGGAATTGTAGTTTCTATTGTAGACCTTGCAAAAGGCCGCAAGCCAACCTTTGGTTCAAGAGATTTAATTGATGTTATGTGTGCCGCTGCCCGCAATATCATCAGTGTAGCAATTGCCTGTGGTATGGCCGGAATTATTATTGGTGTTGTAACACTTACAGGCCTTGGCCTTAAACTTGGAGCAGGTCTTGTTTCACTTGCCGGAGGAAAACTTTTCCTTACACTTGTATTTACAATGCTTGCCTCAATTATCCTTGGTATGGGTGCTCCAACTACAGCAAACTATCTGATTACTTCTACAATCACTGCAGGTGCAATTATCCAGCTTGGTGTACAG
>SFOB01000201.1 GCA_004554075.1 Treponema sp.
TTCAAGATTAACTTCTACGCCTGCTGCAACAAGGCTGTTTATTTTTCGTTCTATTTTAATCTGGTTGTCATCCAGCATTTTTATAAAAATGAGATATGTTATCTGCTGAATATCAATCCAAGGGTTTGTCATCTGATTAGACCACATTGCATCCCAAAGATTGTCTAATTTATTCTTGATTTCACCAGTAATCATTGTTTTCTTCCTTTCTATAATAACTAATCCATTATAGCACAAAATTTATGGTTTTGCTCCCTTTTCATCCAGCTTAGCTGCGTATTCTTCTGGAACTCCTATTGCTTTTAATGTTATCCCATCCGATGAGAGTGCGGTTATTTTCGCAAGAATAGGAATATGTGTCGGCGACAAAAAACAGGCCAGCTTAGGAAGAAGCATATTCATTTCAATTTCTGAACCTTCTTTCACATGGTAAGTTTTTTTATACCGTTCCCCTGTCCATTCATTTTCGATAGCAAGTATGACAGTAAAATCTTCGTCTGTAGGTCTTATGGATTCAAGATTGCAAAAATTGGCTTCTGTTTCTTCTTCCGGCAAAAAAGATAATTCTTCTCCAATTTTTGAGGTTTCTTCTTCAAGATATTCCGGTTCGATGTAATCCTGGATGTTTGATTTGTAATTCTTCATTTTCCTAAATGCTTCTATGCAACAAACTTATCAACTAAATAAGATTCAGAACTATAAAGATTCTCTACCCGAAGAGAAATATTCACTCCCTCATTAAGAAAACGAATTCCTTCCAGAGAATGGTCTTTCTGCTCTACAAGATCAGAAGAATAATATCTTCCCAAGTTAGACGCAAAATGATTCTGAAGCTCAGCATCATCCAAACAATAAATCTTTTTTTTCCTTGTAGTTTCTCATAGGTTTTATCTCCTTTATTTCGTTCTTGATATAAAGAAGATGGTGGATTTATGAAAAGTTGACAAAAAAAATAAGATAAGCAAAAAAGTTTTTTTTTCTGCTTATCTTGTGTTTTTATTATAATAGTATGAAATGTTATTCTTCTGTCAAATCATCAAGCAAGGCCTGTGTATCAGATTCTGCTTCTGCTGTTGGAAGTGCATCCACATTCTTAAGCTTCTTTTCTATAGCTCTTGAACGTACTTCTGCTTTACCAATTTCTGTAGATGCTGCATCAAGTTTCTTTTTTGTTGCTGCAAGTACATCACCAAACTTGCCGAACTCAGTCTTTACAGAACCAAGTAAATCCCAAACCTTAGACGTCTCCTTCTGGATGGCGAGTGTACGGAATCCCATCTGTAAACTATTCAGAAATGCTCCAAGTGTTGTAGGGCCGGCAATCGTAACTTTGTATTCATCCTGAATCTGCTGAAAAAGACCAGGAACGCGCATTACTTCGGCAAACAAACCTTCAAATGGCAGGAACATAAGGCCAAAGTCTGTAGTATACGGAACTTCGATATACTTTTCCTTTATATCCTTTGCCATCTTTTTAATATCTGTAACCAAAGACTTCTTCTGAGATTCAATCTCATCTTTGTCAGCATTATCATATGCAAGAGTAAGCTTATCCCAAACAGCAGCCGGATATTTGGAATCAATTGGCAAAAGCACAAATTCATCATCTGCAGTTTTAGATGGAATTTTTACCGCAAACTCAACAACCTTCTTAGAGTTGTTTGGATTTGGATGTGCATTCTTAACAAACTGCTCTGGCGAAAGCATCTGGCTAAGAAGTGCTTCAAGCTGAATTTCTCCCATGCCTCCGGCCGTCTTAACATTTGTAAGTGCACGCTTCAATCCACCAACATCACTTGCAAGATTCTGCATCTCGCCAAGTCCCTTCTGAACTGCTTCAAGCTGTTTGGTAACAATTTCAAATGAACCTGTAAGACGTTTCTCAAGAGTCGACTGAAGTTTTTCATCAACAGTAACACGCATTTCTTCAAGTTTCTTTTCATTACTTTCCTGAATATTTTTTAAGCTTGATTGAACAGTTTGCTGCTGATAATTCAAAGTATCTTGGGTTGTCTTTGTAAGCGTATCCAGCCGAGTAGACAAAGCCTCCATAAACTTAGTTAGGCTGTTTGTCATAGAATCCTGCGTATTTTTTGTCAGAGTATCGAACTTGCCATTAATAGAATCCTGGAAATTCATTAAAGTTTCTGTATTTTCTTTGCGTGATGCTGCAGTAGATTCTGAAGTCTCTTTACGATTTAATGCAAATTCATCTTTGAGATTTTTCTCATATATCTCAAGTTTTTTTTCATAAATACCAAGCTTATCAGAAATTATGCCAGAATCAGAGTTCTTGCTTTTCTTAATAAGAACGATAGACAATACAATGCCAACCAACACCAAAACTGTAATAACTGAAAGAAAAATAATTGTTCCCATATATCTGGAATCTCCTTGTAATTTTAATCTTAATTATAAGAAGCAGGTACATTTTATAAAAGTTGACAATTTTTATAAAAAAATTATCTCTCTCATCCTCTTTCTCTCTGCGGTTTCCTCTCCGTTTTGTAAATCAGATCTTCCATGCTGATATAACGACCAAGGGTATCTCGAACTGCTGCAGCTCCCAGATGTGTTTTTCCAGTTCCTTTGGCTCCGGTCATTAGAAGAACTCCTTCATTGCCTTCCTGACTTACAAAATTACACACCTTCTGATAAATGTTTTTTTCAGTTTCTGTCCGGCATTCAAAATTGAAGAATGAACATTCTGCAAATCTTGGCGGAACGCCACTTGAATTACTTTTGTTCCAGTTTTTAATGTTACTCAGATTTGCGGCTATTTTTTCACGTAAACTTTTTCTTTCGTACTCAAAAATCTCTTTTTGTCTTCCCTCAAGTTTATCATCTGGGAAATATCCGCATTTTTCCAATGCAAATCTTTCATCTGTATCAAACCGATTTAATACATCAATAAAGTATTGTTCTCTCATTCTGTACTCCTCATGTTGTAAAAAGTTAGAGTGCCAAATGGCACTGTTTTTGTATTAGTGCCATTTGGCACTAGAAGGGCAGGTTCGCCAAAGTCTCTTCTGACACTTCATCATAGCCAGATTTCTGAACGGCCGTGAGCCGCCTTACGCTTTTTGTATTAGAGTTCGCCTGAATTAGCCACAGATAGTCCACCGAGAAAAACCAAAAATTAGTTCAAGAGAAATAACCAGAAACTCAGTCTCTTCGAACTTAG
>SFOB01000069.1 GCA_004554075.1 Treponema sp.
TATGCCGGAAAATATTGTACCGGTTGTTCCTTATGCTGTAAGCCCAAATGGAAAATATTTCTGCCGCATAGAGCGCACTTCAATTTATTCCGGAAATCTTATGCTGGTTAGCACAGAAACCGGAAAAAGCGTCGTGCTTTGCGAAGGTGTCTTAAATTCTTATGAAGATCTTCCTGTGAAATGGGCTCCGGACAGCACTGTTCTTGTATACGAAAAAAATAATGGTGTTTACTTTTGTAATCCGGATGCAGTTTTGCGCGGAGTTGAAATAGACGAGCGCTACAGAAAAATCGGCCGCGGTACAATCAATTCTGTGCACTGGGCTTCTTCAAAATTCCTTGCTTATGTAGATGATTATCTTCTTTATAAAATCAATACAAAAGAGCTTTATACTCTCGGCCTTTATTCAGGAATCATAGGGCAGGGTAAACCAATGGGACGTTTCCCATTCCAGTTTAATCCTCTTACAGATAAATTCAGCTGCAACAGTGAAGTAACTTCAGCAGTAGTAACTCAGAACGGCAGATTATTCACTTACCTTGTTGTGCGTTCTGCTTCCTGCGATTACATGGATGTTATTTATTCACGTCCTTATACAGAATCAAACGCTTCTCTTGTTGCTTCTTATATTTTCTGGGATGCGGCTGGAAAGCCTGTCCTCTGGCAGGAAAAGCTTCCTTTTGACGGCATAAAGGAAAAGGGATCTGTTTATAAATTAGATTCCCAGGCTCAGCATGTTCTTGAGATTGAAGATTCAGGAAAGCCTTTTGTTTCACCAGATGGAACCAAGGCCGCTTTCTTTGCGGGCTCAACAGTTTATATATATGACATTAATACCTGGAAGCGCCTTGCTGTCCTCAGCGGAGAAAAGGTTGTTTCTGCAATCTGGACAGACAATTCAAATCTCTACGTTGGCGGAGAAAAGAGTATCCGTAAGTGGAATATTTACACAAATAAGTCAGAGACAATAACTCTTTCTTCTGTGAATGCCGGCTACTGGGATATTTCAAATTATTCAATTATTGCAGATACAGGAAATACAAACTACTACAGATTCAATTCAAAAAATAAAACCTGGTCTAAGATTGATTTCAGTGGAAGTTTTGAACCTGTAAAACAGAACGGCCGCTACCGGGTATTTATTGGAACAACTCCAAATAAAAACTATGACAATGCCCTCTATGTCCGCTCCCTGAGCAAAAGAGCAGTTACAAATCCTCTTTATAAGGAAAGCACTCATAAAGCTCCTGAAAAGAAAAAGGTAGCCCTTGCTTTTGAACTTTATGATAATGCAGATGGTCTTCCTCTGATTCTTTCAGAACTCAAAAAGTTTAATGCAAAGGGAAGCTTCTTTATAAATGGTGAGTTTATCCGCCGTTATCCTGCAGAAACCAGACAGATTGTTACAAACGGTCATCTTTGTGCTTCAATGTTCTTTACAACTGCTAACCTTACTGAAAACTCTTTTGTAATTAATGAAGACTTTGTACGCCGTGGTCTTGCCCGTAACGAAGACGAGTTTTATGCCTGCACAGGAACAGAACTCACACTTTTCTGGCATGCACCATATTACTCTGTTTCTCCGGAACTGATTACCTACGGAGGCAATGCCGGTTATACTTATGTAACTGCCTGTTCCGATGTTTCAGAATTTACAAATCCGGATATGGATCCAGAAAAGCTTATAAAGAAATTCTGCCAGGGCCTTGAAAAGTCTAACGGTGGGGTAGTTTCAGTTGTAGGCGGATTTTCACAGAGTAATCATTCCCGTCCACTATATAAATATGTGGCCCTGCTTATAAGTGCCCTGCTTGATAGTGGATATGAACTGGTTGATTTGAATTCTTTGTGATATGTAATGTTTGGTGGGGTATGTCATGTTCGGGCTTGACCCGGACATCTAAAACAGTCGGCTCGCTAGTCTCGCCTCTGAGACGGTTTTGTGGTAGAACCTAAAACGACCCGCTGCCGCAGCTCGTTTTTTAACGGTTCTGCTATATTAGTCTTATTCTTCATCCTGGAAGCGGTCGCGGTATGAACCATAACCGTCTTCTTCTTCAACGTCATCGTAAGGTTCGTCTACGTCCTCTTCTTCTTTAAAAACGTCGTCGTAATATAAGTCTGCATCATCATCGAATTCATCAAGAGCTTCGTCGTCTTCTTCGTAGTCGTCGAAGTCGTCATCAAAATCCTCATCATAATCATCGTCGAAATCATCTCCGTATGAAAATGACATACTCAATTCTTCATAATCTGAATCAGCAAACATAAAAACCCCGCCTCGTTTTTTCTACTGACTATAAACTCACCTCAAACAATATAATTGATAAGGCCTAAAAAGTAAATAGAATTTAAGGTTAATATCTTGAAAATTTTACGTTTATCTTGAAATCTTTGTAAGGAATTGCGAGAGTAGGAGGGGGAGATCTGGAGGTTCCCGGCTGCTTCGCAGCCGGTCGGGCTTTCCGTGGCTCCGGCTTTCGCCTCCGAAGCCGCCTTCGGCGTCTTTTCGCTCCGCTCACCACTCCAATCCCTAACCCGAGTGTTTTACTTTATTTTACCGTGCGGACTAGGCGGAAACCAATGTTTCTGCCTGTAGTATTTGCATTTGAATTAGCATAGTGTAGTACATGAAAACTTCTTGCCCCCGTTTTATTATTTATACCTCCACCTCTTCCAGTCTTTTTTTCTCCTGAAACAGGACCTTGTGGATTAGTAACTATACCATCAATCATATATAACGAATCTGAATTGGTTAAATCATCGTTGCTAAAACTCCAATCCCAACACCACTCATAAACATTTCCACACATATCAAAGATTCCTAGTGTATTAGCTTTCTTTATTCCAACCTCATGAGTCTTCCAATTACCATTATCTTGAGTCCAGGCAACTTCGTCTAAATATGGGTTTTCTTTTGCATTATATAAAACATCATCTCCCAATGCCTGTCCACTATATTCATACCACCATGCTTCAGCATTAGAATCTCCTCCACGTGCTGCAAGTTCCCATTCAGCAGCAGTAGGTAGTCTGTATCCATTCCTTGTTATATCCATTTCTACTGTAGCTGTTTTTATATGACCACTTACTATTCCGTCATTTTCTGGGACTGTGATTGTATATACTTTTTCAAGTCCTCTTTTTTCACTTAGAATATTACAAAAATATACAGCATCGTACCAACTTATCCATTCTGCCGGACGATATATTTGCACTTCTCCATCAGCTGCCCCTGATTTAAAATTAAATGGAGTCGCATGAAGATTCATGGGATTCCCCGTCATAACCGCTTCATATAGTTCCTGAGTTACCTCATACTTACTCATAATAAATGGACTGATTCTTACAGTTCTACCTTCAACAAAAACGCCTTTTTCTTTTTCATTCAGTGTTTCATCCTTAAATCGCGGAGCAGCACCATTAATTGTAATACCATTACTGCCAGTAACATAAACTTCTGTTGTTTTTTTAAAAGTTTTGTCACCGATAGTAATTGCTTCCAGGGCTATTTCACCACGCTTAAATACTTCAGTTTCCTCGGAATTATTCTTACAGGCAACCATTGAAAATATACAGGCAAGTGTAAGCACTACAGAAAGATATACATTTTTTTTCATACTTTTTCTCCAAAATAGTTTTATCAATTTAATTATATCTCAGGAGAGTATTTTTTCAAACAAGAATCATTTTAAGACTTTTAAATAACAAAACTTTATAGTTTTTTGCTTTTTCTCAAAAATCGAAAAAGTTTGACTACTCGTCAAAGTAGGGTATAATTATATTAATGGAACGTGAAATTTCTGGCTGGGCGTATGCAAAAGTAAATTTTGGTCTTCGGGTTCTTCCCGGACGTGCAGACGGATTTCACGGCATTGAGAGTATTTTCCAGACGGTTGATTTATACGATGAGCTGTCTTTGACGACTACGGCTGAAAAAGGCTGTATCGTGCATTGCAGTGACATGGAACTGCCTGAGAATAATACTCTTACAAAGGCCTACAACGCATTTTGTAAAACAGTGGGCTGCGAAGTACCAGGTGTCAGAGTTGAGCTTAAGAAAGGGATTCCTTCCGGAGGCGGACTTGGCGGTGGTTCTTCAGATGCAGCAGCACTAACTCGTATGCTTGAGAGGCTTTGTAACGTAAGGTTATCTGACAGCGAGCTGGATAATATCGCGGCCGAGACTGGAAGCGATGTTTTCTTCTTTATGCACTGCGATGAAAAAGGACAGGGCTGTGCTCTGGTTTCTGGTCGCGGAGAAGTCGTAAAGAAAATCCATGGGCGAGATGATCTCTTCCTGGTTTTAATATTTCCTGAGGTAAGCTCTTCCACTAAAGAAGCGTATGCTCTTGTGGATGAGGCTTTAACCTGTGGAAATGTTTTGATAAGTCCTGAATTTGATGAGCTAGAGCTGGTTTACAGAAGGCCGCCGGAAAACTGGACTTTTATTAATACTTTTACGCCCGTGATTTCTGCAAAGTATAAAGACATAGGGCGAGCAATTGAGGCTTTAAGAGCCCTTGGCTGTGAGTATGCCGAAATGTCAGGTTCGGGGTCCACGGTTTTTGGGATATTCTCTTCCAGGCAAGAGGCTGAATCTGCAGTAAAGGAGCTGACAGGTTCTTGGAACTGTAAATTAGCGCGGACTGTATAAGATTATAGTTTTGCGGTGTAATTTTGCGGAGGTAGATGATTTATGCAGATTACCGAATTGAGAATTAGAAAGGTTGAGGACGAAGGTAAGCTTAGAGCTTATGTTACAGTTACTTTTGATAACTGCTTTGTTGTTCACAATGTAAAAATTATCGAAGGCAAGAGCGGCTTGTTCATTGCAATGCCAAGCCGAAAAACTGCTAACGGGGAATACAAGGATGTAGCCCATCCAATCAGCCCAGAGTTCCGTACCGAGCTGCAGGACAAAATCCTCGCAGAATACAACGCTGGTCACGTAGAAACAGGTACTTCCCCAGACGACTAAAATATTATATACTAGATGACATCTTTGGGTCGTCGGCAAGCGGTAAGCCAACGGCTTTTGGTGCCGTCATTCCACAGGTTCGAATCCTGTCGACCCAGCATAAAAAAGAGTTTTCTGAAAATAACAGGAAACTCTTTTTTTTTTACCTTAGAAGATAAAAGCTGGGTCGACAGGATTCGAACCGAAACGAGTGGTTCTTAAAAAGCCGAGCAATGGCGCAGGCTTTTTAAGAAGGCCGAACCAGGAGGGGGAGGCCAACGAGTGAAGGCGCCGCAGAGGGAGTGCACAGGACGTGCACGATCGTCGCGGCGAATCCTGTCGACTATGAGCCGGGGATGTTCCAAAGGCCAGACTACCGCTATACGAAAAACATCTGGATTGCCACGCTTCGCTCTCAATGACGGTAATAAAAAAAACTCCCCGGGCTAAGGATTGGAGTGGTGAGCGGAGCGAAAAGACGCCGAAGGCGGCTTCGGAGGCGAAAGCCGGAGCCACGGAAAGCCCGACCGGCTGCGAAGCAGCCGGGAGCCTCCAGAAGCCTTGAAACAAATCTCATTTTCTGTTAATATAGTCAAACATTTTAAAGGATATAAGGAGCTTTAAGAAAATGAGTAAGCAGACACTCGAAGCAAAACTTCGTACAGCTACTGGTAAAACAGCTGCTAAAAATCTTCGCAAAGTAGGACGTATCCCTGCCGTTGTTTACAATTCAAAGGGCGAGGCTACATCTATCGAAGTTGGCGAAGTAGAATTCAACAAGATCTGGAGAACAATCACTCCAACAACTTCTATCACACTTAAGGTTGATGGAAAAGAATCACTCGCTTTGATCAAGGACGTTGAGTACAACATCCGCAACGACAAAGTTCTTCATGCAGATTTCTTTGCACCAGATGCAGACGAAAAACTCGTTATGAAAATCAAGATCCACTACACAGGAACTCCCGCTGGTGTTCTTAAGGGTGGTTTCAAGAAAGAACGCAATAACGAAATCAAAATCAAGGCTGCTATCGCAGACCTCCCAGAAACAATCACTGCAGATATTTCTGGAATCAATGTTAGTGAAGCTCTCCGCGTAAAGGATCTCAAGCTTGACAGCAAGGTTGAAGTTCTTACAAGCGCTGAACTCCCACTCGTTACTGTATCTCCAGCTCGTGGTTAATTCCTGAGCACTCGCTAATTCGCGGGTTTTGGTGTATAATAAAGGCTGTTCCACTTTTGTGGAGCGGCCTTTTTTTATGTGTGAGTTTGAAGAAAGAGTTAAAAAGAGTTTAGACAATATCTTAAAAAATACTGCTGTTTCAGAAAAGCCTTGTATTGGGGCTGCTGTTTCCGGCGGGGCAGATTCTGTTTCTCTTCTGCTTACTCTTTCAAAATTATATTCCCCCCTGTATGTAATTACTGTAAATCATAATATCCGCCCTGAAGCTGAAAGTGGAGGGGACGCAGCTTATGTTCTTGAAGTTTGCGAAAAGCTGCGGGATCAGGGGCTGGATATTGATTGCCAACTTGTTGAGCTGAAACGCGGCGAGGTAGAAAAGAACGCAGAAGAGAGGGGCGGTGGAATTGAAGAAGCTGCCCGATACCTTCGCTATAAGGCGTTTGAAGCTTTTGCTGCTTCTCACAAACTTGATGCCCTTTGTTTAGCTCATAACCAGAATGACCAGCTGGAAACTCTTTTGATGCGTTTTATGCAGGGAAGCCCGGTTGAGGCTGCTGCTGGAATCAGAGAGAGCCGTATGCTGGATTCTGGCAAATGTCTTCTGACCCGGCCTCTTCTTGGAATTACAAGAAAAGAAATTGAAGACTATGTAAGCAGCCGGGGTTTCAGCTGGAGAACAGATAAAACTAACTTTGATACAGATTATCTTCGGAATAAAATCCGCCTTAAGCTGCTTCCTTTTTTGGATGAAAACTTTGAAGGCTGGAAGTCTGCTCTTCTTGCGGGGGCGGAAAAAGCTTGCCAGGATGCAGATTTTATTTGTGATTCTGTAAATCAAATTTCTCTTACGGGAGGGGATTGCGTGCAGATTCCTCTGGAAGATTTTTTGAAGGCTCCTGCAGCAATTCAGCGCCGTCTTCTTCTTTCTGCCTGCAATAAAGCGGGGGAAAGCGGCCGTATTCCTCATCAGTTTATAAAAGAAGTTTTACGGGTAATTTCACAGAATGAATCCTTTACCAAGCGTTTTGCTTCTGTAGACATTATAAAAGAAAAAAATAAGCTTTTCATAAAAAAACATACAGAAAGCAATACGGATTTGTTTTTTTCTGATATAATAGAAAATACTGGAACATTTGAGTTTCCTTTTGGGACCTTGAGTGTTTTTAATTATAGAGAACAGGATAAAAAGCATCTTGTTTCTGTGAGCATCGGCGAAGGCTGCTTTGTTGAGGATGTGTCTCTTCCTTTTTGTGTAAGAAGCATTTCTCCCGGAGATACGGTTCTTTGCGCCGACGGCTCAGAAAAAAAAGTTTTTGATATTCTTTCTGACTGGCATGTAGCCGCTTCCAGAAAGAGTCTTGTTCCTGTAATTCAGTTACTGGATGATAAATCTCAGAGAATAAAAGCTGTTCTCGCAGGATTTTTAGGATATAAGGATTGGATTGTAAAGTTATGAAAAAGTCTTCTCTTGCTATTTTTTTGTTTTTAGGAATTACCTTTGCTGCTTTTGCTCAGAATTCTGCTGCAGCCGCAAATAAAAATACAGCACTTCGCTGCCTTAAGCTTGCAGAAAGCTGCCTGGTTGCAGGCGACTGGCAGAATGCCTTGAGTCAGGCAGAGCTTGGACTTTCCTATGATAATTCAATTTCTGATTTATATTATATAAAGGCTGCTGCCTCGCTGAATCTTGGTGGTACAAAAGCCGATGCCCTTCGTTTGATTTCTTCTGCCTTTGAAAGAGCAAGCTGGGCCGGATACACAAAAAATGGTGCCCGCATTTTTATTGCAGACCTTCTTTCTGATACAGGTCTTTATGAAGAATCTCTTTCTGCTCTGGACAGCGAACCTTTTATTTATTCTGCAGATGCTGAGTTTATCCGTATTAAAAATTATTACCGTATGGGAACTCAGGAGTCTTTAAGCAATGCCCGCCAGAGACTCAACAGTGACCGCCGTGTATATCCTTCTGATCAGCGTTTTCCTGAAATCTTTTTTATGTTTGAATCTCTCTTTATGAATCAGGCTGAAAGAGATGGAATAACTTATAAAATCCCACAAATTGTAAGTACAATTGCAGATTCATATATTGTTAAGCTCCCGGATTATTCCAACAGAAATCAGGAGCTTGAAGTTATGGCTGCTTCTTTTGCTCGTGGTGAAGACAGACTTCGTCTTATAAAGGCAATTGATGCAAAAAATAAAAACTTGAGTGAACTTCTTGCAATTGCTGCTCTTCGTGCCGGCATTTACACAGAAAGTGAAGCTTTTGATATGTTCTTTGGCGCTGCCGGTTCTGAGTTCTCTCTGGATCTTCTGGAAACCTTTATGGCACTTCTTAAAGACGAAGAAGTTATTGACCGTGCTGCCCATGCCCTTGCAGAATTTACTGGTACACTTTATATAGATGAAAATATGGACCTGCAGTATGAGTTTGTAGTTCAGTATGAAAACGGCCGTCCTCAGTATATTAAATATGACGGCAATAATGACGGAGAAACCGAGCTTTATTCTTCCTGCGATTTCGGAGCTCCAACTTTTATCTATTTCAATTCAAGAAGAGTTCAGTTTTTCTATGATACCTATCCGCGTATTTCAAAAGTTGCATATTCAGATACTGATTTGAATTTCAACTTCCTTCATGATGACTTTGTTTTTTCTCCTTTTGATTTTGTTACTGACAATGTATTTGCCCGCCTTGGTGCAGAATTTTATGTTCCTTATATTTCAAAAGAGATAGCACTTCCTCTTCCTCAGGAACTTATAGACAAAGCTTCAAGTTTTGATCTTCCTGTTACAGAGCGTGATGATGCAAAAATTGTTTATACTCTTTCTGGCGGAAATATTGTATTTGCAGAATTCTATGAAAACAATAAACGCTATGCCTACTGTGATTTTTCAAACGAAGAAGCTCTTGTTCGTTATGTAGATTATGATAATGACGGAAGCTTTGAGACTACTGAGTTTTATGCGCAGATTCCATTTTCTCAGGACGGCCTCAAAACAGAAGAAAACAGCCGCATTATCTCAAGCGTCTTTAATTTTATAGATGGGCGCTCTGATTTGTACCTGCGCAAAATTCAGATAGACAGCAATGCAAATACCTTCAGCGAGTTCAGCGAAGAATATCTGGAATATGGTGGAAAGGTTACTGTTTGGGATAATGATGATAACGGCTTACCAGACTGCCAGTATATCCGCTATCCTCAAAAGGAAGGCGAGTCTCTGATTGAAGAAACTCTCTATTTTGATTCTAACGGACTTCAGACTCTTTCCCTTACTCTTGCAGATGGCGTTCCTGTAAAAATGAATGCAGATGGTTCTGAGGTTATGGTTTATGCAGGCCAGGCTGAAAATATTTACTGGATAGATCAGAAAGGAAGTCCTGATGATGAGACTTCTGTGCTTGAATTTGTTTCTAAAGGATTGGAGCAGGGGAAGATTGATATTTTTAATTTTGAAGAAAAACGAATTTCCGTTATAAAAGTTGGATCTTCATATTATTGCCGGGCAGTTCCTTTTTCAACAATTCCCTTAGAGGAAGGAGCTTCTGAATAATATGCAGAAAATAAAAAAGTCTTTCTCTGTTTTATTTATAATTTCTTCTGTCTTGCTTTGTTTTTCCTGCAGAAGTATCCGCCAGCCGGATTCAGTTCCAGAGGCTTTGAATTATTCTGATGAAGATATTGTTCATAATGAAATTGAGCGTATAAATAAATTTCTTGAAACTGAGCCTGTACGGGCCTTGTGGAGGGCAAGCCTTTTGGGCCGTCAGGAAGTTATTGATAAATGTATTGAAAATATAGAAGTTCGTTTGGACGCTGCAGTAGAAGATAAAAACTATCTGAGTGCAAAAAATTATTATAAGTCTCTTAAAGCAGTAAAGCCAGAATGGAAATCTCAAAAGTATACTTATAATCAGCTTGAATCCCTTGCTTCCGGGGATATTCCGGGCTCTGGTAAAAATACCAAAGCCCCTGCAAAAATTTCTGACTGTATGAAAGCTGCGGTAACTGTCTGGGTGGACCGTGGTGTTAAGGTTAAAAACGGGGCAGGCTATGCTGATATAGTAATTGGTTCGGGATTCTTTATTGATGAGCGCGGATATATCGTAACAAATTATCATGTAATTGATTCAATGGTAAATCCTAAATATGAAGGTTATTCACGTCTTTATATAAAACTTTCTGATGATAATATTACAAAGATTCCGGCAAAGGTTATTGGTTATGATTCTTTACTGGACCTTGCTCTCTTAAAAGTTGAAATTACACCTGACTACGTTCTTAATCTTGGTTCCAGCAGTGACCTTGAAATAGGCGATAAGATTTCTGCAATTGGTACACCGGTAGGCCTGGAGGGAACGCTTACATCCGGTATTGTTTCATCTTTTGACCGTAAGCTTCTTGCTTTAGGAAATGTTTTTCAGATTGATGCGGCTGTAAACTCTGGTAACTCTGGTGGTCCTTTAATCGACAGCAATCTTAAAGTACAGGCAATCGTTTTTGCAGGGCTTCTGCAGCTGCAGGGTTTGAACTTTGCCATTCCGGTTGAATACTTAAAGCAGGAATTGATTTATCTTTATGGCCGTGGAGAAATAATTCATCCATGGATTGCCTGCTTTGGAAACACTAAACGTGAAGCAGGTAAAAAGCTTGGTCTTGAAGTTCAGTATGTGCTTCCTGGTGGTTCTGGTTTTATGTCTGGATTAGTTGCAGGAGATGTAATTACTTCTCTGGACGGAAAAAAGATTACTACTCTAGATGATTTTAACTTCCTTATGATGGCTTATGAAACAGAAACAATTCTGGAATGTAAATATATAAGTGCAGGCGGAGAAGAAAAGAAATGTCTTGTTTATCTTGAAAGACGCCCTGAGCATCCTTCTTTGACTGTCTTTGATTCAGATTTGATTACCAGCTCTTTTATTCCTCTTTTTGGAATGAAGCTTATTCCTTCATCGACAACAAACAAAAATTCGTATAGAATAGAAAAAATTATTCCGGGCAGCTCGGCTGATGAAATGAGTTTTTCTGAAAACGATTCTGTAACTGTTAATGGTGTTGCAGTTGATCAGAAAAGCGAAGTGATTATTACTTCACTTTCCACAAAGCGAAAGAAAAAGGCTTTCCTTGATGTTGTAATTAATCTTGGTGCAAGCTTTGACAGCCCTTACTACTTCTAATTCGGGAGCATATAAAAATGACTGAAATGAAATATAAGCGCAACTTTTGTATTGTTGCACACATAGATCACGGTAAATCAACTCTTTCCGACCGTCTGATTCAGAAGGCAAAAATTATTGATGACCGCAAAATGATGAACCAGATTCTCGACAATATGGATATTGAACGAGAGCGCGGTATTACAATTAAAAGCCAGGCCGTTACAATTCCTTATCATGCAAAAGATGGTAATGACTATGAATTAAACTTTGTTGATACTCCGGGCCACGTAGACTTTTCATATGAAGTTTCCCGTGCCATTGCTTCCTGCGAGGGTGCTCTTCTTCTGATTGATGCAACTCAGGGTGTAGAAAGCCAGACTGTTTCAAATATGTATATGGCTCTTGAACATGACCTCACAATGGTTCCTGTAATCAATAAGATTGACCTTGCTTCAGCAGATATTCCTTCATGTAAGAATCAGATTGATAATGAGCTTGGTCTTGACTCAGCCGATGCCATGTGTGTTTCCGCTAAAACAGGCGAGGGAATTGACGAGCTTCTTGAAGCAATCGTTACAAAGTTCCCGGCTCCTACAGGAGACCCTAACGGTAAACTTGCCGCTTTGATTTTTGACTGTCACTATGATGTTTACCGCGGAGTTGTTGTTCATGTCCGCGTTATGGAAGGCCGCCTTAAGACTGGTGACCTTATCAAAATGATGAGTACTAACACTCAGTACAAGGTAGAGCAGTGTGGTATCTTTAAAATCAACTATGAAGAAACCGGAGTACTTGAAGCTGGCGACGTTGGATACATTATCTCTGGTCTTAAAACTGTAAGTGATGTAAAAGTTGGTGATACAATTACATCTGTTGAAAATGGAGTAGAAGAACCTCTTCCTGGATTTAAGGAAGTAAAACCAGTTGTATATTCTTCAATCTATCCTATGGATTCAAATGATTACGAAGAGCTTAAAGACAGTATGGAAAAACTCAAGCTCAACGATGCAAGTTTGATTTACGAAAAGGATAATTCTCTTGCCCTGGGTAATGGTTTCCGCTGCGGCTTCCTTGGACTTCTTCATCTTGAAATTATTCAGGAACGTCTTGAGAGAGACTTTGACCAGGCTGTAATTTTTACTGCACCGTCGGTACGCTATCTTCTTCACCTTCAGAATGGCGAAGACATGTATATTGATAATCCTTCTGAATATCCTCAGGGAAGAATTAAAGATGCAG